>NZ_JBEUEI010000001.1:0-306080 GCF_041020755.1 Kineococcus terrestris | reverse complement strand
GTAGGACACCGCCGGCCACACTTCTTCGAGCAAGGGGTGTCGGTCCCTGGTACCACCCCGCGCGGGGTGGGTACCGGGGACCGGCACCCCTTCCTCGTTTCTGCAGCCTCCTCGTCGACGGAGGGCCTCAGGCGAGCTCGGAGCGGACGGTGCCTGGCGCGTCGGTGCGCTGGCCGGCCGCCACGCGCAGGAACGCCAGCTTCTCCTCGTCCGGTGAGCCGGCGGCGACGGTGTAGACCACGAGGCGCACGTCGCTGCCTGGCACCGTCATGACGTCGCAGTCGCAGGTGACGTCCCCGACGAGGGGGTGCTCGACCGTCTTGCGCGCCGAGACGTGGCGGCTCACCGCTCCGCGCTCCCACAGGTCGGCGAAGTCCGTGCTCGTGGTCCTCATCTCCTCCACCAGGGCCGTGAGCGCCGGGTCGTCCGGGTGCTCGGTCAGCGCGCTGCGCAGGTCCGCCACCAGCGCGGCCGGCATGCCCGGGTCGGCGTTGCGGACGGGCCACGCGGCCAGCCCGCCCACGTCGCCCGTGAAGACCGCCCGGACGAGGTTGAGCCGTTCCGGCGCCAGGCCGACGGGGTCCCCGATGAGGGCCGCCCACGCCGGTGTCCACGTCAGCAGCGTCCAGTCGGCGCCGAACACCGCGGCGGGGAAGTGCGACAGCTGCGCGAGGACCCGCTGCACCCCGGGTGGGACGTGCGTGGACACGGCGCCGCGGGAGGGCGGCAGCAGGCCCGCGAGGCGGTGCGCGTGCTCCACCTCCGTGGCGCTCAGCTGCAGGGCCCGGGTCAGCGAGGCCACGACCTGCGCCGACGGGTGGCGCGCCCGGCCCTGCTCCAGCCGCACGACGTAGTCCACGGACAGCCCCGCCAGCTCGGCCAGCTCCTCCCGGCGCAGCCCGGCCGCGCGGCGCCCGCGCCGGTGCGGCAGGCCCACGTCGACCGGCGAGAGGCGGTCGCGCCAGCGCCGCAGCGCCGCGCCGAAGGTGTCGACGTCCACGTCGTCATGGTGCCCCTGTCGCCGCGGTCCGGTCCTGGTACTGCCGGTCCTCCCGCCGGACGGGTCCTGGCCCGCTCTCCCCGCACCGGCGAGCGTGGCGCCATGACCACCACGCTGATCACCGGGGCCAACAGGTCCCTCGGCTACGAGACCGCCCGCCGCCTCGCCGCGGCCGGGCACACCGTCCTGCTGGGTGCGCGCGACCCCGACCGCGGCCGGGCCGCCGCGGACGCCCTGGGGGTGCGGTTCGTGCAGCTCGACGTCACCGACGACGCCTCCGTCGAGGCGGCCGTGGCGGACGTCCGGGCCCGCGAGGGCGGCCTCGACGTCCTCGTCAACAACGCGGGCCTCAACCAGCCGTACCGGCCGGCGGAGGAGCTGACGGCCGCGGACGCGAGCACCGTCCTCGGGACGAACGTCGTCGGCGTCGTCCGCGTCACGCACGCGTTCCTGCCGCTGCTGCGCGCCTCCGCGCACCCCGTCGTCGTCAACGTCTCCAGCGGCATGGGGTCCTTCGCGGTGACGAGCGACCCGTCGCGCGTGGAGTCCACGCTCGCCGCGCCGCTGTACTGCGCGTCCAAGGCGGCGCTGACGATGCTCACCGTCCAGTGGGCCAAGGCGTGGCCGGACGTGAAGGTCAACGCGGCCGATCCCGGGTACACCGCCACCGACTTCAACGGGCACTCCGGTCCGCAGGACGTCACGGAGGGCACGGACGCGGTCGTCGAGCTGGCGACGATCGGCCCGGACGGGCCGACCGGCCGCTTCCTGGACCGCTCGGGCCCCGTGCCCTGGTGAGCGCGGGCCCCGCGGGGCTCAGGCGGGCTTCCACCCCACGTGCGGGGCGACGTGCTCGACCGTCGCGCGCAGGATCCGCTCGTGCGCCTCGACGGGCCCGTTGGCGGGCAGCACGACGACCAGCTCGTCGACCAGCGGCAGGGCCGCGTCCCGCAGGAGGGCCTCCACGAGGTCGTCGGGGCGCCCGGCGAGCGCCGGGCTGAACCGCATCGGCGGCCCGCCGGGCCCCTTGGGGCGCCCGTCCGCCGTCATGCCCGAGCGGTAGCCGTCGAGGAACTCGCGGTGGTCCACGACGTCCCGGCCGTCGAGCTGCGGCAGGAGGATCCGCCCGGCGCTGACCCGGCCGTCGCCGTGCCCGGCGGCGGCGCGGGCGGCGCGGTAGGCCTCGACCTGGTGGGCCTGCGCCACGTCGAAGGGCTCGCCGGTCTCCTCGGTGTTGAGCGTGGACACCTGCAGGTGCAGGCCCTGCTCGCCGGTGCGCACCGCGCTGGCCCGCGAACCGGCCCCGTACCAGAGGCGGTCGACGAGGCCGGGGCTGTGCGGGGTGGTGCGCAGGTCGCTGCCGGCCGGCAGCGACATGAAGCCGTCGGGCGCGTGGCCGACGGCGCGACCGGCCAGCGCCTCGCGCAGGAGGGCGGTGCGGTGCTGGGCCTCACCGGCGAACCCGCGCGGCGAGGAGCCGTGCACGGTGTCCAGCACGCCGGCGGTGACGGGGATGCCGCCGCTGACGCCCAGCTCCAGGCGCCCGCCGCTGAGCAGGTCGACGGTGGCGGCGTCCTCGGCCAGGCGCAGCGGGTCCTCGTAGCGCATGGGGATCACACCGGTGCCCAGGTGCACGTGCCGGGTGCGCTGCGAGGCGGCGGCGAAGAACGTCATCGGCGAGGACAGGAACGGTTCGTGGTGGCGCACGCGCACCCAGGCGGTGTCGTAGCCGAGGTCCTCGGCCAGCTCCACGAGCCGCAGGCCGTGCTCCAGCGCGGCCGCCCCGCCCGTGTGGTCGGGCACGAACGTCAGCAGCCCCAGGCCCAGGCGCCCCGCACGTCGTCCCACACCGCACCGTCCTCGAAAGTTGTTGCTTCAACTATACGCCGCCGGGGACGCCCCGGCCACCGCGGGCGGGCGCTCGGGCCACCGGGTGTTCACTGGCAGCGTGCACCCCCTGGTGAGCGTCGACGAGCTGCGCGCCGAGCTGGAGGGCGCCGACCCGCCCGTGGTGCTCGACGTGCGCTGGAGCCTCGGCGGGCCCGACGGCGCCGCCGAGCACGCCCGCGGCCACGCGCCCGGCGCGGTGTACGTCGACCTCGACACCCAGCTCGCCTCCCCGCCCGGCCCCGGCACCGGCCGGCACCCGCTGCCCGACCCCGCGGCGCTGCAGGAGGTCCTGCGCGACGCCGGGGTGCGCGAGGGCTCGCGCGTCGTCGTCACCGACGCGGGCCCCGCCACGAGCGCCGCCCGCGGCTGGTGGGTGCTGCGCTGGGCGGGGCTGCCCGACGTGCGGGTCCTGGACGGCGGGTGGGCGGCGTGGGTCGCCGCGGGCGGCCCCGTCGAGACCGCCGCGCCGCTGCCCGCGCCCGGCGACGTGGTGGTGCGCCCCGGCGCCCTGCCCGTCCTGGACGCCGACGCGGCCGCCCGCCTGGCCCGCGACGGCGTCCTGCTCGACGCCCGCGCGCCCGAGCGCTACCGCGGCGAGGTCGAGCCCGTCGACCCCGTCGCCGGGCACGTGCCCGGCGCCCGCAGCGCCCCCACCACCGGCAACGTCGGCGCCGACGGCCGCTTCCTGCCGCCGCGGGAGCTGCGGCAGCGCTTCGCCGCCCTCGGCGCCGAGCCCGGCCGGACCGTGGGCGTCTACTGCGGCAGCGGCGTCACCGCCGCGCACGCGCTGCTGGCCCTCGAGGTCGCCGGCGTCCCCGCGCTCCTGTGGCCGGGCTCGTGGTCGCAGTGGGTCGCCGACCCCGCCCGGCCCGTCGCCACCGGCCCGGAACCGGGCTGACGAAGAACGCGGGAACCGCGTGCATCCGGGGACGCCCCCGCGCCGGAAGAGGGGGCACAGGGACGCCACCGCGGCGTCCCACCGCCCGAGGAGGACCCCGTGCGCAAGGTTCCCAGCACCGCCGCCCTCGTCGCCGCGCCGTTCGTGGCGCTCGCGGCCCCGCTCGCCCTGGCCGGCACCGCCGCCGCCTCGACCGCGGGCACCGCGACCGTCTCGATCCTGCACGGCGTGCCGGACACCCCCGTGGACGTCTACGCCAACGGCGACGCGCTGCTCACCGGCTTCACCCCCGGCACCCTGACCGACCCGCAGGAGCTGCCCGCCGGCAGCTACGACCTGGCCGTGTACCCGGCCGGCGCGGACCCGGAGAGCACCGAGCCGGCGATCTCCGCCGACGGGGTGCAGGTGCCGGCGGGCGCGAACGTCACCGTCGCCGCCCACCTGTCGGCCGAGGGCACGCCCGTGCTGACCCCGTTCGTCAACGACCCGTCCGACCTGGCGCCCGGCGAGGCCGAGCTCACCGTCCGGCACACCGCGGCCGCCCCGGCCGTCGACGTGCGCGCCGGCGGCCAGCCCGTCCTGACCGGGCTGACCAACCCGAACGAGGCCAGCGCGACCGTGCCCGCCGGCACCGTCTCCGCCGACGTCGTGCTCGCCGGGACCTCCGACGTGGCGATCGGCCCGGCCGACGTGAACCTGCCCGAGGGCGTGCAGACCATCGTGTACGCGTGGGGCTCGGCCGAGGACGGCAACCTGCAGCTGGCCACCCAGACCGTCCACGGCGGCGGCTCCAGCCCGAGCGGCGTGCCCTCGGGCGAGGCCGGCCTCGCCAGCGACGGCCTGCCCGGCTGGGTCGCCGGTGCCGGCGCCCTGGCCCTGGTGACCGCCGGTGCCGGTCTCGTCGCGATCCGCCGCACCCAGCCGGCCGACCGGTCGTGACCGGGCGAGCGCAGGCGCTGCTGTGCGCGGTGTCGGCGCTCGCCGGGCTCGCCCTCGTGGGGGCGTGGTGGGGCAGCCGGCCCGCGCAGGAGTTCGGGCCGGCTGCCGCCGCACCACCCCCCGCGGCGGTGGCCACCAGCGCGCCGACCCCCGGCCCCGTCACCGGTCCGGACCCCGCCGCGCGCCCGTCGTGGACCGCGCGGCCGGCCACCCCGACGGTGCCGGCCGCGCGGCCCGCGCCCGTGGGGCTGCGCATCCCCGACCTCGGCGTCGACGCCCCCCTCGTCGACGTCGGCGTGCGCGAGGACGGCGCCTTCGACGTGCCCGCCGACGGCGACGTCGTCGGCTGGTACCGCTGGAGCGCCGCCCCGGGCGGCGAGGGCACCACCGTGGTCGCCGGCCACGTCGACACCGCCGCGGCCGGGCCCGGCGCCCTGTACCCGCTGGCCGGGGTCGCCGAGGGCGCCCGCGTGGAGGTGCTGCTGGCCGACGGGTCCACGGCCGCCTACGAGGTCGTCGCCCGCCGCTCGGTGGAGAAGACGGCCCTGCCGCTGGACGAGGTCTTCCGGCGCACCGGACCGCACGAGCTGGTCGTCGTCACGTGCGGCGGCGACTTCGACCCCGTCACGCGCAGCTACGAGGACAACGTCGTGGTCCGCGCGCAGCCGGTGCCGTGAACACCGCGGTGGTCGAGCGGACGGGTCTCCGGCTGGCGGACCGGCCGCCGCTCCGTACCGTGGGGGACATGACTCCGCGCGCCGTCGTCGCCCTGCGGCGCGCGTGGGCCGGACGCGAGGAGACCGCCGCGCTCGTCGCGCCCGCGACCGTCCACGAACCGGCCCGCCCGGACCTGTCGGTCGCCGACGACGCCACCGTCGCCGCCGCCTTCGCGCAGGGCGCCGAGGACGCCCTGGCCGAGGCCTTCACCCGCTGGTCCGGTCTCGTGCACGCGCTGGCGCTGCGCCGCATGCCCGACGCGGACGCCCAGGACGTCGTGCAGGCGGTGTTCGTCTCCGCCTGGCGCTCGCACGACCGCTACGACCCGGCCCGTTCGGCGCTGCCGGCCTGGCTGGTCGGCATCGCCCGCCACCGCATCGCCGACGCCCTCACCGCCCGGCACCGCACGGTCGAGCTGGTCGCCGAACCGGGTAACCTGCCCGCCGGTGAGACCGGGACGTCCGGCCCGCTGCCGCACGACCTGGTCGCCGACCGGATCGTCCTGCTCGACGAGCTGGACCACCTGGGCGAACCGCAGCGCACGCTGCTGCGGATGGCGTTCTTCGACGACCTGACCCACCAGCAGATCGCCGAGCTCACGGAGCTGCCCGTCGGCACCGTGAAGAGCCACCTGCGCCGGTCGTTGCGGCGCCTGCGAGACCGGCTGGAGGACGACGGTGGACCGACCTGAGGACGGCGGCGCCGCGAGCGGCGGCGAGCACCTCAGCGACGAAGAAGCCGTCCTGACAGCTCTCGGAGAACCGGCCCCCCCGCGGGTGGCCGACCACCTGGCCGCGTGCGCGGCCTGCCGCGACGAGGTCGACCGCTACGCGCGCACCGTGGTGGCCGCACGCAGCACCGAGCGGGTCGCGCCCGTGCCGGTCCCCGCCGGCACCTGGGAAGCCGTCGCCCGCGAGACCGGGGTGCGCTCGCACCCGCAGCGCCCCGTGCCGGCGCCCGTGCCCGACGCGGTCCTGCCGCCGCAGCCGCGTCCGCTGCCGGCGGCCCGCCCGGCGCGCTGGCTCGCCCTGGCGGCCGCGCTGCTGGTCGGCGCGGGCGCCGGCGCGCTGGGGGTGCGGGCGTGGGACCGCGGTGCCGTCGACCCCGTGGCCGTCCCGCCGCCCGCGCCCCTCGTCGCCTCCGCGGTCCTGGACCCGCTGGACTCCGACGGGACCGGCATCGCCGACGTGCACGAGGTCGACGGCCACCACCAGCTCGTCGTGCGCGTCAGCGGCGTCGCCCCCGCCGCCGACGGCGTGCTGGAGGCCTGGCTGCTCGACGCCGACGGCGGCCTCATCGCCCTCGGCCCGCTCGTCGGGGAGGAGTTCACGGCGGTGCTGCCGGCCGACGTGGACCTGGAGCGCTTCTCCACCGTCGACGTCTCCCGCGAGCCGCTGGACGGCGACCCGGGGCACTCCTCGGACTCGGTGCTGCGCGGGCAGCTGTCCCCGCGGGCCGAGAGCGCCTGAGCCGGACGGGCGACGTCGCCGCAGCGGACGGGTGGTGCCCACCGCCGCGGGTGCAGGCGCCCGGCGCCCCGGCCGATCCGCCGCTCGTGGAACGGACGACGACCGGGACGGTGCGGGGCCTGCTGCGCGGCCTCGCCGCGGGTGAGGCGCTGGGCGCCGCGAGCCCTGGTGCGGGGGGCGTGCTGCGGCACGGGGTGGCCGCGCAGCTGGCGTGCGCCAGCGCCGAGGGGCTGCTGCGCGCGGGGACGGGCACCGACCCCGTCGCCGAGGTGCACGCCGCCTACCGCCGCTGGTCGCAGCGGTACCGGGCCTTCGCGGCGTCCGGTCCGTCCCTGCTGCACGAGGACCGCGGCCCGTCCGGCGCGACGTCGCGCGCGCTGGCCACCGGTGCCGCCGGGACGCTGCGCGATCCGCTGACCACGAGCGCCGGCTGGCACGCCGTCGTGCGCGCGCTCCCCGTGGCCGCCCTCGGGCTCACGGAGGACGGCGCGGACTCCGCGGTGGCCCTCACCGCCGCGCGCACCGCCGTCCTCACGCACGGGCACGTCACCGCGGCGCCCGCCGGGATCGCCGCCCTCGTCGCGGCCGCCGCCCTGCGCGGGACGCCGCTGACCGGGGCGGTCGGGCACGCGCTCGCCGCGGCGGTGCTCGCCGGGCTGGACGCGCGCGCCGTGTGGGCGGCCGACGCCGCCGTCCGGGCCGCGCACCGCACGCCCGGGGACCCGCAGCTGGCCGAGGTGCTGGGCGGCGGGCCGGCGTGCACGGGCGTGCTGGCCGCCGCCGTCTACGCGGTCCTGTCCCACCCGCGCGAGCCCCGGCTGGCGCTGCGGCTGGCGCTCACGGCCCCGCGCGCGGCCGGGGCGGGCGCCCTGGCCGGGGCGTGGCTGGGCGCCGCGCACGGGCCCGAGGCGCTGCCGGCGCGGGTCGACGTCGCCGACGTCCTCGACGCGCTGGCCGACCGGCTCACCGACGGGGTCGGCGGCCGCCGCGGCGCCTGACGCCGCTCAGGGCGCCGGTGGCTGCGGCGCCGCCGGCTCCGGTGCCGCCGGGCGGGGCAGGTGCTCGGCCACACCCGCGGTGACGGCGGCGGCGACGGAGGTGACGAGGGCGGGCAGCGCCGCGGACGCGACGGCCAGCAGGACGACGGCCAGCAGGAACCGGGCCAGGGCGCGGCGGACCGATCCGGTGACGGCTGGCCGGGTCGCCGGTCGGGTGGCCGGTCGCCGGGCGGTGCTGCGGGCGCGGGCCGGGAGCTCGCGGGTGGCCGCGCGGGTGCGCGCGAGGTCCGCCGTCGTCGGCGTGGGCGGTGTGCGCCGGGACGTCAGGCGGTGCAGCTCGGCCGCGGTGGCGTCCACCGCGGCCGGGGACAGCACGGCGGGCAGCGCGGTCAGCGCGTCGGCCAGGTGCGCGCGGCCGACCACGGTGACCCCGGCGACGGTCCGCGGCGGCACCTCCTGCTGCACGAGGCACAGCACTCCCACCACGGTGGTGCGCCGCCTCGGCGGCAGGTGCGCGGTGACGGCGGCCGCGGCGTCGCGCACCCCGGCGAGCTCGCCCGCCTTCGACCGGCCCCCGGCGCGGACGGTGTCCGCCTGCACGTCCACCGGGCCGGACCAGTTCTTGCTGTCGACGACGACGACCCCGCCGGGCCCGACGGCCAGGTGGTCGATGTTGGCCCGCTGCCGGCCGGGCCAGTGCACGTCGTGCAGGACCCGCCAGCCGTGCGGGGCGAGCTGGTCGAGGACCTCCCCGACGAGGCGCTCGCCCTCCGCGCCGGCGGCCCACGCGCGGTGCCGCCGCTCGAGGTCCTCGAGCCGGGCGCGCAGGTCCTGCACCTGCTCCGCGTACCGGGCGGCCTGCTCGGCGGCGCCCTGGCCGGCGGCACGGTGCTCCACGGCGTGAGCGTCGGCAGGTGCGCGCACCGGCTGGAGGGAGCCTCACCCGTCCGGGTCAGCGGGTGAGGACGGTGGTGCCCGCGCGGGCGGTCAGGGTCCCCGCCGCGGTGGCGACGTCGACCGTGCCGGGAACCGGTTCGGGCGGCAGGCCCGCGACGGAGGCCGTCGCCGTCCACGTCGTGGTGAGCGCGACCTCGTAGGTGCCCGGGGTCGTGTACGTGTGGGTGGTCGTCATCGCGGGCCACGGCGCGCCGGGGTCGGCCGTCGGGCCGAGCGTGGTCCCGTCGCCGAAGGTCCACGTGAAGCTGACGGGGGTGGCGCGGATCGTCACCGGGAACCCCAGCAGTTCCGTCTCGCGCACGACCGGGCCGGTGTCCGCGAACACGTTGACGGGCACGTTGAGGACGACGTCGCCGGTGCCGGGTTCCAGCGTCGCGCGCGCGGGCGGCAAGCCCAGGCGGGTGACGTCCTCGATGGTCACGGCGGGCAGCACGACGACCTGCCCGCCCGCTGCCGCGCGGGCGGCGGGGACGCAGGACCCGCCTGCTGACGCCCACGGACCCTCCGTGCCGGCGGCTCGTGTCCAGTTGGCCATGAACGTCTCGCCGACGGAGCAGGCGCGGTCACCGCAACTGTTGTCGCCGCAGGCCGGTTGGGAGCGGCGTTCGAAGGCAGGTGGGCGCGAGCTTGGTGACGTCTTGCTGCCCGGCTTACCCGGATTGGGGGGCGGTGGAGGGCACTTCTTGCGCATGCTCACCGAAAACTCGTTCTTGCCGGATGCCGTCGAGCGAGAGGGTGAGCACGCCGCCGCCGCTGAGGGCACTTGCATGACTGAGGTCATGAGGGCGATGGTCAAGCCGATCAATGCAGACTTCAGATAATCTCGGTGATCTGCCACTTGCCGTTCTCCATGACGACGTACACCGGGCCCTCTTCGTAGTCGTTCGCGGAGAACTCCTCGAGCACCTCGCCATCTCGTGACAACTCGCGGCCGGCGACGGTACGGGTGATCAACTCAACCGTCATCTCCTGCGTCTCCGGGAACACTTCAGTGACTAGGGTGCTGCGGAGGTACATCTGTCCGTCTTCGAAAACTCTGCCGTCCCTGAGAGCGGCATCCATCGAATCAGCCCACTGGCGGCACGTCTCGCACGACGGACTACTGATGGCGCGCAGTGGCCGGCTGTCGTTGAACTCCCAGCCGTAGTTCGAGGCGGCGACGAGGTACGCGACGAACGTCGCGGCCTCCATCTCCTCGAACCGCCCGTTCTGCTCGTACACCCATGTCAATCCCGGCCCGGTCGGTGTGGGCGTCGGTGCCGACGCCTCGACGACGGGGGTCTCCACGGGCACCGGATCCGCGGTCGGCGTCGCCTCAACGACAGGCACCGGAGCGACAGCGGAGACGGGTTCCGCGTCGCTGGAGCACCCGGTGAGCGCGGTGAGCGCGAGGACGGTCGCGAGGAGGGGGCGGGCACGCACCCGCGGCACGCTAGGCGCCGCGACCTGCTGCGGTCGCCGGCGGACGGGCCGGTGTGGACAACCCGTCCGCCGTCCGGGTGACGGCGGATCACTAGGGTCGGGCGCGACACCGAGAACGACACCGTCGTCGACCGACCGGAGGCACCGTGGAGCGCAGCGGGACGCACGGATGCCTCGGCGTCCCCGACGGGCTGGTGGAGCTGGCGGCCCGCAGTTGGCCGCTGTTCGGCGACGACGACCCCTCGGGCGAGGAGGTGTCGCGCCGGCTGCGCGCGGTCCTGGGTCTGCTGGACCCCCCGGACGACCTCGACGTGCGGGTGGAGGCGGAGTGGTCCCGCGACGGCCTGGACGGGACGGAGCTGTCGTGGGACGCGGGGTTCGGGCCGCGGGTGGCCGGCCGGCTGCTGCGTCCGGCGGCGGAGCGGTCGGCGCTGCCGGGGGCGCTGCACCTGCACTGCCACGGCGGCCTCAAGAGGTTCGGCCTCGACAAGCTCGCCGACGGCGCGGATGGCCGGCCCGCCCACCCGGTGCTCCAGCGGGTCCGCGACGACCTGTACGCCGGGCGCCCGGTCGCGGAGGACCTGGCCCGCACCGGCCGTGCGGTCCTCGTCCACGACGCCTACGGGTGGGGCAGCCGGCGCCTGCCGGTCGAGGGGATGCCGGCGCGCAGCGAGCACGTCGCCGCCCTCGACCTCGCGGCCCGCAGCGCGCGCGGAGAGGTCCTCGACGAGGTCGCCGAGTACGACGTGCACGCCGGGCCGGCGGAGGACGCGGTCGCCAAGGCGCTCGGGGTGCTGGGCACGTCGTGGGCGGGGGTGGTGGCGCGCGAGGACCTGCTGGCGCACCGGGTGCTCACCGGCCTGCCGGGCGTCGACGCGGACCGCACGGCGCTGATCGGTCTGTCGGGTGGCGGGGCGCGCGCGGCCGTCGCGTCGGCGCTGGGCGCACCGGCGACCGCGGTGGTCGTCACGTGCATGGCCTCGACGCTGCGCGAACTGCTGCCGCAGCACCTGCACGGCCACAGCTGGGCGCTCGTCTCGCCCGGGCTGGGCCGGGTCGGGGACTGGCCGGACGTGGTGGCCGCCGCTGCGCCCCGCCCGCTGCTCGTGCAGTTCGGGACGCGCGACGAGCTGTTCCCCGCGGAGGGGGTGCGCCGCGCGGACGAGCGGATCCGCGCCCGCTACGGCGACGGCCCCTACACCGGCTCCCGGCACGAGGCCGGGCACGTGTTCGACGCCGCGATGCAGCGCGAGGCGTTCGCGTGGCTGGACGAGGTGGGCTGACTCAGCAGCCGGTCACCCACACCGGGTCGGGCAGGTCGTCGCGCCCGCCGTCGATGCGCACCAGGCCCTCGCAGGCGAACCCGAGCGCGACGACGTCCCCGCGCCGCACCACCTCCACGCCGGGGGCCGCGCTCGCCGCCGCCACCGTGGACTCCTTGGCCGCGCGGTTCCCGCGCGCCAGGTTCAGCACCATCCACTCCGCCGGGTTGGCGAACCGGGCCGCGGCCTCGCGCACGACGAGGTCTCCGCGGCCGGTCAGGTAGGCGCCGGAGTCGGCGTCGGCGGCCACCACCGCGCCGCGCGGCAGCTCGTCCCGGACGGCGGCGAGGTCGCGGGCGACCGGCCCGGGACGCCACGCGTCCGCGTCGAAGGGGTTCGGGTCGTCCCCGTGGCGGGCGGTGTTCACGGCGCTCGCGGCCAGCCCGCACACCAGCGCCAGCGCGAGGACGGCGCGGCGGTGCCGGGCGCGCGAGGCGACGTCCACGACGGCGAGCGCCACGACCGGCATGAGCACCGCGTCGTAGTGGAACCCCGTGGAGGTGTGGTTCTCCACCGACGTGACCAGCCGCCAGCCCACGGTGGGCAGCGCGACGAGCGCGAGCGGCGAGAGGACCCAGCAGAACCCGCCGGCGGCGAGCGCGGTGACGACGAGCGCGACCTTCGGCCCGACGGGCGCCGACCCGCTCGAGGAACCTCCGCCGAACAGCGAGGCGAACGCCGGCGCGAACGGGTTCTGCCCCGACGGGTTCGCGGCCTGGATGACGAACGCCGCCCCGACGAGCCCGGCGACGGCGGCCAGGGCGAGCGCCACCGCCCAGCGCCGCTCACCGGGCGTGCGCGAGCGCAGGAACAGCAGCACGGCCATCGCCCCGACGCTCAGGCCGAGGTCCTCCTTGACGAGCAGCAGCGGCAGCGACCACGCCACCGCGGCGCGCACCCGCCGTTCCAGCACGGCCGACAGCGCCCCGATGAGCAGCGGCACCGCGAACGCGACCTCGTGCACGTCGAACGTCGCCATCGCCACCACGCCGTACGAGAGGACGAACAGGACCGTGACGGCCCACGCGCCGCCGCGGCCCACGTGCCGGGACGCGGTGCGCTGCAGCAGCCCCGACGCGACGCCGAGGCTGATCCCCTGCGCGACGAGCAGCGCGCGCGGGTCCTGCCACAGCGCCCACGCCGCCCCGAACAGGACGGTGACGGGGGAGAAGTGCTCCCCGAACAGCAGCCACCCGCCGGGGGTGCGGATCTCGCTGCGCGGCAGCTCGCCCGCGACCCACGACTGGGCGGCCTGCACGAAGATGCCGAGGTCGTACGCGCCGGCGCGCCCGAGGTTCCACTGCGCCAGCCCCAGCCAGGTGACGACCGCGGTGCCGAGGAGGGCCGCGAGGGCGACGTCGAGGCGGTGCGTCCGCGGCGGGGCCGTGGACGGCGGGGCGGGGCGGGCGGCGACGGGCACGGGCAGCATCGTCCCCCAGCGCGCGGGCTCCGCGCCGTCCCGCCCCCTCCCTCCGTGATCTTGCTGGGAATCCCAGCAAGATCACAGAGCGGGGGATCGTTCATCGTCCTGTCCGGCCGGGGCGGATCAGCGGGGCTCGACGGCCGCGACCCGGCACACGGCGGCGCCGGCGACCCCGCCGGGCACGTCCACGACGGCCTCCGCGTCGCCGGTCACCTCGACGTCCGCACCGGCGGTGGCCAGCTGCGCGTCCGCGGCGTCCATCCACTCCACGGTGATCCGGTGCGCGCCGGCGGCGAGGGCGCCGGGCGCCACGGTGACGCGCGCCGTCGTCCCGCCTGGCGCGCAGGTCGCCTCGACGCCGGGGAACTCGTCGGCGAGCCGGGTGCCGGCGGCGTCCCCGGGGTCCGTCGTGCTGCCCGCGGTCGGGGCGCCGCCCCGCGGTGCGGGGTCCCGCAGCGACGCGCCCACGGCGACCGCCGCGCCGACGACGACCGCGGCGACGAGGAGGGCGAGGACGTGACGGCGTCGGCGCGCGCTCATCAGCCCACGGTAGGCGCGCCCGCCCAGCCGGGCACCGCCGTCGGGTCGAGCAGGTCGTACGCGCCGCGCGCCCGCCACAGCGGCGTGCCCGGCGGGCTCGTGCGGTACAGGGTGCGCGCGGCGCCGAGGACCCGCTCGCGCTCCAGCGGCCAGCGCAGCGGCGCGGCCAGGGCCGCGAGGTCGCCGGGCGGGCGGTGCAGCGCGGCGGTGACGTGGTGCAGCGCGGGCAGCGTCGCGGACTTGTCGCCGTTGCACCGCGGGTCGGCGAGCACGAGGTTGGCGAGGCCGTCGATGCCCGTGCGCGACCACGGCAGGACGTGGTCGACGTGCGTCTCCGCGCCCAGACCGGCACCGCAGTAGAAGCAGGTCCCGGACTGCAGGTCGCGCAGCCCGGCGCGCACGGGCCCCAGGTCGATCCGGTCGGCGCCGAACAGGAACGCCTCGACGTCCGGAGCGGCCAGCTCGGCGCGGTTCATCCGCTGCACGTCGACGACCCACCAGCGCTGCACGACCGGCTGCAGCAGCCCGGACACCCGCGCCAGGGCGTGCGCGGCACCGGGCATCAGCTCGACGCTCCAGCCGTGGGCGTCCAGCTCGCGGGTCGTCACCTTCTTCGACAGCCACGAGTCGTCGTACAGGAACGGCGCCGCCCGGTCGCCGCCCCCGGTGCGCTGCAGCGCGAACAGCGGCTGCTGCGCCAGGGTGCGCGCGACCTCGCGGCGCTCGCGCGCCCAGCCGGCGGGGTCGGCGGCGCGCGCCTGCGCGGGGGAGGCCAGGCCCGCGGCGCCGGCGGCCGTGCGCAGGGCGGCGACCCGGTCCAGCAGGGTGCGGGTGGAGCGGTCGGCCTGCTCGTTCTGCCGCAGCGGCCCGAGGCGGCCGAAGGGCCGCACCTGCGTCCAGTACAGCTCGACGACCCGGTCGGCGAGGTCGGTGATCGGGACGACGAGGGTGTCGCCCGGCCCGGCGGGGTGCTCCAGGCAGTGCTGCAGCAGCGCGGACAGCGTCGCGAGCTTGTACGTGGACACGCGGCGCCCTGTGGCGAGCAGCCCGGCGACGCGGGCGCCGACGTCGAGGGGGTCCAGGGCGCTCACGGGTCCAACCTGCCCGTCCCGGCGACCCGGTGCAGCTCCGGCGCCACCCCTCGCTCACGGGGACGGTACGACCACGGGAGCACGCGGTGATCCCCCCGCGGTCCGACGACGGCGCCACCCGCTCCCGGCACCCTCGACGTCGTGCCTCACCGCTCGTGCGGGTCGCCGGCCGCGCGCAGCGGGGGACGCCGAGCCGGGTGAGCCGGGTGGTGGGGCCGTGACCGGGCCGCCCCTGGAGGGGAGGGGCGGCCCGAGCCCCGCGCCTTACCGGGAAATCCTGGCGAGAGGCACGACGATGCGCGGTGACCGGAAATCCTGGCGGTCGAGGGGTCCGGCGGGTCGCCACGCCCGAGCAGCTCGGGCAGGCGCTCGCCGACCTGCGCCGGGCCTCCGGCATGAACCAGCACGAGCTGGCCGAGTGGGCCGTGGTGAGCCGCCAGTACGTCAGCGTCCTGGAGACCGGTGAGGTCTCGCTGCAGGTGCGGCGGCTCCTCGACCTGTTCGCGGTGCTCGGCCACGACCTCGCGGTCGTCCCCCGCGCCGGCCGGAAGGACTGACGACAACCCGCTGAGGGGTGGCCGCCCGTCTCCTCGAGCGGCCACCCCGTCCTGGTGCCGCGCTCAGGCGCGGGTGAGCGCCGCCCCGCGCCGGCGCGCGCCGATGGACGCGGCGATCTCGAAGGCGTGCTCGATGGCGCCGGTGCCGGCCTTCCGCTCGCCGACGATGTCGAAGGCCGTGCCGTGCGCGGGCGTGCAGATCGGCACCTCCAGGCCGCCGGCGACGGTGACGCCGCGGTCGAAGCCGATGAGCTTCATCGCGATCTGCCCCTGGTCGTGGTACATCGTCACGACGCCGTCGAACTCGTCGGTGCGGGCGCGCAGGAAGATCGTGTCGGAGGGGAACGGTCCCTGGACGTCGATCCCCTCGCCCTTCAGCTGCTCCACCGCGGGGGCGATGACCTCGATCTCGTGACGGCCGAAGCGGCCGCCCTCCCCGGCGTGGGGGTTCAGCGCGCACACGGCGAGCCTGGGCGCCGCGGTGCCGCGCTCGGTGAGCAGGCGGTGCAGCAGCCGGCCGGCGCCGAGGACGCGCTCGGGGGTGATGCCGGCGTCGACCTCGGCGATGGAGACGTGCGAGGTGACGCGGGAGGTCATCAGCCCGGGCAGCACGTTGATCTCGCAGGTGAACCCGTCACCGGCGGGGTCGGCGCCGAGGACGGACTCGAACCAGTGCAGCTCGTCGTTCTCGGCCATGCCCGCCAGGTGCATCGACGTCTTGTTCAGCGAGGCGAACACGATCGCGTCGACGCGTCCCTGGCGGACCAGGTCGAGGGCGGTGGCCAGGGCGTCCAGGGACCAGCGGCCCCCCTCGGCGGTGGCCTGCCGGCGCTGGAAGCCCCCGTCGGGGCGGGTGCCGCGGGTGGGGTGCAGGGTCGGCAGCCCGTCGTCGGGGTCGTGCGACCAGCGGACCGGCACGCCGGCGTCGGCCTCGGCGCCGGCGATCTCCTCCTCGTCGGAAACGAGCACCACGTCGGCCAGCTCGCTCGTCGCGGGCAGCGCGAGCAGCTTGGCGACGAGCTCGGGCCCGACGCCGGCCGGGTCGCCGAACGTCAGCGCGATGCGGGGCTTCGCGGCGGTCGGGGTGGTCGGCGGGGTCATCGGTCTCCCTGTCGGTCGGTGCGGGTGGTGCGGTCGGTCTGGTCGTCGCCGGCGGGGGCGCCGACGGTGACGGTCTCCGGGGCGGCGTCCTCGACGACGCGCTGCGGGCGCAGGCGGGCGACGAGGAGCGGGCCGGCGACGAGGACGAGCGCCAGCGCGAGGACGGTGATCGCCGCGGGGCTGGTGAGCACCAGGGACGCGATGCCCGCGTCCCCGGCCAGCGCGGAGGTCTGGACCAGCGCCTTCTCGAACAGCGGGCCGATGACCAGGCCGAGGACGAGCGGGGCCATCGGCAGGTCCAGGCGCTTCATGGCGTAGCCGACGACGCCGAACACGAGCACGACCCAGACGCTGAACATGCTGTTCTTCACCGAGTAGGCGCCCAGCAGGCTGGTGGCGATGATGAGCGGGTACATGAACGCGTACCGCACGCGCAGGATCTGCGCGAACACCGGCGCCAGCGGCAGGTTCAGCACCAGCAGCATGAACGAGCCGACGAGGAAGGAGAACAGCAGGCCCCACACGAGGACGGGCTGCTGCTCGAACAGCATCGGCCCGGGCTGGATGCCGTAGACGAGGAACGCGCCGAGCAGGACGGCCGTGGTGGCGCCACCGGGGACGCCCAGCGCGAGGGTGGGCACGAAGTTGGCGTTCGAGGCGGCGCCGGTCGCGGCGTCGGGGGCGACGACGCCCTCGATGGCGCCGGTGCCCAGCTCGCGCCGGTTCCTGGAGAACTGCTTCTCCGCGCCGTAGGCCATGAACGAGGCCAGCGTGGTGCCGGCACCGGGCAGGCAGCCCAGGAGGAACCCGACCACACCGCCGCGCACGGTCGGGGCGACGGAGCGGCGCAGGTCCTCGCGGGTCAGCAGCAGGTCGCGGAAGCGGGTGCGGATCGGGGTGACGCTGCCGCGGTGCAGCTGGTTGAGCAGCTCCCCGAGCGCGAACAGGCCGATCATCACCTCGACGAAGGGCAGGCCGCCGAAGAGGTTGACCTCTCCGAAGGTGTAGCGGGGGGTGCCGCTGCCGACGTCGACGCCCACGCAGGCGACGAGGATCCCGAGCAGGCCCATCATGAGGCCCGGCACGAGCGCCTTGCCGGAGAACACGACGATGGTGGCCAGGCCCAGCACCATGATGGCCAGCATCTCCGGCGGCCCGAAGTTCAGCGCCAGCCGCGCGAACGAGGGCGCCAGGAGCATGAGGAACCCGAGGCTGACGACGGACGCGGCGAAGGCGCCGATCGTGGAGATCGCGAGCGCCTGCCCGGCCCGCCCCTTGCGCGCCATCTGGTAGCCGTCGAACGTGCTGACGACGCTGGAGGACTCGCCGGGCGTGGCGATGAGGATGGCCGTGGTCGTGGAGCCGAACTGGGCGCCGTGGTAGATGCCGGCGAGCATGATGAGCGCGGTCAGCGGCGACAGGGTCAGCGTGACGGGGATGAGGATCGCCACGCCGGTGGCCGAGCCGAGGCCGGGCAGGATCCCGATGACGGTGCCGAGGACGGCGCCGATGAAGCACCAGAGCAGGTTCTCGGGGGTGACGGCGGCGGCCGCGCCGGCCGCGAGGTTCTCCCACATCACGACCTCCACAGGGCCGGGTCGAACACGCCCAGCGGCAGCGGGACGCGCAGCAGCACGCCGAACACCAGGTAGGTGACGACGAAGGTGGCGCCCGCGACGACGGCGGAGCGCACGACCGGCTGCTTCTCCACGACCGCGGCGAGGAAGAACGTCATGGCGGTGAGGCTGAGCAGCAGCCCGGCGAACGGGATGGCCAGCGCGGTCACCAGGACGGTGGCGCCCACGCGCAGCAGCTTGCGGTGCGCGCCGGGCACCTCCTGCGCGCCGTCACCGGTGGCGCCCTCGCCGTCGGAGGTGGTCGCCACGACGGCCGGCGCGGCCGTCCGGCGGTGGGTCAGTTCCAGCGCGGCCAGGCGGCCCAGGCAGACCAGCAGCAGGGCTCCGGACACGACGCGGGGCATCGCTCCGGGGCCGATCGAGCCGTCGGCGTTGCTGAAGGGGTAGGGAGCCGAGAGGACGAGAGCGGCAGCGGCGAGCGCCGCCACCACCGCGGTCGAGGCCAGAACGGCCACGGGCCGCGGCGGGCGCTGGCGCGGCGGGGAGCCCGCGGGTGCGGACGTCGTCGTGCTCACGAGGCGAACACCTCCTGCATCTGCCGGTCGTAGTCGTCGAGGTAGGCGCGGAACTCCTCGCCGCGCAGGTCCGCGGGGATGAGCAGGTCGGTGGCGATGTAGTCGCGGTAGGCCTCGGAGTCCATCGCCGCGCCCAGCTCCTCGATCCACTTCTCGCGCTGCACGTCGGCGATGCCGCCGGCGCCGAACACCCCGCGCCACAGGCTGACGACGGCGTCGACGCCCTGCTCGCGGGCGGTGGGCACGTCCCCGAGGACGGGGTCGTCGAAGCGCTCCTCCGACATCGTGCACAGCGCCTTGACGTCGCCGTTCTCCAGGTACGGCTTGGCGGCCGCGGCGCTGACGGGCGCCAGGTCGACCTGCCCGCCGAGCAGGCCGGTGATGACCTCACCGGTGGAGCCGTAGGGCACGACGTCCAGCTCGGCGCCGTTGCGCACCAGTCCGTCGATGGCGATCGCGTCGGCGCCGGTGCGGCCGCTGGAACCGGACACGACGCGCTCGCCGCCGCTGCCGGCGACGACGTCGGCGCACGTCTCGAACGGGGAGTCCGCGGGCGCCACCACCATCCGCGAGTCCTCGGCGAACATCACCAGGGGGGTGAAGTCGCGGTAGGTGAACGGCACGTCGAAGACGATGGGCAGGGTGTTCAGGGCTCCCTCGGCGACGAGGAGGGTGTTGCCGTTGCCCTCCTCGGACAGGAACGTCGACCAGCCGACGGCCCCGGAGCCGCCCTCCTGGTTGTGGACGTTGACGTCGTAGCCGGCGTCGCGCTCGTTGAGGGCCTGCGCCAGGACGCGCGCGGAGCGGTCGCTGCCGCCGCCGGGGGCGAACGCCACGACGGCGGGGACGGACCCGCGCGGGGACCAGTCGTCGGGCACGGGGGGCTGGAGGCTGGCGAGGCTGCACCCCGCCAGCAGGGCGGTGGTCGCGCCGAGGGCCACCGCCGTGGTCAGTCGTGACGTCATCGTCACCCCTTCTGCGGAGGCCCGGTCGGGTCCGCACGTCGTCGTCGGGGAGGTCGGGGTACGCCCGGGACCGTAGGGGAGTGGATGCCGAGTGGTCAACCACTCGCGGTTAAGTGGTCGACCACTCGTCGCGGTGTTGGTACGGTCCGGGCATGCCTCGCAGCACCGACGAGGGTGCGCCGCCGGCCGCGGACGTGGACGTCCCCGCCCAGCGCGGCGGTCCCTCCGTGTCCGACACCGCCCGGCGCGTCCTGGCCCACATCGCCGACGAGCACCTGGCCGCCGGCGACCGCCTGCCCTCCGAGCGCCAGCTGGCCGCCGACCTCGGCGTCGGCCGCTCCGCCGTGCGCGAGGCGCTGGCGGCGCTGGACCTGCTGGGCGTGGTGGACAGCCGGCACGGCTCCGGCACCTACCTGACCGGCCGTCCCTCCGACCTGCTGCCGCAGGCCGTGGAGTGGGGGCTCGTCCTCGGCCGTCCCGAGACCCTGCAGCTCGTGGAGGCCCGCCGGCACCTGGAGGTGGCGCTGGCCGGCATCGCCGCCCGCGAGCGCACCCCCGAGGCGCTGGTGCGCATCCGCCGGCGGCTGCAGGAGATGCAGGACGCCGGCGACGCCGGAGACTTGGAGGAGTTCGTCCGCGCCGACGTCGCCTTCCACCTGGAGGTCGCCGAGACGTCCCAGAACGCCGTGCTGGCGGGGATGCTCGGCAGCGTGCGCACCCTGCTGGGAGTGTGGATGACGCGCGCGGTGCGCGCCGACGACGGGCACGTGCACGACACGCTCGCCGAGCACGGCGCCGTCCTCGACGCCATCACCGCCGGCCGCACCGCGAGCGCCGAGCGGTGCATGCGCACCCACATGCGCAACGCGGAGGCGAGGCTCATGCGCAACCTGAGCGCCGGCGCGGCCGAGGAGGGCGCCTGAGGGTCAGCTCTCCCGCGCCAGCAGCCAGTGCTCGCGCTCCGGCAGGTGCTCCTCCAGCTCCGCGAACAGCTCGTCCGGCAGGTCCGCCCCCGCCTGCGCGAGCGCCCGCTCCCACTGCTCCACCCGCGTCACGCCCGCGATCGTCGAGGTCACCCGCGGCTCGCGCAGGCTGAACACCAGCGCGGCGGTGGCGAGGTCGGTGCCGTGGCGCTCGCACGCGGCGGCCATCGCGGCGGCCGCCTCCAGCAGCGCGGGCGGGGCCTCGCGGTAGGCGTACGTCGCGCCGGGGGTGCCGGGCGCCTTGGCGAGCAGGCCGCCGCCGAACGGCGCGGCGTTGAACACCCCGAGGCCGCGCTCGGCGCAGTCGTCCAGCAGCGCGCCCGCGGAGCGGTCCAGCAGCGTCCAGCGGTTGTGGGTGACGACGTACTGCGCCTCGCCCGTGGCGACGAACCGCCGCAGCAGCCCGACCGGCCCGCCGGCGACCCCGACCGCGCCGACGACGCCTTGCTCGCGCAGGTCCAGCAGCGCCCGCCACGGCCCGTCCGGCGCCACCGCGTCCTCGAAGGAGATGCGCTCGGGGTCGTGCAGGGACACCACGGGCAGGTGGTCCATCCCCAGGCGCTCGCGCGACTCCGCGATCGAGGTGCGCACGCGCTCGGCGTCGAACGGCCCGCTGGGCAGAGGGTCCACCTTCGTGGCGAGCAGCGACGCCGTCCCCGGGCGCTCGGCCCACGCCCGGCCGACGCGGACCTCGCTGTTCCCGCCGCCGTACTCGTTGCTGGTGTCCACGGTAAGCCCCGCGTCCAGCGCGGTGGCGAGCACCTGCGCGGCGGTGTCGTCGTCGACGCGCTCGGTGCGGCCCAGCGCGGACGTGCCGAGCGTCAGGGCGGTGACGTCCGCGCCGGTGGCGCCGAGCGGTCGGGTGCTGGTTCCGGTCACGGTGCGGCTCCTCGTCGTCGGGGGTGCTCGCACCACCCTGGCAGGTGGTGCGGGCGGTTCAGCCGCCGGACCGCGGGCGGCTGACCACGACGAGCTCGACGGACGTGTCGGTGGCGGCTGCCACCCTCCTGCGGGACCGGTCGGGGAGGGAGTCGGGTGGGCGCGTCGTGGCAGGAACCGGGCCCCGCGCCGCCCGCGTCGTCGGCGGCGACGGCGACGCTGATGCGGCGCACGGGCCGCCGGGACACCCGCCCGGAGCTCGCGCTGCGCCGCGAGCTGTACCGGCGGGGCCTGCGCTACCTCGTGGACACGACCCCGCCGGGCACGAACCGCCGTCGTCGGGCCGACCTGGTGTTCCGCGGCCCGCGCGTCGCGGTGTTCGTCGACGGCTGCTTCTGGCACTCCTGCCCGGTGCACCTGCACCCTCCGCGCGCCAACGCGCAGTGGTGGCGGGTCAAGCTCGCCAGCGTCGTCGCCCGCGACCGCGACACCGACGAACGGCTCGCCGAGGCCGGGTGGACGGTCGTGCGGGTGTGGGAGCACGAGGACGTCGCGGCGGCCGCCGACCGCGTCGAGGCCCTCGTCCGGCGACCGCGCCCGGTGACCGCGGCGGTGCCGACGGTGGCCTGACGGCGCGGACGGGTGATCACCGGGTGCGGCCGGGCGCCGTCCGCGATCTCGACTGGCGGGCGCTGCTGGAGGCTCCTACGGTCGCTGGCCACCGAGGAGAGGAGAACACGATGCGAGGCAGCGGACTCATCTGGACCATCGTCGGCATCTTGCTGGCGGTCGCCCTCATCATCTGGATCGCCGGCGCGCTCTGACCCGGCAGCCGCCCCGGTCCCGGTTCACGGCCGAGCCGTGGTCCGGGACCGGCGCGGGGCCGCAGGAGGTAGCGCAGCGGGGCCGCAGGAGGTAGCGCAGCGGGCTCCTGGCGAGACGTCAGTGGACTCCAGGCCCACCTCGAGAACGTCCCCGCGGGCGGTCACCCACCCGCGGGGACGCGGCCCTCAGGACTCGAACGCGGTGGGCAGGTACTGGTCGACGTTGTCGGCGGTGACCACGGGCGCGTACAGCTGCACGGTCCGCGGCACCTCCACCTCGACGAGGTCGCTCATCGCCTTGCCCTGCACGAGCAGGCGGGCCAGGCGGATGCCGTCGGCTGCCTGGGTGGACGGGTAGATGACGGTGGCCTGCAGGACGGACCCGCCGGCCTGGATCTCCCGCATGACGTTCGCCGAGCCGGCGCCGCCGACCATGACGAACTCGTCGCGCCCGGCCTCCTGGATGGCGGCCATGACGCCGACGCCCTGGTCGTCGTCGTGGTTCCACAGGGCGTCGATCTGCGGCGCGGCCTGCAGGAGGTTCGCGGCGGCGGCCTGCCCGCCCTGGACGGTGAAGTCGGCGGCGACGCGGTTGTCGACGTCGAGGCCGCAGTCCTCCAGGGCGTCGGCGAAGCCCTGGCTGCGGTCCTGCGTCAGGGGCAGCGAGTCGATGCCGGCGATCTCGGCGACGACGGCGTCCGGGTTGTCGCCGACCTGCTCGCAGATGTACGTGCCGGCCGAGACGCCCATGCCGTAGTTGTCGCCGAGGACGGTGGTGCGGGCGGCGAACGGGGTGGAGAACTCGCGGTCGACGTTGACGACGGGGATCCCGGCCTCCATCGCGCGGGTGGCGACGTCGGTGAGCGCGGCGCCGTCGTAGGGCAGCAGGACGATGGCGTCGACGCCGTCGTTGATGAACTGCTCGACCTGGCTGATCTGCAGGTTGACGTCGTTGGTGCCCTCGGCGACGCGCAGCTCGACGTCCTCGTAGCGCTCGGCCTCGGCCTGCGCGGCGGTGGTGATGGCGCCCATCCAGCCGTGGTCGGCGGCGGGGGCGGAGAAGCCGATGACGACGGTGTCGCCGGGCTCGTCGTTGGCGCCGGCGGGGGCGGCGGGTGCCGCCTGGCCGCCGCCGTCGCCCTCGGGTTCGGCGGGGGTGTTGGACGTGCAGGCGGTGAGCAGGGCGACGGTGCTGAGCGCGGCGCCGGTGGTGACGAGCCACCGGCGCAGGCCGGTGCGGGGTGCGGACACGTGATCCTCCTCGATCGGTGGTCCTCGGGCGGTGCGGGGTGGTGGGGTGGTGACGGGGGTCCTGCGGGGGTCAGGTGCTGCGCGAGCGGGCGGCGAACCGCTGCTGCAGCAGGACGGCGATGACGATGATCGCGCCCTTGGCGATGGACTGCGCCGAGATGGACAGGTTGTTCTGGGTGAAGACGTTGGTGAGGGTGGCGAAGATGATGACGCCGAAGACGGTGCCGACGATGGTGCCGCGGCCCCCGGCGAGCAGGGTGCCGCCGACGACGACGGCGGCGATGGTGTCCAGCTCGTAAAGCTGGCCGTTGGTGGAGGAACCGGCGGTGGTGCGGGCCAGCATCATCACGGCGGCGATGCCGGCGGTCAGGCCCGCCAGCGCGTACAGGTAGGTGGTGTGCCGCTGCACCTTGATGCCGGCCAGGCGCGCGGCCTCCGGGTTGCCGCCGACGGCGACGGTGCGGCGGCCGAACGTCGTGCGGTTGAGCAGGAACCAGCCGCCCAGCGCCACGAGCCCGAACATCCAGACGATGACGGGGATGCCGAGGACGCTGGCCTGGAACGTCTCCAGGAACGGGCGGACGGTGACGATCTGCGTGCGGCGGTTGGCGATGATTTCCGCCAGTCCCCGGGCGGCCACCAGCATCGCCAG
Organism: Kineococcus terrestris; assembly: GCF_041020755.1. Lineage (NCBI taxonomy): Bacteria > Bacillati > Actinomycetota > Actinomycetes > Kineosporiales > Kineosporiaceae > Kineococcus > Kineococcus terrestris. The sequence continues at coordinate 282,050 of NZ_JBEUEI010000001.1, read as the reverse complement.
GGTCGCGATGAACGCCACGACCCGCCCGTAGGCGATGAGGACGCCGTTGACCACCCCGCACGCCGTCCCCACCAGCAGCGCGGTGCTCACCATGACGATCCAGTGGAAGTCCGCCGCGATGGTCTGCGTCGCCAGCGTCGTCGCCCACACCGACGCCAGGCCGAGGACGGAACCGACGGACAGGTCGATCCCACCGCCGGTGATGACGAACGTCATGCCGACCGCCAGCACGCCGTAGACGGCGGCCAGCCGCAGGATCGTCAGGAGGTTGTCGACGCTGGCGAACCGTTCCCCGGCGGTGGCGTACCCCACCACGCACAGGGCGGCCAGGGCGATGACGAGGCCGATGCTGCGCCCGGCGCCGCCGCTGAAGGGGCTGCGGCGGGCCGGCGGCGCGCCGGGGGCCGGGCCGGTGCGCGCCAGCGGTGTCTCGCGGTCCGGGTCGGGGGGGACGCTGCCCGCCGTGGACAGCGGCGGCGGCTGCTGCTCGCTCACGCGGCACTTCCTTCCATGACGAGGTCGAGCACCCGGTGCTCGTCGATCTGGGCGGCCGGGCCGCTGTGCACGACGCGGCCCTCGGCGAGGACGAGGACGTGGTCGGCCAGGCCGAGGACCTCCTCGATCTCGCTGGAGACCACGACGACGGCGTTGCCGGCGCGGGCGAGGTCGTTGACGAGCGCGTACATCTCCGCGCGGGCGCCGACGTCGACGCCGCGGGTGGGTTCGTCCAGCAGCAGGACGCGGCAGCCGTGCACGAGCCAGCGCGCCAGCATCGCCTTCTGCTGGTTGCCGCCGGACAGGGTGCGGATCGCCCGGTCGGTGTCGGCGGGCCGCACGTCGAGGGCGTCGATCTGCTCGCGCGCGCGGGCCCGCTCGGCCCGCTCGTCGAGGACGGGCCCGCGGGCGAACCGGGAGAACGTCGAGAGGGTGATGTTGCGATACACGGGTTCGTCGAGGAGCAGTCCCTGCGCCTTGCGCTCCTCGGGGGCCAACCCGATCCCGGCGCGCACGGCCGTCGGCACGGAACCCTGCCGCAGCTTCCTGCCGTCGACGAGGACCTCGCCGGCGGTGGCGCGGCGCGCCCCGTAGACGGTCTCCAGGACCTCCGAGCGCCCGGAACCGACGAGACCCGCGAGGCCCACGACCTCCCCGGCGCGCACCGTGAACGACACGTCGGAGAACACCCCGCGCAGCGCGAGGTCGCGCACCTCCAGCAGCGCCGGCGCGTCGGCGGGGACCGGCGGGCGGGAGGGGAACACCCGCTGCACCGAGCGGCCCGTCATGAGGCGGATGAGGTCGGCGGTCGGGGTTCCCGCCACCGGCAGGCCGGAGGCGACGGTGCGCCCGTCCTTCAGGACGGTGATGCGGTCGCCGATCTGCCGGATCTCCTCCAGCCGGTGGGAGATGTAGAGGACGGCGACCCCGTCGGCGGTGAGCTGGCGCACCACCCGGAACAGGTTCGCGACCTCCTCGGAGTCCAGCACCGCGGAGGGTTCGTCCATGACGATGAGCCGGGCGTCGTGCGAGAGGGCCCGCGCCATGCTCACCACCTGCTTGCCGGCCGCGGACAGCGTGCCGACCTCGCGGGTGGGGGACAGGTCGCCGTGCCCGAGGCGCCGCAGCAGTTCGCGGGTGCGGGCGTGCGCGTCGTGCCGGCGGGTGACCCCGCCGCGGGACAGCTCGTGCCCCAGGTAGACGTTCTCGGCGACCGTGAGGCCGTCGACGACGTCCAGTTCCTGGTACATCGTGGCGATGCCGGTGCGCAGCGCGTCCACGGGGGAACTGGGGCGGACCTCCTGCCCGCGCCACTCCACCGTCCCGCTGGTGGGGCGGTGCGCGCCGGCCAGGACCTTGATGAGCGTGGACTTCCCGGCGCCGTTCTGCCCGAGCAGGCAGTGCACCTCCCCGGGGCGGACGTCGAGGTCCACCCCGTCGAGCGCGCGCACGCCGGAGAACTCCTTGACGATGCCCCGGACCGCGAGCAGCGGGGCGGTGGAACTGCCGGGCGCGTCGGCCCTCGTGCGGTCGTCCTCGACCATGCGGTGGAAACTAGGACCGCTTCTGCCGGGCGTCAAGCAAAAGTCGCGCGCTTCCTGCCTCCGGCCCCCTCCCGGGTGGCGGAACCCGTGCTTCACTGTCCGCCATGCCCGGGCACGTCGGCGTCGACGGTCTCAGCTCCACCCTCCAGCTCCTGCGGGACGGGCGGCCCCGCACGCGCGCCGAACTGGCCCAGCTCACCGGGCAGGCCCGCTCGACGGTCTCCCAGCGCGTCGACGCGCTCATCGCCGCGCGGCTCGTCGCCCCCACCGGGGAGGCCACCTCCACCGGAGGCCGGCCCCCCGCCACGTTCGCGTTCAACCCCGCCGCCCGCGTCGTCCTCGCCGTCGACCTCGGCGCCACCCACGCCCGCGTCGCCGTCACCGACCTCGCCGCCACCGTCCTCGCCGAGGACCTGCGCTCCATCGTCATCGGCGACGGCCCGGCCCCCGTGCTCGACGTCGTCGCCGCCGTCGCCCACGAGGTGCTCGCCGCGGCCGGGCGCTCACCCGCGGACGTCGCCGGGATCGGCGTCGGCCTGCCCGGCCCCGTCGACCACGCCACCGGCCGCCCCACCAACCCGCCGATCATGCCCGGCTGGCACGACGCCGACGTGCGCGGCGAGCTGCGCGCCCGCCTCGGCGTCCTGCCCGTCGTCGTGGACAACGACGTCAACGCGATGGCCGTCGGGGAGCACGCCGCCGCCTGGCCCGACGTCGACCACCTCGTGTTCGTCAAGGTCGCCACCGGCATCGGCGCCGGCATCGTCAGCGACGGGCGCATCGTCCGCGGCGCCCAGGGCACCGCCGGCGACCTCGGCCACGTCGCCGTCCCCGGCGGCGCCGACGTCCCCTGCCGCTGCGGCAGCACCGGGTGCCTGGAAGCCCTCGCCAGCGGCCGCGCCGTCGCCGCCGCGCTGCGCGCCGAGGGCCTGCCCGCGGAGGGCGGTGCCGACGTCGCCGCCCTCGTCGCCGCGGGGGACGCGCTGGCCGCCGCGGCGGTGCGCGACGCCGGGCGGGCGATCGGGCGGGTGCTCGCCGGGTGCGTCAGCCTGCTCAACCCCTCGGTCATCGCCGTCGGCGGCAGCCTCGCCACCGCCGGCGAGCAGCTGCTCGCCGGAGTGCGGGAGACCGTGTACCGGCGCTCGCCGCCCATCGCCACGCAGCACCTGCGGATCGTCACCAGCCGCACCGGCGCGCGGGCGGGGGTGATCGGGGCGAGCACGATGGTCATCGAGCAGGTGCTGTCGGGGGAGCTGCTGGACGGGATCGTGTGAGGGGTGTCGTGGGCGCGGCCGGCGGATCCCCTCAGCCCCGCCGCGCCAGGTCCTCCAGCGCCGCGGAGAAACGGCCGTTCCACGTGCCGAGGTGCGGCCACACCGCCGCCACCCGCTGCGTCGCCTCCTCCGCGCTGAGCCCCTCCTCGCGCACCAGCCAGGCCCGCAGCACCAGCCCCGTGCGGGAGGCGCCGGCGTGGCAGTGCACGAGCACCCGCCTGCCCTCGGCGCGCAGCGCGGCCACGTCGCCGAGCACGTCGTCGAGGACGGTGGCCAGCTCGGTGTTGCTGTCGTCGTCGGTGAGGTAGGCGAAGCGCTGCACCTCGTGGCCGAAGCGACCACCGGTGCGGCACAGCGAGACCACCGCGAAGTCGCGGTCGCTGCGGCGCGCGCCGTCGAGGTCGGCCGCCCACACCCCCGGGGCGACCTCCGTGGCGGGCAGGCCGGGGGTGGGGGCCGGTTCGTGCGGGCGCAGGTGGCGCTCGCCGTCGAGCTGCGCGGCCAGCAGCTGCAGGTCGCGCAGCTCCCACGTCCGGTCCCCGGACCCCGGGACCCGCCCGTGGACGACGGAGGTCCAGCGGACCGGGATGCCGGTGATGCCCGCGCGGGCGCCGGCGAGCGCCCCGGTGACGCAGGCGACGGTGTCGGTGTCGCCGCCGAGGTCGACCACCAGGCGCAGCGCCCCCTCGAACGTCGTCGAGCTGCGCAGCGCCCACAGGGCCGACCCCAGCGTCGGCCACACCGCGCCGTTGCCCTCGGTGGCGTCCTCGGGCCTCCAGCCCGGGTCGCACACCCGCGCCCACTTCGCCCGGTGCTCCTCCGCCACCAGCGGCAGCGCCCCGGCGACGGCGTCGTCGGCGTCCCCGCCCTCCAGCAGCACCCGCAGCACCTCGTGGAACAGCGCGCACCCCTCGCCCGCCGCGGGATCGCCGTGGGTGAGGGCGCTGATCCGCCGGGCGGCGTCCATCGTCACCCGCTGCCCGGCGCGGGCGAAGAACAGCGCCGCCGGGGTGGCGCGCATCAGCGAGCCGTTGCCCGCCGCGCGGTGCCCGGCGCGCACGTGCTCGGCCGCCGCGGTGTCCCACGGCAGCCCGGAGCCCAGCACCGCGGACGTCTGCACTCCGATGTCCGGCGGGCCGGCCTGCGCCCAGCGCTGGAACCGGGCGAAGACGTCGGCCTCGTCCAGGCCGTCGCGCTCCAGCAGCGACTGCGCCAGGAGCAGCGCCGTCTGCGTGTCGTCGGTGAACTCACCCGGTGCCCAGCCCAGGGAGCCGCCGCCGCACATCTCCGTGGCGGTCCCGCGCGCGGCGGTGGGGAAGCGGGTGCTGAACGCGCCCGGCGGGCCGAACTCGAACGGGGCGCCCAGGGCGTCGCCGACGGCGGAGCCCACGAGGGCGCCCATCACGCGGTGCTGACGGTCCACGGCCGCCTCCTCGGTCAGCGCAGGATGAGGATAGATCGACATTAGCGCACATCTGCGACAACATCGAGGGGTGGACGCGGACCTGTCGAGCTACGTGCGCCCGTCCGTCGCCGTGGACACCGTGGTGCTCACCGTGTCCCCCGACGGCGACCTGCGCGTCCTGCTGGTGCGCCCGCGCGACCTCCGGCACGGCGACTGGGCCCTGCCCGGCACGTTCCTGCACGAGGGCGAGACCCTCGCCGACGCGGTCCTGCGCTCGCTGCGCACCAAGGCCCACGTCGAGGGCCTGCGCCCGCGCCAGCTGCACGTCTTCGACGACCCCCGCCGCGACGACCGCGGCTGGGTGCTGTCGGTGGCCCACCTCGACCTCGTGCCCTGGGAGCTCCTCGGCGACGCGCCGGAGCGCGACGACGTGCGGCTCGCCCCGCCGGACCGCACCGGCCCGCTGCCCTTCGACCACGCCGCCGTCGTCCGCCTCGGCGTCCAGCGCGCCCGGCAGGACTACGCCACCGCCCCCGACCCCGCCGGCCTGCTCGCCGGCCCCTTCACGCTGCGGCAGCTGCAGCAGGTGCACGAGGCCGTCGCGGGCGAGGCGCTGCCGCGCGACACCTTCCGGCGCCGCGTGGAACCGGCCCTGCGGGCGACGGGGCGGATGAGCAGCGGACGGGTGGGGAAACCGGCCCGGCTGTTCGAGCGCCGCTGAAACGCAGTCCGCGCGCCGCGCCAGCGCACGGTCACGCGGCGAGCCCCTCGAGCCACGCCACGACCTCCGCCGGCAGGTCCGCGCGACGCCGCCACGACTGCTCGACGCCCGTCACCGACCGGGTCCAGTGCCAGGAGCGGTGCGCGCAGACGTAGAAGTCCACGGGCAGGTCGAAGTGGTGCCACGCGTTGGCGCGGCGGAAGACCAGGACCGCGGCGTTGCGGTCGGCGGCGTAGACCTTGCCGCAGCGGCAGAGCCGCACCCGGTCGCGGCGGACGCGCTGGTGGGACATCGGGTCTCCTCCCGTCGTGGTGGGTGGGGAGACCGTGGGGGACGGGTCCGACACGAGGGGTCCGGGCATCCAGTGCGCCGGGGAACCGAGGACGTTGCGCCACAACGGTTCGGCGGGAGAGCCACCGGACGTGCCGCCGTGGTGGGCGCTCCAGGTCCACCCGTCCGGAGCAGCGTCAGGCGGTCACGCACGCCGCTCCGAGGTGGCGCGAGCGCGTGGCGCCCGTCCCCGGGTGGTGGTGGGCGTAGGCGACGCGGACGGGGGCGGCGATCCCGGCGATGAAGTCCTCGACCTCCGCGACCCTGCCGGAGCTCGCGCGTGCCAGGTGGACGAGGTACGGGTGCCGCACCCGGCTGTTGCGGAACTTGGCGTCGTCACCGCGCAGGTGCTCCAGGCCGTAGTCGAGCCCCAGCTCGACCGCGATCGGCGCCTCGATCCGTCCGTCGCGGAACTGGCGACGGCCCGCGCGCGCGAGCTGCGTCGGCGCCAGGACGACGAGGTCGAACAGTCCCCGGCCGCCGCCCTTGTGCGCCTGCGGTCGCGTCTCGGGCCACTCCTTGTGCACGAGCTGCGTCGTCAGCCGGCCCCCGTCGAACGGGTGGAGGCCCGAGAACACGTCGTGCTGCTTGAGCAGGGTGAACAGCTCGGCGTGCAGCGAGTGCTCCACCCGGTGCAGGTAGGGGTGGGCGAGGAAGCCGTCGACCAGCGCGGTGATGGCCGACTCGACCGCCGGCACCGCCCGAGCGATCCACTCCTCGTCCTCCGCTGTGACGTCGACCAGCGGCTCGACCGACGCCCCGCCCGGTGAGGCGTCGTCCAGGAGGGTCCCACCGCGCTCGACCAACCAGTCCCGCAGCGCCTCGACGTCCTCGGCGCCGACCTCCTGCAGGAGGTCCACGCTCACCTCAGCCGTGACGGGCAGGCGGTAACCGACCTCCACCCCCGTCGCCGGGGGCGCGCGGTGGATGCGCACCGTCTGCGTCAGCGCACCGACCGCGTGCACGACCTGCCGGCCGGCGATGACCGTCTTCCGCGTGGAGGTCACTCGAGCACGCTAGGACGGGCCAGCCTTCCGTCCGCAGTACGGCGTGTCGCTCTCACCCCGCCGCGAACTTGAGGAACGTGCGAGGTTCGCACTCGCGTCTGCACGGCGCACTCCTACCCGGAGCGATGACCGGAGACTTCCTGCGCCGATCACTCACACACCGATCACTTGACCCTCGACGGGGGGACATTGATGCAGGCCGTGACTGTCCGCCCGCCTGATGTCACCCAGAGATGCCATGATGAAGGTGCAACGACGTGCGGGGCTCGCGGGTTCTGCACCGACGACGGGCGAGGCCGCCCTCGACCGGTGAGGTGGGGCGGGCGTTGAGGGGGACGGTCGTGAGTGACTGGACGGGCACGGCGGGCGAGGTCGCTCAGACGGTCGTCGAGCAGTCACGACGGTGTCTCGCCGCCTACCGGGAGGATCCCAACCGCGTCGAGTCGGACGCCGTCATCGAGATCTCCACGGCCGAGGGCGGCTACGGCCGCAAGCAGATCCACGAGCTGATCCAGAACGCGGCGGACGCCCTCAACGGCGGTTCCGGCGAGGTGCAGGTCCTGCTCACACCCGAGTGCCTCTACGTCGCCAACGAGGGGCGGCCGATGACCGTGGACGGCGTGAGCGCGCTGATGGCCTCCCACCTGTCGAGGAAGAGGTCCGACGAGATCGGCCGCTTCGGCCTCGGCTTCAAGTCGGTCACCGCCATCAGCGACAGCCCGCAGATCCTCAGCCGCTCGGGCTCCTTCGGGTTCGACCGGCACGCCGCAGCCGCCCGCATCAAGGAAGTCGTACCGTCGGCGCCGAAGACCCCGCTCCTCCGCATCGCCGAACCTCTCGACCCGGAGGAGCTCGCTGCGGCGGACCCGCACGTGCGTGACCTGATGCGGTGGGCCACGACCGTCGTGCGCCTCCCGCTGAAGCACGACGCCGTCCACGTCGCCGAGGACATGGAGAAGTTCCCCGAGCAGTTCATGCTCTTCGTGCCGCAGGTGCGGCGCCTGCGCTTGTCGTCGGTGCCCACCGAGCACGAGCGCGACATCACCCTGGACCGCCGGCCCGACGGCGTCCTCGCGCTCTCGACCGGCGGTGCGACGACGACCTGGCGGGTCCTCAGCAAGCAGCACAGGCCGAGCGCCGCGGCGTTGAAGGACGCCGGGGAGATCTCTCGACGCGACGTCGTCGAGCTGCAGTGGGCGGTACCGACCAAGGCCGTCGGTTCCCTCGGGCAGTTCTGGGCCTTCTTCCCCACGGAGTCGCGCACCACCCTGTCGGGCATCGTCAACGCACCGTGGAAGGTCAGCGACGACCGGCTCAACCTCCTCAAGGGAGCTTTCAACGAGGAGCTGCTCGTCGAGGTCCTGCCCACCATGCTCAGCCGTGCCCTCCCCGAACTGGTCGACCAAGAGGATCCCGCCGGCTTCCTCGACATCCTGCCCGCCCGTGGGCGGGGCGAGATCCGCAGCTGGGCGGACGGCACGGTCAACGAACCCGTCTTCGAGCGCTTGCGCGCCGCGCCCTGTGTCCCGGACCTCACGGGCACGCTGCGGACGCCGGTGGACGTCCGCCTGCATCCGAAGGGCTTGGAGCAGGAGTGGCTTGACGAGTGGGCCGCAGCGTCCGACGAGCACCACCGGTGGGTGCACCACGGCGTGGACCGCACCCTCGAGCGACGGCTGAAGGCGGAGCGGCTCCTGATCGCAGGGGACCGGGGCAGCGAGTCGGTCCGCGAGTGGATCGAGTCCCTGTGCACCTCGGGCACCGTCGACGCCTCAGCGGCGGCCGTCCAACTCGTCGCGCGCATCGTCCGAGAGCGCCCCGCGCTCGCCGACGAGGTGACGCAGGCCCGCGTCCTCCGCCTGGAGGACGGCAGCCTGGTGGCCCCGCGACCCGGCACCGTCTTCCTCAGGACGACTCCGGACGAGACCGGGTACTCGTTCATCGACGAGCGCCTGGCGCAGGTGCCGGTGGTCGTCGAGGCGCTCGGGAGCTTGGGCATCAAGGTCTTGGACCGCAGCGGGGAGCTGCGACACGCGCTGCGGTCGGTCGCGACCAGGGCGGGCGCGGACTGGAGCGACGTGTGGCGCCGCAGCAGGCAGGTGCCCGTCGAGCTGGCCGAGGCGATCTTCCGCGAGTGCGTCCCGCACCCCGTGTCGCGGTGGCTGCAGGTGCGGACCGCCGCGGGGCGGTGGCGCTCGGTCGCGTCGGCCTTCCTGGGGGGACTCGTCATCCCTCCGGACGGCCGCCGGGACAGGGAGCACCTGATCGATCCTCAGTACCACCAGCAGGACGTCGAGCTGCTCACCCGGCTCGGAGCGGTCAGTCAACCGGTCCTCCGGCACGACGCCCCCGACGAGGAGTGGCTGCGGGAGTACCGGGAGGTGATCGGCAAGGCGTTCGCCCGCTCGGCGACGGGGAGCAAGCCGGCACTGGACCGGCTGAACGTCGACGGCCCTCGGCCCCCGTGGCCGCTGCAGGTCCTCCCCGACCTCAGCCCCGAGGGTCGAGTCGTCGTGACGGAGCAGGTGCTCATGGTGGACGGCGGTGCCTCCTGGACCGTCCGGCACAGCTCCAACGCCGGGTACGGCCGCAAGAACTACGAGGGACCCGTCAGGTGGTGGCTGCGGCGCCACGGCATGCTGCAGACGTCGTGCGGTCCGTGGCCCGTCACCGCCTGTCTCGCACCCTCCGACGAATGGCCGAGCGACGTGCTCCCCGTGCCCGACGTCAGCGAGCGCATGGCGGCGCGCCTGGCCATCGCCCAGGAGCCCAAGGAGCTGGCCTCCGAGGTCTGGGCGGCTCTCCTGCGCGTCGCCACCTCGTGGCCCGACGAGGTCCGGCGCACGAGTCTCTACACGTGGGCGGTGCACTTCGCCGACAAGCCGACGAGCATCCGTGTCAGCGACGGGACGCGCGCGGTCGACGCGCCTCCCGACGAGGTGGCCGTCGTCGGTGACGCCCTGACCTACCAGTCGCTCCTCGCGCAGGGCAGTCCGACGTTGCACGTGGAGGACGAGGACGACCTCGAGGCCCTGGTCGACCGGTGGGGCCTCGTCCGGGGAGCTCGGCTCCTGCAGCGCGAGCTGGTCGTCGAGCCGGCCGGTGAGCCGGTCGCGCTCGCGGACGCGTTCCCGACGCTGCGCAACTACCTCCGCTCGGAACACGCGCACGTCGAGCTCCTGACGTGCACCGCGATCAGTCAGATCACGCCCACGCCGAAGGGGCAGGTGGTGACCTCCATCCCGTCCCTGCTGCACGAGGGACGGGTGGTCCTCACCGCGACAGACCCCGCGGAGGTGCTCCGGCAGGTCTCCGACGTCCTGGACCTCGGCCTGCAGGCGGCCGACGTCCGGCACGTGCTCGACGCGCAGGAACAGCTGAAGGTCAGGCAGCTGCGCATCCGCATCAGAGCTGCCGCCGACGACGACACGCGCCTGGCGGTCGCCGTCGGGCCGGACGCGCTGCGTCGGGCCGTGCCACAGCTGGCGCTCCAGGAGGCCGAGGAGTCCTCCGGCCGGTCGCTCACCGACCGCGAGCTGGCCGCCATGGTCCGGGCGGTCCACGGCACGGGGACGCTGCAGCACTTCCAACGCGTCCTCGAGGACCAGGGCCTGCTGCCTCCCGTCCGCTGGGCCGGTGTGACCGGCGCGCGCCGCTTCGTGACCGAGCTGGGTTTCCCCGTCGAGTTCGCGGGCATGCCGTCCGACCGGCGACCCGCTGTCTTCGAGGTCGAAGGGCCTGCCGTCCTGGGGCCCCTGCACGACTACCAGCAGACGGTCCTGGAGAGGATCCAGCGACTCCTGGACGGTGAGGGTCCTGCACGCGGGATCGTGTCGCTGCCCACCGGGGCCGGGAAGACCCGCGTCGCGGTCCAGGCGATGGTCGAAGCCGTCCGCGCCGGCAGGCTGTCGGGGCCCCTGGTGTGGATCGCGCAGAGCGACGAGCTCTGCGAGCAGGCGGTCCAGACCTGGGCCTACGTCTGGCGTGCACTCGGCCCCGGGGACAAGCTGTCGATCAGTCGCTTCTGGGGCACCAACGACGTGTCGGAAGACCCGTCGTCCTTCCAGCTCGTCGTGGCCACGGAGGACAAGCTCCGCGGTGCCGTCGACCACGCCGTCTACGCGTGGATCACGCAGGCGCAAGTCGTCGTCATCGACGAGGCGCACACCTCCATCAGTCCCACCTACACGAAGATCCTTGAGTGGCTCGGTCGGCAGAGCCGTTCTCGGGCGGAGCGTCGACCTCTGATCGGTCTGACGGCCACACCCTTCCGCAACACCAACGAGAAGGAGACCGAGCGGCTCGTGGGCCGCTACGACCGGCACCGCCTCGACGACGGTGCCTTCGACGGTGACCCCTACGCGGTGCTGCAGGAGCGCGGCGTCCTGGCGCGGGTGCGGCAGGAGGAGCTGCCCGGTGCGACGGTCGCCTTCTCTGCCTCCGAGCTCGCGGAGATGGGGCGCATGGGCTCGCTGAGCGTCGGCACTCTTCCCCGGAGCGTCGAGACTCGCCTCGGCGAGGACCGTGACCGCAACCGCCGCATCCTCGAGTCCATCGCCTCCCTGCCGGAGGACTGGACGGCCCTGCTGTTCGCCACCTCCGTGGAGAACGCCCGCGTGCTGGCGGCGCAGCTGACGCTGCGGGGCGTGCCGTCGGTTGCCGTCTCCGGTGACACCGACGCAGCCGTGCGCCGGCAGAGCATCGCCGACTTCCGCGCCGGCCGCATCCGCGTCATCACCAACTACAACGTCCTCTCGCAGGGGTTCGACGCTCCCGCCGTCCGTGCCGTCTACGTGACCCGACCGACCTTCAGCACGAACCTGTACCAGCAGATGATCGGGCGAGGCCTGCGTGGGCCGCTCAACGGCGGCTCGGAGGAGGTGCTCATCGTCAATGTGCGCGACAACCTGCAGCAGTACGGGGACCGCCTGGCGTTCGACGACTTCGACTACCTCTGGAACGGCCGGTGACGGACTCCGTGGCACTGGACGCCGAGCAGCGGCTCGCGGCCGAGGTGAGCCCCGAGACCCGCCAGGTGGTCACCGCGGGGCCCGGTGCCGGCAAGACGGAGGTCGTCGCGAGCCTGCTGCGCCACCTCGTCGAGGAGGAGGACGTCGAGGCGACCGACGAGCTGCTCGTCATCAGCTTCTCCCGGGCAGCGGTCGCCGCGGTGCAAGCCCGATCGCGCCGGGAGTCCGGGCGGTCCCGTCTCGTCACGGTGCGGACCCTCGACTCGTTGGCCTCCTCCCTGCTCGACGAGGCCGGGGAGCCCGAGGAGTGGCGTCGCTGGTCTTTCGACAGGAGGATCCAGCGCGCCACCGAGGTCCTGCGCGACGACGGGTCGGACGAGCTCGAGGCGCTGCGGCACGTCGTGGTGGACGAGGTCCAGGACGTCGTCGGCGTGCGCGCGGAGTTCCTGCTGTCGGTCCTCGAGGCGCTCGAGGACGACGCGGGTTTCACGCTCCTGGGTGATCCGCAGCAGGCCATCTACGACTTCCAGCTCCGCAGCGCGAACGACACGACCTCGGCGCAGCTGCTCGAGCGGGTCCTCAGCGGGGAGGGCGTGCGGCAGGTGGTCCTGCGCGGGCAGTACCGCGCTGCGAGCTCCGAGGCCGTCGAGGCCACCGCGCTCGGGCGTCGGCTCGACACCGCGCGGGCCGCCGAGCAGCCCGCTGTCGTCGAGGGCTTCGTCGACCGCCTGCCGCTCGTCGGTTCGCTCGACGAGCTGCGTCGCCTGCTACCGCGCTGGGAGGGCCGTACGGCCGTGCTGTGCGCGACCAACGGCGAGGCCCTGGAGGTGACCCGTTCCCTGCGGGGGCTGGGCGTCGACGTCGTCCAGCAGCGCTCCGCGCAGGACCAGGCACCGGCGCGCTGGATCGCCGACGTGCTGGCGGAACGAGCACGCCCGACCGTCTCCCGCGACGAGGTGCTGCTGGACCTCGAACGCGCGGGCGTCGACGCGGCCGCGTGGGGCTGGATGAGGTCATTGGCCGGCGGCAGGGGAGCCGAGCTCGACATCCCGTCCCTGGCGCGTCGGCTCGCCGCCGGCATCGTGCCCGTGGAGCTGCAGGCCGTACCCACTTCCGCGGTGGTGGTCTCCACCGTGCACCGCGCCAAGGGGCTGGAGTTCGACAACGTCGTCCTCATCAGCCCGGAGAGCTGGGTCGCCGCCGAGGGGGAGGACCCGGGTGAGCGTGTGCGGACGACCTTCGTCGCGGTGAGCCGTGCGCGCAGCAGGCTCGCCGTCCTGTCCCTGCCGTGGAACTGGCGCCTGCGCCACGACGGTCGGACCGACCGCTGGTACCTCGGCGGCAGGGAGAAGTACATGACCCTCGGCCTGGAGCTGGCCGGCTCCGACGTCTCCACCGAGGTGCCGCCCGGCGAGGACCTCCGGCTCGTCCAGGACCACCTGCGCGCCCGGGTGCTGGTGGGCGACGAGCTGACGTTCGCGCTCGACCCGCGCCGGTCGACCACCGAACGGCCGGTGTACTCCATCCACCACGACGGGCTGCTCGTGGGCCGGACCGGCGAGTCGTTCGCCGACACCTTCACGCGCCGCATCCGCCCCCGCCGCACCGGTCGACCCTGGCCCGACCTGGGCGCCGCCGCGGTCGACGGCGTCGTCACCGTCGCCGGGACGCCGCAGCCCGGATCGGCCCAGGCGTCGACAGTCGGCCGGTGGGGCTTGTGGACCGGGATCAGGATCAGCGGGCTGGTGGACCTGCAGTGGTCGAAGGAGGAGAAGTGAGCCCGTTGGACCCGTGGTACGAGGCGCGCGCCGAGGTGGTGCGGGCGCTGGAGGCCGACCTCCTCGGGGGACCCGAGGACGAGCTCCTCAGCGAGGCGCCGCTGGACCGCTTCATCGTCGGCATCCTGCGACCCCGCTCCGCGGGTGAGGTGTCACCGGAGGAGCAGGACACCCCGGAGGACGGCTTCAGCGGGGCGGACGCCGTCTTCGACCCGGCGGTCGCCCTCACCCGCACCCGGTACCCCTCCTCCATGGGGCTGACCTTCGCCGTGGACGCACGGGAGACGACGTCCGTCACCGTCTTCGTCGACGCCGCCCGCTACCGCCTCGAGGAGGGTGCCGGTGATGCCGCTGAGCCGGTGCCGGAGCCGGCGGTGATGGAGCGCGGCCGTTCGCTGCGCCGCCACGACGAGCGCTGGCGGAGGGTGCCGCTGACGGTGTCGGACCTCGACGTGCCGATCACCCCACCCCGCAGCGAGTCGATCCCAGTGGCTCCAGGGCTCGACCTCCGCATCGTGGCCCGTCCTCCGGCCGACCACGTCATCAACGTCACCGCCGTCCTCGTCAACACGCTGCCCGAGGGGCCGGACCGCCAGGACGGTGCGTGCTGGTTCCAGCCGCGCCTGCGGGTGCGGACCGGCGCAGGAGGCTTCGCGGAGCGTCCCCGTCCCCGACCCACGGGCGTGGACGACGAGGACCTGGACTCCTACGACCTGCTGTTCCGCGACGTGCGCAACGTCGCCGTCGGCCACGGCTGCGCGGTGGAGTGGCGCGACGCACCTGTCGTCACCGAGGTGGCCACCACCTTCGTCCCCCGCCACGACGTACCCCTCTCCCGACCGGGTGGGTCGAACACCGACGGCCTCCGGATGCAGCACCTCGCGACCACCGGCGACACCGATGGTCTGCGCGCCCTCCTCTCCTCCTACCGGTCGTGGATCGACCAGCAGGAGCGGGACACCCTCGGTCTCCCCGACACGCTGCTCAAGACCGCTCGACGACACCTGGACTCGGCTCGCCACGCCGCTGACCGCATCGAGCAGGGCATCGACCTCCTGGAGCGCGACCCGCAGGCGATGTCGGCCTTCCGCGGCATGAACGACGCCATGCAGCTGCAGCGCAGCCGCCAGGAGATGATCCGGTCCGGCGCCTCGGTCCCGAGCGACGAGCAGCACGCGTGGCGCCCCTTCCAGATCGCCTTCGTCCTGCTCAACCTCGTCGGACTCACCGATCCCGAGTCGTCGGACCGCGAGACGGCCGACCTGCTGTGGTTCCCCACCGGTGGCGGCAAGACCGAGGCCTACCTCGGCCTCATCGGCTACACCGTCCTGCTGCGCCGGTTGCGCGACCCGCAGGACGCCGGCGTGTCGGTCCTCATGCGCTACACGCTCCGGCTGCTCACCATCCAGCAGTTCGAGCGGGCCGCGGGGCTGATCTGCGCCCTCGAGAAGGTGCGGCGCGAGCGCGTTCCCGACTCGCGGGGCATCAGCCTCGGACTGTGGGTGGGGCGCGCGGCGACGCCGAACACCGTCAAGGAGGCCCGGCTCGCCCTGAGGGAGTCGAACCGGCGTGCTCCCGAGGACGACCAGGGCAGCCCGATGCAGCTGCTGCGGTGCCCGTGGTGCGGCACCCGCCTCGGTCGTGAGCAGTACGTCGCGGAGGCCGGTGACAGCCGGCTCACCGTGCGGTGCGCGGACGCCGAGTGCGACTTCGCCGATGCCCTTCCCGTCTTCGTCGTCGACGACGACGTGTACCGCGAGCGCCCTTCCCTGGTCATCGGGACGGTCGACAAGTTCGCCATGCTCGCGTGGAAGCAGGAGGCAGGTGCCCTGTTCTCGACGGACGGACGGGACTCCCCGCCCGACCTCGTCGTCCAGGACGAGCTGCACCTCATCAGCGGGCCGCTCGGCACCATGGTCGGCCTGTACGAGACGGCGGTGGACGCGGCGTGCGCCCGCCTCGGGCAGAAGCCCAAGGTCGTCGCCTCCACCGCGACCATCCGCCGCGCCGGCCGGCAGGTGCAGGCGGTGTTCGCCCGCGAGGCGCAGCAGTTCCCGCCCTCGGGCATCGACGCGGCCGACTCGTTCTTCGCCGTGCAGGCCTCCCCGGAGGAGAAGGGCACCCGGCAGTACGTCGGCGTCCTCGCCCACGGGGTCAGCCAGGCGACACTCCTCGTCCGCTCCTTCGCGGCACTGCTGCAGGCGGCCCAGGAGCTCGAGACGACCCATGAGGTGCGCGACGCCTACTGGACGCTGCTCGGGTACTTCAACAGCCTGCGCGTCCTCGGCGGTGCCTACATGCAGGTCATCGACGACGTCCCGGACCGTTTGAAGGTCCTCGCCGAACGGCACGGCGTCGATCCCCGCCGCATCGGAACTCCGCGGGAGATGACGTCGCGCGTGCCGTCGAGCCAGATCCCGCGCGAGCTGGAGATCCTCGGCACGGCCCACCCGGACGAGGCCAGCCCGCCGGTCGTCCTCGCCACGAACATGATCTCCGTCGGCGTGGACGTCGACCGGCTCGGCCTCATGGCCGTCGTCGGACAACCGCAGACCACCGCTGAGTACATCCAGGCCACCAGCCGGGTGGGTCGCAAGCACCCCGGCCTGGTGTGCGTGCTCTACAACGGCTCCCGCACTCGCGACCTGTCGCACTACGAGAGCTTCGCCACCTACCACCGCAGCCTGTACCGGCAGGTGGAGGCCACCGGTGCCACCCCGTTCGCGGCGCGCGCCCGTGACCGCGGCCTGCACGGTGTGCTCGTCGCCCTGGTCCGCCTGCTCGTGGCGGACGCCTCCGGGGACCGCAGCGCCGGCGCCGTCGACAGCTGGGGGGAGGACCTGGACCGCGCGGTCGAGGCGCTGGTCGAACGTGCGCGCTACGTCGACGAGGGCGAGGCCGCCGACGTCGAGGAGCAGCTCGACCAGCTCGTCGAGATGTGGCGACAGGCCGCGGACGACGAGGAGGTCGAGCACTACGCGGGGTGGCGCGACGCCCGCAAGGCCTTGCTCGCACCGTCCGGCTCCGCCGTCGACCGCGAGCGGGCGCCGTTCCCGGTCGACCTCCCGCCGTGGTCGACTCTGACGAGCCTGCGGGACGTCGATACGGAGACCACTCTGCAGCTGCGTCGAGAGAAGAGGGCCCGCACCCGTGGCGAGTAAGAAGGTCGCGTCGGCCAGGACGACCCAGCTGGTCTCCACGTACGGTGTCGGTGCCCTGTTCCCCGCCATGGACGAGAGCTTCATGGTCCTCGGGCTCAGCGAGTGGCCGGACCAGGAGGGGACCGAGATCGCCGAACCGCGCTTGGCGCGCGCCCTCGGCGTCCAGGGCTTCCGCACCCCGCCCAGCGGCGGTACCAAGGGACCGAGCGTGCCCGTCATCCGGTTCCCCCGGTGGTACTCCTGCCCGCAGTGCCACAGGCTGGACGAGCTGCAACGCTTCTGCTCCTGGGACGAGCACGAGTGCCCGGACTGCCACTGCACCCTGGTGCCGTCCCGCTTCGTCGCGTGCTGCCCCCGCGGTCACATCGAGGACTTCCCCTACTTCGCCTGGGTGCACGCCGGCCAGCGCGATCAGCAGCGCCAGGGCGATCACCGCATGCGCCTGCGCAGCAGCGGCGGCAGTTCCTCGCTGGGGGCGATCTCCGTCTCCTGCAGCTGCGGCGTCCAGGACGTCTCGATGGCCAACTCCTTCAACTCCGACGCCTTGAAGAAGCTGGCACCCTGCCGCGGGCAACGGCCGTGGCTCCACGGTGCCACCGACGAGGACTGCTCGGAGACGCTGCGGACCCTGCAGCGAGGCTCGTCCAACGTGTGGTTCTCCTCCGTGCGCTCGGCCCTGTCCATCCCGCCGTGGTCCCACACCGTCCAGCGGCTCGTGGACAGGCACTGGAAGATCCTGCGCAACGCGGGTTCCGACTCCCTGCCGAGCCTGGTCAGGGACCTGGCTCTGCCCGGCATCGACGTGGACGACCTGGTGGCGGCCGTCGAGGCGCGCCGCGCGGGGGAGACCTCCGAGGTTCCCACCGAGCACGACCTGCGCCGGGACGAGTACAAGGCCCTGTCGGCCGGCCAGCCGGACGCCTCCGTCCACCAGCAGTTCGTCGTGCGTCCCGTCGGGGCCCTGCCGGAGACGGTCGGTGACTTCGAACTCGTGTCCGAGGTGGCGCGGTTGCGAGAGGTCCGGGCGCTGGACGGCTTCACCCGGGTCCGACCCCACGACCCTCAGGAGGGCCTGGACCGTCGGGCTCGCCTCACCCTGGGCAGCCTCGACTGGCTCCCCGCCATGGAGGTGCTCGGGGAGGGGATCTTCCTCCGCTTCGATCCGCAGCGTCTGGCCGAGTGGGAGACCGGCGACTTCGCCCGTCGCCGCACCGCCGCCGTGCAGCAGGCCGAGGACCGCCGGGCGAAGGACTGGAACCTCACCGAAGCGGTGGTCGTGCGTGCCCGCGAGCTGCTGCTGCACACCTTCGCCCACGTGCTGCTCAACGAACTGAGCCTGGACGCCGGCTACCCGGTGGCCTCCCTGCGCGAGCGCGTGTACGCCGACGACGACCAGGCGGGAGTCCTCCTCTACACGGCCTCGTCCGACTCCGCCGGCAGCCTCGGCGGCCTCGCCGCGCAGAGCGCGCCGGAGCGCATCGAGAGCGTCATCACCTCCGCGGTGCGCCGCGCCTCCTGGTGCTCCTCGGACCCGGTGTGCATCGAGGCGACGTCCACGGGTGCCGACGGGTTGAACCTGGCCGCCTGCCACGCCTGTGTCGTCCTGCCGGAGACCAGCTGCGAGCGGCAGAACGTGCACCTGGACCGCGCCACGCTCGTCGGCACGCTCGACGACCCGTCGGTCGGCTACTTCGGAGGGCGACTGCTCACGTGAGCGTGGTGTCACCGCCTGCCCCGACCACTTCTAGGTGGGCTGGTCGGGGCCGCACCTTCCGCGTGCTCGACCTCTTCGCCGGGTGCGGAGGTCTCACGAGTGGCTTCGTCGCCTCAGGGGCGTTCGAGCCCGTCGGGGCGGTGGAGCTGGACGTCGACGCCGCGGCCACCTACGCGGTCAACTTCGGCGAGCACGTGCACGTCGGTGACATCGCAGGCTGGACGTGGCGTGGTGGCCCCCCGGTCGACGTGGTGGTGGGTGGCCCCCCCTGCCAGGGCTTCTCCGGGCTCGGCAGGCGCGACCCCCACGATCCGCGCAACGTGCTCTGGCGGGAGTACGTGCGCGTCCTGCAGAGCGTCCGGCCCGCCTTCTTCGTCCTGGAGAACGTCCCGCTCTTCCTGCGGTCGGGACAGTTCGCCCTCCTGGAGGACGAGACGCGTCCCGGTGGGCGCCTGGAGGGCTTCCGCCTGGAGGCGCACGTCCTCAACGCCGCCGACTACGGCGTCCCGCAGTCCCGCCGGCGCGCCGTGGTCGTCGGGCGACGCCGGGAGCTGCCGGAGATCGGGCCCCCGCCGCTCGCTGAGGCGTCGCCGGTCGACCTGGCCACGGCGCTCGCCGGGGTGCCAGGCCGGGCGGACGTCGCCGAGCTCCCCCTG
Organism: Kineococcus terrestris; assembly: GCF_041020755.1. Taxonomy (NCBI): domain Bacteria; kingdom Bacillati; phylum Actinomycetota; class Actinomycetes; order Kineosporiales; family Kineosporiaceae; genus Kineococcus; species Kineococcus terrestris. The sequence goes on along the minus strand of NZ_JBEUEI010000001.1, from coordinate 262,995 downwards.
CGTTCACGCACCGTCAACGGCGCTCCAGTGGCCGGCACCTACGCCATGGAGGAGCTGCACGTCACCCGCCGGGTCTCCGACGTCTGGCGTCGGCGCTATGAGGCCGTGCCGCCGGGTGGCAGCCGCCACGACCTGCCCCACGAGCTGCGTCTGCCGTGCTGGCGGGGCGACTTCGCGGGAGCCGGAGACGTCATGGGCAGGCTCCACTGGACCAAGCCGTCCGTCACCGTGCGCACCGAGTTCTTCAAGCCCGAGAAGGGCCGCTACCTTCACCCGGAGGAGCACCGCGCCATCACTCACTACGAGGCGGCGCTCCTCCAGGGCTTCCCGGCGGACTTTCGCTGGTGCGGCAGCAAGGCGTCCATCGCCCGGCAGATCGGCAACGCGGTGCCGCCGCCGTTGGCGCGGGCGATCGCCGAGCACCTCGCCGCAAGGCTTTGTTGAAGTGTGCTCCGATGACGAGGAGTCACCGCCGTGGTCATCGACCACCATCGACGAGGATCGGTGAAGGCAGCTCCGCCGACGGTGATCGAGCCGCCTCACATCAGCCGTGGCGCGTGATTTGCTTCACCAAGGTGTGGTTGTAGTGAGCCACGCGGCTGGGGCTCGCAGCGCCGGACGTGCTGCGACGAGGACTCATCCGGTGGACCCAGCCGACGTCGCAGGCGTCGCAGTAGGCGTCCATCACCTCGAGAGTCTTGTTCCAAAACCGACCCTCGTGCCACGAATGGCCGTAGTGCTCGCCGACGATGTAGTAACCGAACCGGCAGTCGATGGTGCATTCACCGCCGTGGAGGCTGCAGTCCCACGCGAGGACGGTGCCTTCTTCGGCCAGCTCCTCCTCGGCGATTGCGACGTCGTCGAGGTCTTCGGGTGACAATGGCGTTCGGACGAGCTTTTCGAAGTACTCGTCCTCGACGAGCCTTGCGACGTGGTCGGTCATGTGTCCTCCAGCGTGACGGTTGCCACCCTGCATCGAGTACATCCGAGGCGCGCTAAAGACTCTTAAGAGCGAATCACTCGCGTGGCGGTCCGTTAGTACACCTGCTGCAGCAGTGGTCGATCTCATCCAGTACTGGAGCTAGGTGCTCTCGATGACTGATCACAGCGTGTCTGGAGGAACTCAGTGACCGCGGCTTTCGAGTTCAGACTTCACATGGAACGCTATGGCCCTGGCCAGTCCCACGGGTACGGCATTGCCGATCTGTCGAGCGATGGACACTTTCGTGCCGTACCACTTGTACTCCCGAGGGAAGTCTTGGAGGAGGGCTGCTTCCAAGTGGGTGATCGGTCTGTTAACCGAATTGCTGGGCTCGTCCGGATTCCACCGTGGGTGCAGGGCAGGGTTCCACTGAGGGTGGAGGTAACGTCCCTTCTCGGGCTTGAAGAACTCTGTCCGGATGGTCGGTGATGGCGCATCCCAGCGCATGCGCCCCATCACATCCGTCGTGCCCTTGGGCTTGTTGCGCCAGCAGGGCGAGAGGAGCTCATCAGGCAGGTGATGCCGACCGCCGCCCGGGTGGATGTGCGCGTATCGCTGCAACGACATGGGGACGGGATTCCGGCCCACGTGGATCTCGAGTCCGGTGAAGGGCCCTGGGATCGGCTTGTCGAAGATCGTCTTGACCTCCTTGGTGGGGAGGTCGGTCACTTGAACGTCCCACGGCAGGTCGTAGATGCGGCTCCTCACCGTCTCCCACTCCTTGAGACCGAGCAAATCCGGCACCCGCGCGTGAGTGGGCTTCGGCGGTGTGATCGGTCCCATCTTCGGGTGCTCGTCGACGATGTCACGTCGCGTGCCGATGACGATCGTTCGTGGGCGACGCTGAGCGACGCCGTAGTCCGAAGCGACCAGGAGGGCGTGCTCCAACACGTAGTTTTTGAGGAGACCGCCATCGGCTTCTCTCAGGAGGAGATCGAACTCGCTGCTCCGGCGGAAACGGTCGACGTTCTCGAGGACGAACACCTTGGGATCGGCTTCGTTGACGAACCGCAGGTACTCCTTCCACAGCTTGTTCCTAGGGTCGTTGACGTCCTTGCTGCCGAGGTTGGAGAAGCCCTGGCACGGCGGGCCACCGATGACGAGGTCCGCCTTCGGAATCTCAGCCGTCGGGACGTCTGCGATGTCCTGACAGAAGACCTTCCCCTCCATGTGGGGGCGATTGGCCACGTATGTGGCCGCGGCGTGCGCATCGAACTCAACCGCCATGATCGATCGGTAGCCTTCGCCCTCGAAGCCCAGCGACATCCCGCCACACCCGGCGAAGAGGTCGATCATGGTGAGTGCACGTGGCATGCCAGCAGTGTAATTTACGCCGACGACACAGCTGTGGAGGCGACCTACCATGGACGCATGTGTCCCGCGTCGTGGGCCTCGTCACCTGGCGTAGCCGCCAGCATGCGGGGCAACAAGGGGCGGGACACGTCGCCGGAGCTCGCCCTGCGTCGAGCCGTCCATGCGCTCGGCCTGCGCTACTTCGTCTCCCGACGGCCCCTCAAGTCGCTTCGGCGGACCGCCGACCTCGTCTTCCCGAAGGCTCGGGTCGCTGTCTTCTTGGATGGGTGCTTCTGGCACGGATGTCCCGTGCACCACACGGTGGCCAAGACCAACGCCTCCTTCTGGGCCGAGAAGGTCGACGCCAACCGCCGCCGTGATGCGGAGACCAACCGGCTGCTGCAGGAGGCGGGATGGACCGCCCTGCGAGTCTGGGAGCACGAGGAGGTGGGACAGGCCGCTGCTCGGGTGGCCACCGTCGTGCGTGCTGCACGCGGCGCGGACGACGGCGATCACTCCTCTCCTCCTGCTGTGAAGTGAGCAGCTGGGGGGTAGCGCCGCGCCACCCCCCAGCTCGTCACGCGGCGTCAGTGGCGTCCGACGGCCCCGCGGAGCGGTCACGGCGCTTGGCGGCCCGCAGCAGCTCATCCATCAGCTCGGTCATCTTGTCGATGCTGTGCGTGGGGACGCGTGGATCATCGGGTCCCTCAGGCATCCGGTCGACGATCCGCAAAGCATCGACGGCATCCTTCATCCACGCCTCGCGGCTGGAGGCGTCCAGCGGCTCATCAGGGGCGATCGCGTCGACCAGCAGGGTGGACGCGGCGGCATTCGCGGCTTTGGCGAGTGCGTTGGCCGCGTCCCCGCCCAGGGGCTTGCCCCCTTCGGGGAAGAGGACGGTGACAGCGGCCTGCACGGTCGGTCTGTGGTGCGCGATGTCCATCCTGAACAGGTTGTTCATCAAGTCCTGGTTGCCGTACGCCTTCACCACGGGGGTGTAGTTGGGACCGTCGCGGAAGAGCTCTGCACCCCACCACAGGCGCGCCAAGGCGTGCTTGGTGGGATCACCGTGGAAGCGGTCCGCGGCCGCCGGCTCACCCGGCACCGGCTCCCCGCTCTTGATCGGAGCCCATCGCCACCTCACGTAGTCGGGACAAACCACCAGACTCACGTACAACCAGAACGGTCGACGTGCCGCCTCACGCCGCGACAGGCGCAGCACCGAGTGCAGTCGCGGTGCCAACCAGGCGTCGCTCTTGGCGCGCTCCTCGAGCGTGAAGAGGTCCATGGCCTCCGCCACGATCCGCCGGGCACTCTCGGCTTCGACCTCCGGAAGACCTTCTTCTCGATCGGCGTCCCTGCGGTAAGCGCTGAGGTCCAAGGCCCCGCCGTTCAAGCGCCACCCCGTGGAGACGTGGCTCGCGGCGGCCGGGTCCAGACCCGGGATGCTGCTGGGCATGCTCATCACTCCTCGTCCTCGGTGCCGCTGCGACCGATCGCGTCGAGCGACTTGCGCAGGGTCTTTCCGTACCCGACGTGCTGCCGCACCGCAGGTAGTAGGCGTTCCTGCAGTCGCGCCGCGCTCGACGGTTCACGACGAGCCTCGAATGCTTCGCGCAGCGCCTCGTCGAGCGACATCTCTGGGTACAGGCGCGGCAGCAGTGCGTCCAGAGCGTTGCGCTGCCACTGCTCGTCAGGTCGTCGGAGGTCGCCCTCCTCGTCGAGCACGGCTTCCAATGCCGCAATGAAGAGGGCGGGCCAGACGTGGGAGGCGACGTCGCTGAGCACCTGATCGCGCAGGACCCGCTCCGCGAGCGGACGCCGTGCCTTCTCGGTGAGCAGTGCCTTCAACGTGGAGAACCCCTCGTTGAGGTACAGGTGCGGCTCCTCCGCGTCCAGGCGCAGGAAGCAGACCTCGTCCTCGAACGCCTTGAGGTAGTGCACTTCTTCCGGTGGGTTGACGAAGTCGATCCAGGTCGTCCGAACGCTGTTCTGCGGCTCGCGGGGCGGCCGGTCGTCGAAGGACACCGACCAGGGCAGCGCGAAGCCCGCTTGGCGGTTCGCCACCCCCTCGATGCCGGCGACGATCGTCCCGCGCAGCGAAGCGTCCCCGTACCAGTCGCTGCGGTCGATCTCCAACTCCCCTTGCCACCGTGCTCCCTCACCGGTGCGGTGCAGTGGGACGGAGACGCGTGTGTTGGATGGACCGCAATTCAGCACGACCAGTGCGCGGACGTCCTGCAGGTCGGTCTTGCGCTGCTCGAACTCGGCAGCCGGCCCGTCCAGTTCGACGGCGAGGCGTGCCGTGCTCCATCGGCTACCGTCCTGGGTGCGCAGTTCCACGGCACGGGAGTCGTGGAAGATCGTCGTCCACGGCATCTCCTTGCCGTCGAGCTCCACGCGCGTCACCCGCAGGGTGACCGTGCCCTGAAGCTCCAGGTACGGGAAGAGCTCCAGGCTCATGCCCGTCCTCCTTCCTGCGCGCGGACGTCGATGAGCGCCTTGGAGTGGTGCGCCTCGACGGGGTGGGTGGATGGATCGCTGCGCCCCTTGAAGACGAGAGTCCTGGTGCCGGGCGGAGCCACGAGCCGGCCGTCCTGCACGGTGCACGACCGCACGGCCTCCAGGTCCGCCCAGTCGACGCTGATGGCGGCGCCGCTGTCCGTGGCGAACTTCAAGGTCGGCACGAGGCGCCACTCCGTGATGCCGCGCTGGCGCGCGCTCGGCAGTGAGATCGTGGCCTGGACTACCCAGGCGCCTGCCTCCAGCTTCCCGCTTACCTCCTTCACCTGCGGGCGAGAGACCTTCGTGACGGGAGCGGCACCGAGGCGCAGGAGCCGCTTGAGATCCTCCGGACCGTCCGACTGGTGCATCGACGGCCGGCTGAGCGCCTCCCGGACGGCCTTCTCCGCGGCACGACGGAAGTCCTCCAGCCGCTGTCGAGCGCCCCGCGCGTACGATGTCGTCAAGTCGCCCGTGGCGGTCCACTTGTCGTGCGCGGGCGGCTCGGAAGCGCGCAGGAAGGCCTCGGCGGCCAGGTCGGCGGTGTTGTCGCCGGACGCACCGCCCGCGAGCAGGACGGCGTGGAACGGAGGGGCTCCCACCGGCAGCGCTGCGATGCGCTTCTCGCAGATCGTCATAAGGCTGCCGCGAAGTTGCGCCATGCTTCCCAGGTCCGCTTCGTCCGGCTGAGCCAGTCGAATGAGCAGGGTGGCCTCGTGTTCTTGCTTGCCCTGCTCGCGAGGGGGTAGGCGCTTGGGGACGCTCAGCGGGATGGGGATGCTGAGGACGTCCCCGGGCTTCTCCAGGAGGTCGGGACGGTCGACGGTGTCGCCGGCGTAGTGCTTCTCCAGGGCGTCGACGAACCCGGGCTTGGTGCCCCCGTGGGCCACGACCTTCGAGCTCTTCTGCACCCGGTTGTACTGGGTACGGACTTCGACGCGGAGCCTCGGGGCGTGCCCGAGCGGTGGTGTCATGGCCGCCCAGAAATTGCGGGCCATGCTCTCCGCCAGGCGTTCAGCCATGCCTTCGACAGCCGTCTCCTCGCCCGACGGGTCGAAGAAGCCCACGATGAGGAATGAGGTGCCGGGATCGTCCCCGTCCCGCCTGAGGAAGAGGTCATCGGCGAGGACTGGGTTGTCGAAGACGGACTGCACAGGGCGCTGCTTCAGTCGAGCGTCGTACCGGCTCGGATCATCGTCGGGTCGACCAACCCACACCGGTCCGGCGTAGTCGACGCCGTCGATGGTGTGCGCCGGCAGCTGGCCGCGCCCGAAGAAGCGTTGGGTCCCCGCCGCGTCGGACACCGACAGTCGACTGTGCGCGAGGACCAGTGAGAACTCGCTGCACCCCCACATAGCGTTCTTACCGAGGCCGAAGCTGCCCCCGGCCCCCTCGCTCTTCTGGCTGTCGAGCTGGTTGCGCAGGACTGCGGTGAACGCACCGGGCCCGTACTCGGGCCCGGTGAGTCCGCCGGCGCCGTAGTCGTCGATGCGCAGGAGCAGGAGACGTTCCTCCTCATCCAGTCGCTTCAACGCCTGCGCAATCTGACGGGCGGCCTTCCGTCCCGTCTCACGAGAAGCGGCCTCAAGGTGACGCCGGTAGCTCCTCCACCAGGCGGCGTCCTGGAAGTCGGCGAGGTCGCTCCCCGACAACTCGATCACGGTGAAGACCATGCTCACCCCCGACCCGTCGTCGGTGGCCGCGTCGCCGCTGTTCTGGCCCACCTCGCGCGCAAGGATGCGCAAGTCCAGCTCGAAGGCGTGCTCGGCCACGTTGCCGAACTCACGACCACCATCGGGCGGCGTGGGCCTCGCGTAGGTGGTCAAGCTCCCGCGGTACGCGTCTCGCAGGCCCTCGACATCGATAGGGATGGTCCCCTCCCCGTCGAGGAGGAAGCGCGGTGGTACCTCCAGCGCCTCGGCGACCTGCTGCAACCGGGTGCGCGCCGGCACGGTGCCCCGCATCCACGTGCTCACGGCCGCTGCAGTCACGCCGACCGCGTCGGCGAGAGCTGCTTGCGTAAGACCACGTGCGCTGAGGGCAGCCTGGAGGCGGCTGGCGAAGTCGTTCATGAACCGCCGTTCTCGGGATCTTGATGGTGCGATCACCATAGCGGTATGGATCACGGTCTAGTCAAGTAGGACTTGATGATCGAGTCGACAGTCATTTAGATGGCCCAAGAACTCAAGTCTCACCTTGTGTGAGCGTCGTTCTGCACGGGGGACCCCTGAACGGGCCATCAGGTCGCCACCGACCTGCGTCGTTGCCTGTCGTGAAGACCTAGACGACAGGGGGTGCGGGGTGGCTCGGCGCCGACGGACTCTGCAGGTGCCGTCTCCAGCCGACGGTGGAGACAGGACAACACGCAAGGTGCGCGCGGAGATCGCCGCCTTCGGCCACGACTTCTTCGAGCTCGTGGACGTGCGGCTCGCCACGACACACGGCGAGGCATGGTGGGGCGGAAGCGAGACCAGCCCTCTCAGGCAGCGGAACGGCTTCGACATCCGGCGAGTCCCGGCCCTGCTGGGCGAGCTCTTGAGCGGTGGCCCGATGGCCACACTGCTGCCGGCTGACGACGCGTTCCTGGGACTCGTGGCGCACGTGCGCTTCGAGTGTGCTCGCTACGAGCAGTTCGAGGACCCTGACCCGAGTCGGGCGCGGCGCCTGCTCGAAGACATGAGGGAAGTGAGTCGTCGCTCCAGGAACGTCCGAGCGGCGACCCCGGTCGGGCACTCATCGACGTCGGCGCACGAGTCGGCCGCCCACCTTCGCCGGACCGGGGTGACCGTCGTATCGCCGGTCGGCCCGGAACCGCGCCGGGGGACGGCCGTGAAGGGGGCGGCGAAGACCGTCTCGTTCGAGGAGCCGACCTCGCCGGGCCTGCCGCTCGTACCCGGGGCCGTCGTCACCGGACCCCCGCGAGGAGAGCGCTGCACGATCACCGTCTACGGCGACATCGTGCACCGGGCGACCCGTGACGTCCTCGGAGACGCCGTGGGGGAGTTGGCTGCGGCAGTCCTGAACCGCATCCGTGTGATCAAGCCGACCGGTGCGATCTGGGTGGACACTGCAGGCGTCGTGACGACCGTCACCGGCGACAAGACCCGGTACGTCACCACGGTTGCGCCGTGGGAGTGGTTCCCCGGGCACGTCACCCCGCCGCCGGCCCCTGTGGTGGTGAAGCGTGTCACCGACAGGATCGGCCTGCGTGGCTGTCCGGTCGACGCGTCCGTGGTGCGCTCCTGGGGCCGAGCGCAGGGGTACTCCGTCGCTGAGCGAGGGTCCCTCAGCGCCGCCCTGGTCAGGGCGTACAACGCTGTCCATCCGCGCACGCCCTACTCGGCGTGAACCGTCGATGAGAATGCGTTGCTGACCGATGGGGGTTTTTCATTCAGTTCTCTGCCCATCCCTCCAGATGCCCCGGCATCCGTGGTGCAGAATGAGTCAGCTCCCGTCGTAGCTCGCTTCGAGGAGCGGGCGGGCGCGCTCGAGGTCGGCGATCGACTTCAAGGTGATCTCCAGGTCTCCGGTGCCGTAGTGGCCGATTCCCTTCATGTTCCGCGTGAAGCCGGGCTCGAACGTCATGTCGGTGTCGACCACGCGAGCGTAGACGACGATCTTCTGAGCTTGTGGATGGACCTCGACGCAGGCAAAGTTGCGGAGGCGACGGAAGGCGAAGTAGAACTTCAGCACCTTCTTGGTCACGTCATCTCCGAAGGAGATGGCCAGTTCCTCCACGGCGTCGTACAAGTCCCTGACGTGTTGGGGTGCCTGCGCGTACAGCTGTGCAGCCGTCTTCTCGCCGCTCGCGCTCTTCGATGACACCTGAGCAGGTGATGTTGCACTGCCGCCATCTCCACCAGCGGCCGTAGCCTGCGCGCCGGTGGAGGTGAGCAGTTCGAGAGCCAAGTACTCGCCGCTGTAATTCCGGTACCGCACGAGCTCGATGTTGCGATCGATCTGCAACACCGCGTACTGGTCGTACTTGGTGAAGTCACCGGCTACGCACACCAGTCGAGGTCTCGACCAGTCGATGTTGTCCGCCGCCTCTTTGTCCAGTCGATCGAGCGTCAAGAGCTGGAACTCCGCTCGATGGTCCAGCAGCCAGTCCAGGTAGAACAATCCCTGGTTGATGACGTTCTCGTTGGTGGAGCGTTTGTACTCGAAGATGACTGGGGTGCCGTTCTCGTCGAGACCCAGCGAATCGATGCGGCCTCCGTGCTTCTTCCCGGTCGAGTACTCCGATGCGAGGAAGCGCACGCCGAAGAAGGCTTCCATGTGCTTCTCCAGAAGTGCTTGCAGAGACTTCTCAAGTGGCATCGCAGTGCCCTTGAGCTCGTGCGCACCCGTGGCGTCGATGGCGAACAGCTTCAGGTCACTCACCGAGCCAGCTTGGTGGTGTTGCTGGCTCCGCGCAACGAGATGTTGCCGTGAGCGACGAAGATGGTGGTGTGTCGGGCACACTGGTAGCAGGACGTCAGAGAGGTCGTGCAGTGACTCAGGAGTGCCTCCTTCACCAACTGCTAATACGGGCACGGTCGGCTCCGCTGGCAGCAGTGCGACGAGGGGGTGTGCCGGCGTGATTGCTCTTGATGACGTGAAGGCAGTGGACTTCACCGCAGCCCCCGGCTCCGTGGTCGAGGTCCGTGACGAGCAGTGGCTCGTCACCGGCGTGGAGCGGGCCAGCGACGGCTGGATCGTCCACGTCCAGGGCCTCAGCGAGCTGGTCCGCGAGACGACGGCCACCTTCTCCACCGCTCTGGACGACGTCGCGGTGGTCGACCCTTCCGCTGCCCGGGTGGTGGCCGACGGTTCACCGGGCTACCGCACGGCCCGGCTATGGCTGGAGGCCATGCTGCGGAAGTCGCCGGTCCCGCTGACGGACCCGGACCTCACCGTCACCACCCGGGGGCTGGCCGACGCCCTCGGCTACCAGCAGGCCGCCGTCCGCAAGGCGCTCGATCCGGACAACCTGCGCCCCCGCATCCTGCTGGCGGACGCCGTGGGTCTGGGCAAGACCATCGAGATCGGCATGATCCTCGCCGAGCTGGTCCGTCGCGGTCGCGGTGAGCGCATCCTCGTCGTCACCCCCCGGCACGTGCTGGAGCAGATGCAGTTCGAGCTGTGGACGCGCTTCGCCCTGCCCTTCGTGCGGCTGGACTCCACGGGGATCCAGCGCATCCGGCAGAAGCTGCCCGCCAACCGCAACCCGTTCACCTTCTTCAAGCGCGTCATCATCTCCATCGACACGTTGAAGTCCGACCGCTACCTCGCGCACCTGCAGAAGCAGCGGTGGGATGCCGTCGTCATCGACGAGTCCCACAACGTCACGAACTCCACCTCGCAGAACAACCGCCTGGCGCGGCTGCTGTCGTCGCGGACCGACGCGCTGGTCCTGGCGTCGGCCACGCCCCACAACGGCAAGGCGGAGTCCTTCGCCGAGCTCATCCGGATGCTGGACCCGAGCGCGGTCGGACCGGACGGGACGCTGGACGAGGACCAGGTCGAGCGGCTCGTCATCCGCCGGCACCGGCACAGCCCCGACGTGGCGAGCGTCGTCGGCGGGGACTGGGCCGAGCGCCTCGAGCCGCGCAACGTCCTCGTGCCCGCCTCGCCGCAGGAGAACGAGGTGGCCCGCGAGCTGGAGACGACGTGGCTGCACCCGGAGGGCGGCTCCTCGCCGTACTCCGGCTCCACCGCTGCCCTCTTCCCGTGGACCCTGGCGAAGGCGTTCCTCTCGTCCCCCGCTGCCTTGCGGGAGAGCATCGCGGAGCGGACCAAGCGGTTGGGCACGTCGCTGACGGCCGCGCAGCAGCAGGAGGCAGATGCACTCCAGCGACTGGACGAGCTGGCTGCCGCCGTCGACTCCTCGACATCGGCGAAGTACCAGCGACTCGTCGAGCACCTGCGCTCCATCGGCGTGGGGCCGCAGCAGCAGGTGCGTGCGGTCGTCTTCGCCGAGCGCGTCGCGACCTTGAAGTGGCTGCAGGCGTCGCTGCGCCAGGACCTGAAGATGCGCGCCGACCAGGTCAAAATCCTCCATGGTGGTCTGACCGACGTGGAGCAGCAGGAGATCGTCGAGTCGTTCAAGCAGGCGTCCTCACCGATCCGTGTCCTCGTCACGGGGGACGTCGCCTCGGAGGGCGTGAACCTCCACGCCCAGTGCCACCACCTCGTGCACTTCGACATCCCGTGGAGCCTCATCCGCATCGAGCAGCGCAACGGTCGCATCGACCGCTACGGGCAGAAGTCCCGCCCGCAGATCACGACGCTGTTGCTGGACCCGGACAGCGAGCGCTTCGCCGGTGACCTGCGCGTGCTGGAGCGGCTGGTGGAGAAGGAGCACGAGGTGCACAAGGCGCTCGGTGACTCGGCTTCCCTCATGGGCAAGTACGACGTGGCCGCGGAGGAGGACGCTATCCGCAAGGTCCTCGCCCGCCAGGCCGACCTCGACCAGGAGGTGCGCACGGTCGCGCAGGTGACCTCCTCCGGAGGCATCGCCGGCTTGTTCGCCAAGCTGACGGCGACGGCACCCGCGGCGCCGGCAGCGCCCTCGACGGGCACGGCGCCGACCGGCGTCTACGCCGGTGACCTCGACTTCGTCCGCGAGGCGCTGACCGAGGCCTTCGTCACCCCGGAGGCGTCGCCGCCCAACGGCATCGGGTGGCGCGAGCACACCGGTCACGCGATCGCCGAACTGGTGCCGCCGGCGGACCTGCGCCAGCGCCTGGAGGTGCTGCCGCAGTCGTACCTGGCCGAGCGCCGGGTGACGCAGAAGGTGCTGCTGGCGACGACGCGGCAGTGCGGCCTGCAGGAGCTCGCGCAGGCTCTCGCCGACGAGTCGACGTCGCTGTGGCCGGAGGCTCACTACCTCTCCCCCCTGCACCCGGTGGTGGAGTGGGCGAGCGACCGCGCACTGGCCAGCCTCGGGCGCAACCAGGTCTTCGCCGTCCGCGGGGACGTGGAGGACATCAGCGTCCTGCTGCAGGGCACGTTGACCAACGTCCGCGGTCAGGTCGTCGCGCAGTCCTTCCTCGTGGCGACGCACCCCAACCCGGACAACCCGGCGTTCGCGCTCGTCGAGCCCTTCGCCTCCGCCGCGGCCGCGCTGGAGCGGATCGGGTTCGCCGGCCCGCAGACCAACCCGGGTGCTCTGCCGACCGCGGACGAGCTCACCCGCTTCGTGGCTCCGGCCGGCCGGGCGGCGGAGCAGCAGATGGAGACGGTGGTCGCCGCGGCGGAGCAGGCCACCCGTCGACGGGTCGCGCAGTGGGCGCAGCGCACCGACCAGTGGGATCACGACGCCGGTGCGCTGATCCAGCGCTCCGAGGTGCGGGACCGACGGCGGCGCGTGGAGGAGGAACGAGAGGTGGCGCAGACGATGCTCCCGGAACGGCGGCTCGTCCGCCCGCTGCTCGTGGTCGTCCCCCGCGACGCCGGTGTCGAAGGAACGGGAGAGAACTGATGGCGACCAGCGACGCGATCCTCATCGGTGAGGACTGGATCTCCGAGCACTACGTCAACACGGATGCCAAGAGCCAGTCGTTCCAGGCGAAAGTCCTCGAGCGGCGCAAGACGTGGGACGAGGCCGGCGAAGGCGGCACCCGCGCCCGCTTCGTCGAGCAGCGCGGCTGGCTGCTCGACCAGCTGTCCGTCCTGAGCGCCGGCGGCGACGACGCCGACGTCCTGACCGACGCGGACGCCGGCCTGCCGGAGGTGTACGCCCGTCTGCGCCAGGTCCTCGGCTACGACGGCACCGGCCTGCACACCATCCGCACCGGTCCGGTGCTGCACGTCAGCGCCCCCGGCATGGCCGAAGGCGCTCCCTTGGTGATCATCGAGGGTCGGGCGACCACCACGGTGGAGGCTCTCCTCGCCAAGGACCTCGCCACCCTCCTCACCCCCTACCCGGTGGACGAGACGACGGAGCTGCGCTCGGTCGTTCGCACGGTGTCCGCCCTCTTCGTCGCCGACCACGCCCCCGACTACGCCCTGGTCCTCGCCGGGCGCCATCTCCTCGTCGCCGAACGCGCCCGGTGGGCGGAAGGCCGCTACCTGGCTGTCGATCTGCAGCTCGTCTGCGAGCGCAACGACGCCAAGCGCGGCGGCGAAGTGGACCGGGCGCTCACGTGCGTGGCGGCGGAGTCCCTCGCTCCCGACGCTGAGGGCGACGTGTGGTGGACGGGGGTGCTGGAGGAGTCCATCAAGCACACCGTGGGGGTTTCCAAGGACCTCCGCGAAGGGGTGCGCCTGTCCATCGAGATCCTCGCTAACGAGGTCGTCACCCGGCGCGCGCAGCAGGGCCTCGACCCGTTGCCGGCCGATCAGGCGCAGCCCTTGGCCAAGCAGTCGCTGCGCTTCCTCTACCGGATCCTCTTCCTCCTCTACGCGGAGGCCTCTCCTGAGCTGGGGGTGCTGCCGGCTGGGGCCCCGGAGTACGAGCAGGGCTACAGCTTGGACCGCCTCCGTGAGCTGACCCTCGTGGAGCTGGCGAGCCCGGCCGCGAAGGACGGCACCCACCTCTACGACTCCCTCGCGGTGCTCTTCCGCCTCGTCGACCGCGGCCACGACCCCGGTGCGGTGGACGCCGAGGGTGTCGTCCGCGAGGGGCTGACCTTCCGCGGTCTGCGTGCCGACCTCTTCAAGCCGGAGGCCACCGCGCACATCGACGCGGTGAAGCTCGGCAACGACGCCCTGCAGCGGGTGCTGCGCCACCTCCTGCTGAGCAAGGAGCAGCGCGGCCGGGACCGCGGCTTCATCTCCTACGCCGAGCTGGGCATCAACCAGCTCGGCGCCGTCTACGAGGGCCTCATGAGTTACACGGGTTCCTTCGCCGAGACGGACCTGTACGAGGTCGCCAAGGGCGGCGACGCCTCCAAGGGTTCGTGGGTCGTGCCGGTCGACCGGGCCGACGGCATCTCCCCGGCCGACTTCGTCCGTGTCGAGGACCCGGTGACGGGGGAGGAGACGCCGGTGCTGCACGAGCGCGGCACCTTCGTCTTCCGCCTCTCCGGCCGGGACCGCCAGCAGTCGGCGTCGTTCTACACGCCGGAGGTGCTGACGCGCTTCGTCGTCTCTCAGGCGTTGGAGGAACTGCTCGACCAGGACGGCACCACGACGCCCGCCGCGGACATCCTGCAGCTGACGGTGTGCGAACCGGCTCTCGGCTCCGGCGCGTTCGCCATCGAAGCGGTGCGGCAGCTCGCCGAGCAGTACCTGCGCCGCCGCCAGGAGGAGCTGGGCGAGCGCATCGACCCAGACGAGTACCCGCGCGAGCTGCAGCGGGTCAAGGCGTCGATCGCCCTGCACCAGGTGTACGGGGTGGACCTCAACGCCACTGCCGTCGAGCTGGCGGAGATCTCCCTTTGGCTGGACACCATGGTCGCCGGGCTCGAAGCGCCGTGGTTCGGCCTGCACCTGCGCCGCGGCAACTCCCTCATCGGCGCCCGCCGCACGGTGTTCCGCCGTGACCAGGTCGCCAAGGGCGAGTCGTTGACGGCCATGCCGACCGACGTGCCGATGACCTCCCTCGCCCAGGACGTCGCCGACGGCACGCTCGCCACAGGCGTCGGGGGAGGGGTGCACCACTTCCTGGTGCCGGCGAGCGGCTGGGCCTCTGCCGTCGACGCTAAGGAGGCGAAGACGCTCGCACCGGAGGCGCTGGACCGGCTGAAGAAGTGGCGCCGCGCCGTCCAAGCCAAGCCGACGAAGGCGCAGGCCGATGCCCTTGTCGACCTGTCTTACCGCGTGGAGGCGTTGTGGCAGATCTCCCTGCGGCGGTTGCAGATCGCCGAGCAGGAGATCCGTCGCGCTATCCCGCTGTGGGGTATGCCAACGCCGACCGGCGGTGGCGCAGTACAGCGGGAGCAGATCGAGGCGGCCCTCGCCGACGCCAGCGGCGCCTACCAACGGCTGCGGCGCGTCATGGACGCCTGGTGCGCGCTGTGGTTCTGGCCGCTTACCGACACGGTGACGACGCGAGTGGTCGACGGGCGCGAGGAGCGCATCGACCCGCCGAAGCTGGCGCAGTGGATCGACGCACTGCAGGGGCTGCTCGGGCGGCACGAAGGCACGAAGCGTAAGGCGACAGTAGGACACGACACCCTAGTCGCCGGCGCGACATGGGATGAGCTGGGCGACCATGAATCGATTGACTTGGGTTTCGCCAGTGCCAGGACGATCGACAGTGTGCTGCGCGATCACCCATGGCTGGTCGTGTGCGAGTCAGTTGCCAGACGGCAAGGATTTTTCCACTGGGACCTTGATTTCGCAACGGTATTCGTGCGAGGCGGTTTTGATTTGCAAGTTGGTAACCCGCCATGGGTGCGGCCAAGCGTGGATATCGACGCCCTTTTGGCAGAGGGGGACCCCTGGTGGCAGCTTGCGCTGAAGCCCTCCGAGAGCCTGCGCGCCTCGAAGCGGGTTGAAACGCTCGCCTTGCCTGAAGTTGCTGACTTGGTCACTGATGGCGTATCGGAGGCATTATGCACGGGGGCTTTCGTGGGCGCCGTACAGCAATACCCCCATCTGGCGGGTCTGCAGCCGGACTTCTATCGCTGCTTTATGGCGAAGACTTGGCGCCATTGCTCAGCGCGAGGTTCCATCGCACTCATTCACCCAGAGACGCACTTTACAGATGAAAAGGCAGAGCGGCTGCGCGCGGCGGCTTACACCCGGCTTCGACGGCACTGGCAGTTCATCAACGAACTTCAACTGTTTGATGTTCACCACCTCGTGAGCTACGGGGTGCATGTGTACGGCGCTACCCGCCCTAAACCCTCGTTCCGGATGGCCACGTCGCTATATCACCCGGACACCGCGGTGCGGTCAATGGCACACGATGGCTCAGGTCCTGAGCCAGGGCTCAAAGATTCAGAAGGCCGATGGGACTTGCGGCCACACTCCAGTCGCGTTCTTATGGTCACTCCCGAAACTCTTGTGACGTGGCACTCCATCCTTGAAAGCCCAGACCGTGCAGTCGATTCAACTCGCATGGTCTATGCGGTCAACAAGTCAACGGCTGCTGTCCTGGACAAGCTATCGCGTGGGCAGCGTATCGGTGATGCTGCATTAGAGGTTTCCTCGGGATGGCATGAGAAGAATGATAGGTCGAAGGGACTCTTCGAACTCTCGTGGGGTCGCGCCTCGTCATGGGACGATGTGATTCTCCAGGGTCCACACCTTTTCGTTGGAACGCCTATCTACAAAACACCAAACAAAACACTGATGCATAACCAGGATTGGTCGGCCACAGATTTCGAAACTCTTCCGCCTAATGCAATCCCAGTGACGGCTTACAAGCCTTCTGGTGACCGTTATGAGTATGATTGCAGCTACACGCATTGGGGAGCCGAGGAGGATCCCAAACCCTCGCGGGATTACTACCGCGTCGCTTGGCGGTACATGGCGGCTAATAGTGGTGAGCGAACATTGCACCCCGCGATGATTCCTCCTGGTGCTGCGCACACAGATGGTGTTGTGTCGATGGGGGGCCCTGAGGTGCCCCTGCGACTGTTGGCGGCCATTGCCGGCCAGATGTCTTCACTCGTACTTGATGCTTCCGTGCGATCGGCTCCTAAGTCGACCATTCGCGGAAGCACGGTCCGGCGGCTTCCGGCGACGGTGGATCATGAGCTCTTAGACGAGCTTGTGCTGCGCACTCTCCGATTGAACGCTGTTACCGAAGAATACTCGGAACTTTGGGAAAAGTGCTTTGTCTCTCAATGGAAGTCGGACACTTGGGTTGGAGGACTTGAGTATCTAGGTCGACCGTCAGTTGGGAACGTCGGGGAGACTTGGTCTCCCCAGTCGACGCTACGTCGGGCGGCTGATAGACGACAGGCATTAGTCGAGATTGACGTGCTAGTCGCTCTGATGCTCGGTCTAACCGCTGATGAACTGTGTGCTATCTACCGCACTCAGTTTCCCGTCCTTTATGGCTATGATCGCAACGTCTATCTATACGACGCTAACGGCCGTCTGGTGCCGAATTCCGTCCTCACCGTTTGGCGTAAGAAAGGCGACGTCATCACCGAGTCCGAGCGCACCGCCACGAACCAAGCGGGCAACACCTACACCTACGAGCTGCCGTTCGTGACGCTCGACCGTGAGGCGGACATGCGGCAGGCATACGCCGTCTTCGAGCAGCGCCTCAAGGAGCGTTCGTGAGCGAGTTGCTCCCTACCGTCCAGGCCGAGGACGTCCGCGGCAGCCTGCTCGACTACCTCACGACGACGTTCGCGCTCGCCGACGAGGACGCCCGAGCAGCGCTCACCGACTTCCTCACCGACCCTGAGTCGGGGCTGTTCAAGGGGCCGTACGTACGGCTGCGCCTGCCTTTCCGCCCGGCGGACGAGGGGTGGCGTGAGTCACTGGATTGGTACAGCGGCTTCCCGCCGTACGGGCACCAGGCTGCCGCGTTCCACCGCCTCAGCAGCGCCAACCTCGGGCCGGCCAAGCCCTGGCCACTACCCACGCTCGTCACCACGGGAACTGGCTCTGGCAAGACCGAGGCGTTCCTGATTCCGATCCTCGACCACGTGCTGCGCGCGAAGCGTGCGGGGGAGACGGGCACCAAGGCGGTCGTCCTCTACCCGATGAACGCCCTGGCCAACGACCAGGCCAAGCGCCTCACGCAGCTCCTGACCACCGACCCGGGCCTCGCCGGCGTCACCGCCGCCCTCTACACCGGTCAAAAGGGTGGAACCCGCACCAAGGTGACCGTCGACGGGTTGATCACCGACCGCGCCGTCATCCGCAGCGACCCGCCCGACATCCTGCTGACGAACTACAAGATGCTCGACCAGCTCCTGCTGCGCGCCGACGACGCCTCACTGTGGGCGAAGAGCGCTCACAGCCTGCGCTACCTCGTCCTCGACGAGTTCCACACCTATGACGGCGCCCAGGGCACCGACGTGTCCATGTTGCTGCGCCGCCTCGGCCTCGCCCTCAAGAGCCACTGGAAGGACGGCGACGAGCGCCTCACCGCCGAGGACCGTCAGCGCCCCCTTGGTCGCATCACGCCGGTCGCCACCTCCGCGACCCTCGGCGACAAGGGTGACCCCGAGGCGATGCTCCACTTCGCGACCACCGTCTTCGGTGAGGAATTCGCCGCCGACGGCGTCGTCACCGAGTCCCGCCTCACCGTGAAGGAGTGGATCGGCAAAGCGCCCACGACGGTCCAAGAGCGCGGGTACGAGGCGATCCCGGTCGATGACGACCTCGCCGCACAGGTGGTCACCGCGGTTGATGCCGTCGACGGGCACGCCGACGGCCGGCTCCTCACGGAGACCGTCGTCTCCCACCTCTACGGCACGACCGGCGCGCCCCCAGCGCTGCGGGACGCCACGCCGACTGAACTGCTCGACCTGCTCCGTGTCCACCCCGTCACCGAGCGCCTGCTCGCCGCCGCTTCCCACGCGGTGTCGTTGCGGGACCTCGCCGCCGCCCTCGTCCCGGTGAGCCTCGGTGCGCGCGACGGTGCGGCCCGCCAGGAGCGGGCCGAAGAGTTCGGCATCGCCCTGCTAGCCGCCTTCAGCCACCTGCGCGCCGCCGTCGGGCGGGACGCCCCTTCCGTCGACCTGCACCTGTGGGTGCGGGAGCTCACCCGCATCGACCGCTCCGTCTCCCACGTCCCCCGCTACCTGTGGAGCGACGACGGTGACCTCGTGACTGCGGACGGGGACGACCCCACCGACGCCGGCAACGCGCCCGCCCTGCCGGCGCTGTACTGCCGGCACTGCGGCCGCTCTGGGTGGGGCGCCGTCCTCGCCCCGACCGGCTCGGACCTCGACACCGACGACGCGAACATCCGCCGCCGCCGCATGGCCCGCGACGAACGCTTTCGCCCCCTCGTCTACGCCCCCACCGAGGGCGACCGGGCCGTCGCCGACCCCGGCGCGCGCGTGCAGAACCTCATGTGGTTCGCCGTGCGCGAGCGCCGCCTGCTCGCCACCGCACCCGACGAGACTGCTCTGCGCGGCGGTGGCGTCCTGCCCGTCCTCACCCACCTCGGCGCGGACGCCGGGGAGCAGTCCCTCGACGACACCTGCCCCTCCTGCCAGCAGACGGACGGCATCCGTTTCCTCGGCTCCGCCATTGCCACCCTGTTGTCGGTGACCCTGTCCACCCTCTTCGGCGCCCACGACCTCGACGCGCAGGAGAAGAAGGCCCTCGTCTTCACCGACAGCGTCCAGGACGCCGCCCACCGGGCTGGGTTCGTGCAGACCCGCTCCTTCAGCCTCACCCTGCGTGCGGTGCTGCGCGAGGCGGTCGGCGAACACGACCTCAGCCTCGACGACCTCGCCGACGAGGTCCTCACCCTCGCCGGTGACGACCCCCACCGCCGCTACCGCGTCGTGCCGCCGCAGCTTGTCGACCACGAGCAGTTCACCCCGTTCTGGCAGGCGCCTCGCCAGCGCGACGTTCCTGCGACCGTCCGAGCTCGCGTCAAGCGCCGGCTCCAACTCGACGCGGCTCTGGAGTTCGGCCTGCAGTCCCGCACCGGCCGGACCCTCGAACGCACCGGCAGCGTCGCCGCCGAAGTGGCCGTCGCCGCTCCTCAACTGCTGCGC
Organism: Kineococcus terrestris; assembly: GCF_041020755.1. Lineage (NCBI taxonomy): Bacteria > Bacillati > Actinomycetota > Actinomycetes > Kineosporiales > Kineosporiaceae > Kineococcus > Kineococcus terrestris. The sequence goes on along the minus strand of NZ_JBEUEI010000001.1, from coordinate 243,645 downwards.
GCGGCGGAGCAGGCGCTGGAGGAAGCCGGCGAACTCCCCACCCTGGAGGGCCTCGACGAGCCGGGCGCACGGGAGAAGGCCGCCTGGGTGCGCGGCGTGCTGGAACGCATGCGCCAGCGCGGCGCCATCGCCCACCCCTGGTTCGAGCGCTACCAGCGGGAGGACGGCAACCGCTACAGCATCTGGGGCGGCCGGCCCCGCTCCGACGGCATGCCGGCCTTCCCCAGGGGCCGTGCGGCGCCCGGCTACCCGCGCATCGGCGGAGCACGCCTGGAGAAGTCCACCGACCTCGACGCCGTCGCCACCCCCCAGAGCTGGTACGCGCTCTGGACCGCGCGCACCCTCGGCGTCTCACCCCAGGACGGTGCCCGGCTGGCCCGGCTGCTGTTCCAGCGGCTCGCGCACCTCGACGTCCTCGGCGTCACCACCAGCAGCAGCAATGCGCAGATCTACCAGCTCCGCCCCGCGTCCGTCGTCCTCACCCCCATCCGCCTCGAAGCCCTGCGGGCGGGGGAGCACACGCTGGTCTGCGAGGTGTGCCAGGCCCTGGAGCCGGTGAGCCGGACCGTGGCCGGTCAGCTCGACGGCGCACCCTGCATGGTCGCGCGTTGCGCCGGTCGCCTGGTGCGGGGCGAGCGCGACGACAACTTCTACCGGCGGATGTACGCCTCCACCGGGATCCAACGCGTCATCGCCCGCGAGCACACGAGCATGCTTGAGGACGAGGTGCGGCTGCGCTACGAGGAGGCCTTCAAGCAGCAGGACCGCGACCCGCAGGCGCCCAACGTGCTCGTCGCCACCCCGACGCTGGAGATGGGCATCGACATCGGTGACCTCTCCACCGTGATGCTGGCCGGCCTGCCCAAGACCGTGGCGTCCTACCTCCAGCGCATCGGCCGCGCCGGCCGCCTCACCGGCAACTCCCTCAACCTCGCCTTCGTCACCGGTCGCGGTGATCAGCTGCCGCGCCTCGGCGATCCGCTGTCCGTCGTCAACGGCAAGGTGCGGCCACCCGCCACCTACCTCGACGCCGAGGAGATCCTCCGGCGCCAGTTCGTCGCCTTCCTCGCCGACCGGATCGCGCGCACCTCCTCCGCGCCGCACCCCCGTTCCGCCCTCGAAGCCATCGGCAGCACCGACCCCGGTTCGTACCTGCAGGCGCTCATCGCGGATGCGGAGGAGAACACCGAGGAGCGCCTCGAGAGCTTCCTCGCCGGTTTCCCCACCCTCACCGACGCCGCGCGCGAGCGCCTCCGCGCGTGGGTTACCCCGTTGCCCGACCTGCCGGGGGCCAGTGGTCTCGCGACGCGGTTGCACGCCGAGTCGCAACGCTGGCAGCACACCGTCCAGACGCTCACCTTCCGCCAGCAGGAGATCGAGAAGTCCCTACCCGCCCTGCAGCAGATCGCCGCCTCCCCAGCCGCCACCGACGCCGACAAGCGCGCCGAGCGCACGGCCAAGGCGGCGCTCCGCCTCACACGCGGCGAGCTGGCCGAGCTGCGCGGTGAGTACTGGATCGGCGTGCTGGAAGGGCACGGCCTCCTGCCGAACTACACGCTCCTCGACGACAGCGTCACCCTCGACGTCACGCTCAGCTGGACCGACCCGGACACCGGTGAGTACCAGAACGACCCCGTCAGCTACCACCGCGATGGTAGTCAGGCGCTGCGCGAGTTCGCACCGGGCGCCACCTTCTACGCCGGCGGCTACCGCATCGTCGTCGACGCCCTCGACCTCGGCCACGACGGTGAGGCCGTGCACACCCTCGTGCTGTGCCCGGCCTGCGGCTACGCCACCGATGCCGCGCCGCCCCCGGCCTGTCCCCGGTGCGGCAGCACCGCCATCGCCGACACCAAGCAGCGCTTCGACGTCGTCGAGCTGCAGCGGGTCTCCTCGGCCATGCGCCGCGACGACGCCGTCATCACCGACGACCGCGACGACCGCATCCGCGAGCCCTTCACCATCGTCACCGCCGTCGACGTCGACCCCGACCGCGTCACCCGCCGCTGGTACGTCGAGGGGTACGGCTTCGGCGCCAAGCACCTGCGCGACCAGACCATCCGCTGGATCAACATCGGCAAGGGCGGCGTGCGGGCGACACCGCGGACGCTGGCCGGCGAGGACCTGCCAGCACCGCTCTTCCGCGTCTGCTCCTCCTGCGGGCAGCTCGACACCGACACCCGCAGGAACCGGCCTGAGGAGCACCGCCCGTGGTGCCCGCGGCGCTCTGCGAGCACGGAGGACACCCGGAGCGTCGCCCTCACCCGCACGCTGAACACCGAGGGCCTCGTCGTGCGCCTGCCCACGTCCGTCACCCTCGGGGACCACTTCGCCGTTCCGAGCCTCTCCGCGGCGATCATGCTGGGGTTGCGGGAGCACCTCGGGGGCGCTCCCGACCACATCGCGGTGACCACGATCGTTGACCCCACGCCCACGAACGGGGGTGACAACAGCGCGGCCCTGCTGCTGCACGACGTCGTCCCCGGCGGTACCGGCTACCTCGCCGAGCTGGCCGACCCCGAGACGGTGTGGACCATCCTCCGCGCCGCGTGGGCGGTGTTGAAGGACTGTCCGTGCCAGCGGGAGCAGCGCCTCGCCTGCCACCGCTGCCTCCTGCCGTTCGCTTCACCCCACCAGGTGCGCTCGGTCTCCCGCGCCGCGGGGGAGCGGCACCTGCGCGACATCCTGCTCGCCAGCGGACCGGTGGACGCCGAAGAGCCCCCCGTGGACATGGCGTGGAAGTACACCCAAGACGAACCGGACGGCGACGACCCGGAGTCCACCCTGGAGAAGCGCTTCCGCGTCGCCTTCACCAAGCGGCTGCAGGCGATGGGGGCCACGGTCAAGGACCAGCCCACCAGCTCCGGGAACCGCTCGATCATCACCCTCGGCGGCAACGGGCGGGTCTGGACGCTCGAACCGCAGCAGATCACCCTCGGCTCCAAACCCGACTTCATGCTCCGCTGCAGCCAGGCCGGCATTCCCGAGGTCGCCATTTTCACCGACGGCTGGCGCTACCACGCCAGCCCGGTGATCAACCGCCTCGCGGACGACGCGACCAAGCGGGCCGCGCTGCGGGCCAGCGGACGCATCGTCCTCGGCATCACGTGGCAGGACGTGCAGGCGGCGCAGAGCGGCACGGTCACGCCGCCGAGCTGGTGGGACGCCGTCGCCGCCGGCCACCTCATGGCCGGGTCCGAAGGGCAGCTCAGCCAAGCCCTGCTCGACCTCGTGACGGGTGGCCCCTTCGACCTGCTCATGTGGTGGATCCAGAACCCGGACCCCGACGCGTTGGCGCGCCTCGCCCACTGGCTGCCCTGGTTCCTGCTCGGCTCCGCGTCCGCCACCGGCGTCGCCCTGCCGGCGGGCACACTCACCGCCGCCGCGGACGCCCTCGACGGGGACGTGCCGGTGCAGGACGGCGGTGCGACGTGGTTGTGGACGCAGGGGTCGGTCGCCGTGGCCGCCGACCTCGTGCACCCCGAGACCGGCGCGACGAACGTGGCGCTTGTGCTGGACGACCGCCCTGAGCAGCTCGGCCTCCACCACGCGGACGCGTGGCGGACGTGGCTGCAGCTGAGCAACCTGCTCGCCCTCCGCCAGCTGCCCACCGTCATCACCACCCGCACCCACATCGACACTGCGAGCCCATCCGCTGTCGTCCAGCCGACCGCTCCGGCCGTGACGGCTGCGCTGCCCCCCGAGTGGCAGGAGCTGCACGACCTCGGCACCGCCGTCGAGCAGCAGCTCATCGTGGCGCTCGCCGCCGCCGGCGTCTCCGTGCCCGTCCAGGGCGAAGAGTCGCCCGAAGGCATCCCCCTCGGGCTCGCCTGGCCCGACCAACGCGTCGTCGTCGACTTCAGCATGGACGACGCCGACAAGGTGGAGCTCGACGCGGCGGGATGGCACGTCGTCGAGCCCGACGTCGAGGCCGTGCAGACGGCCCTCACCGCAGGAAAGGCGTAGCCGTGCCCCAGATCGTCATGGGACCCAACCAGACCGGTGCGCTGGACGCCTCGGTGAAGAAGCAGGCCTACGCCTTCCTCGAGAAGCTGACCGAGAACGACGCCCTCCCCGGCCTGCACATCGAGCCCATCAACGGCTCTGCCGACGACCGCGTCCGCACCGGGCGGGTCAACGACTTCTACCGCGCGGTCCTGTTCAAGCTCCAGGGCCAGGCCTCCACAGCCACCTACGTGTACCTCGGCGTCCTGCCGCACGACGACGCCATCGCCTTCGCCAAGAAGGCCTGTCTGACCGTCAACCCGGTCAACGGCATCGCCGAACTCATCATCGCCACCGCGGAAGAGCAGACTCCCGGAAGCGCCAAGCCGCCAGCGGTGAGCCCGAACCCTCCGGTCGTCGATCCCGACACGACGCTGCATGCGCCCCACGCACCCGAGCCTGCTCCCACGCCCAGCCCTCTGCTGCCCTCGCTCGGGCTGGACCGAGCTGTCCTGGTCGACGACATCGGCATCCACCCGGAGGTCGCGGACGCCGCCCTCACCGCGACCTCCGAGGACGACCTCCTCGCCCTCGCGGAACGGATCGTCCAGTGGCAGGGCATCGCCCTCCTCGACCTGGCCAGCGGCAAGAGCGTCCAGGACACCAAGGCCGCGTTGAGCATCGGGGACGACGTACCCGTCCCGGCTTCGCAGACCGCCCAGGACGAGCGTCTCATCGTCGCCCTGCAACACCCCGCGGCGAAGATGCAGTTCGCCTTCATCGAGGACGACGAGGAGCTGCGTCGAGCGATCGAGGACGATTCCTTCGCCGCCTGGCGGGTCTTCCTCCACCCCGAGCAGCGCAAGTACGCCACGACGAGCTACAACGGGCCCTTCCGGCTCTCCGGGGGCGCCGGCACCGGCAAGACCGTCGTCCTGCTGCACCGGGCTCGCCACCTCGCCCGCGAGGACCCCAGCGCCAGCATCCTGCTCACCACCTTCACCAAGACCCTCGCCGAAGCCCTGCGCAACGACCTGCGTCGGCTCGACCCGGACCTGCCGTTGCCCACCAGCATGGGCGATCCCGGGGTGTACGTGTCCGGCATCGACGCCGCCGTCAGCGCCGTGCTGCGCACCCGCAGCGAGGTGCAGCCCGCTGTCGAGCTGGTGCTGGGTCAGCGTTCCAGCGAGATCGGACAGCGCACCAGGGAGGAGGTCTGGCAGGACGTCGCGGCCGTCGGAGACGAGCTGCCGAGCGAGCTGAAGAACCGATCGTTCCTCGTGCCCGAGTACTCCCTCGTCGTGCTCCCGAACCGGGTGACGACCCGGGATGCCTACCTCACCGTCCGTCGACCCGGTCGAGGAGTCTCCCTCGACCGCAAGAAGCGCCTCGGCGTCTGGAAGGTCGTGGAGGCGTACCGGGCCCGGGCGAGCATCGACGGCAGCATCGACTACACCGAGGCCGCCACCATCGCCGCCGCTGCGCTCGACGCTGAGGCCGCCGCCGGGGGAGCCCGACCCTTCGACCACGTCCTCGTCGACGAGGGGCAGGACCTCACCCCGAGCCATTGGCAGTTCCTGCGCGCGCTCGTCCGCGAGCACCGCGACGACCTCTTCATCGCCGAGGACTCGCACCAGCGCATCTACGGCCAGCGTGTCGTGCTCGGCCGCTACGGCATCCGCATCGTCGGACGTTCCCAGCGGCTCACCTTAAACTACCGGACGACGGCGCAGAACCTGCACTACGCGGTGGGGGTGCTGGAAGGAGGGCAGTACGTCGACCTCGAAGAGGGCGCCGAGCAGTCCTGGCAGTACCGGTCGGCTCGCAGTGGGCCAGCCCCTCGCGTCGCGCACTGCGACACGCTCTCCCAGGAGCTCGACACCGCGGCCGAGGCGGTGCGCAGCTGGCTCACCGCGGTGGACTCACCGGAAGCCATCGGGCTGTTGGTCCGCGACGCTCACCAAGCGCGGCAGCTGACCCGCGGGCTCGAGGACCGCGGGATCGACGTGCGGATGGTCGACCACGGGACCGTGCGCCCCGGCCAACCACTCGTCATGACGATGCACCGGGCCAAGGGCATGGAGTTCTCCCGCGTCCTCATCTTCGGCGTCGACGAGGACCTCGTGCCCGCCGCCTACCTGCTCAAGGGACTCACGGACGCCGACCGGGACGACCTGCTGCTGCGGGAACGGTCGCTGCTGTACGTGGCGGCGACGCGGGCACGGGACGAGCTCCTGATCACCACCGGCGGCAAGGCCAGCGCGATGCTGCCCGCACTCCGCCCCGCTCCCTGACTGAGACGAGACGCATCCCGGCGGGTTGATCCGGTCGCAGGCTGCTCCAAGTGGGGCGTCTTCCTCGACCCAGAACCCGAAGCGCCCGAAGTCCTCATGGACAGGGAGCCAGTCGAGCAGGTGCTCCGATGCGGCGGGAGGTGTGTGGTGCAGGTCCAGTACATCGTCGACTTCGACGTCCGCGGGTGCGACCTGCCCGACGGTCGGAGCGTCTTCGACGCCCTCTTGCGGCATGTGCAGGAGTGGCTGGAGTTCGGCCACCTCGACATCCCCGACCTCACCGCTGTGCCGGCCGACGGCGCGTGCGAGCTGCGCCGGAGGGGCCTGCCGCCCGCCGACGCGTCGTGGACGGTGGCGGAGGGACCGCGGCAGCTGTCGTGGCACCGGGTCCGAACACCGTCCAGCGCGGCGGTGCGCGTCGACCTGCGCGCGCCCATCCCCGGCGCCCACGCCGTCCACGTGACCGGCGTGACGATCGCCCACGACGACACCCGCGAGGCGGCGACGCTGCGGGTCGTCACCGGGCGGGAGTCGCTGGGCGGCTGGATCGCGCCTGCGCCACTGTCGTTCCTTCGCCGGCCCGCCGTCGTCCGCCGCGTCGTCGAGGACCCGGCGCTGGACGTCGTCGCCTACGGGCACCCGGTCGACGGCACCCGCAGCGACGTCACCACTCCCGCAGAGGTGCAGGTGCTCGTCGAGTCGTTGGCTCGGCAGGAGCGGCTGCCGGTGCTGCTCGTCGCGCCGTCCCACGTCGACCACGCGGCCTTCGCCGACGCGGCTGCGCTCGAGCTGCCCGGTCTGGCGACCGTCGTGTGCGTGCGGTCCGCGGGTGCCCGGCAGGCGCTCGCCCAGCAGTGGGCGGGTCTGGCCCTGACGCCCGGGCAGGCGCGGCTCGTGTGGCCGGACGCGGCGTCGTCCCGGCACCCGATCCTGGACCTGGGTCGGCTCGAGCGGGAGCCGACGGCGGTGCTGCTCGACGAGCTCGTGCGCACGCTGGCGCCGCTGTCGGTCGTCGCCCGAGGTGTCGACGTGCCGTTCCGGCGCGTCGAGCGGGCCGCGCGGGCGCTCGCGCGCGCCGAGCTGGCCGCCCGCGTCACCTCCGCCGGGGCCGCCGGTGACGAGCACGCCGAGCTGGCCGCGCTGCGCGCGCAGGCCGCGGCGGCCGAGCAGGAGGTCGAGGAGTGGGTGGGGGAGGTGCAGCGCCTCGAGGCCGAGGTCGCCGCCCTGAGCGAGGCCCTCACCCGGCCGGCGTGGACGCGCCCCGCCGAGGAGGCGCTGCCCGACTGGGACGACGCTCCGGCGCTGGACCCCTCCAACGCCGGCCCGCTGCTGGACTTCCTCGAGCAGCGCAGCGGCGGGCGGCTGCGGTTCACCGCCGACGTGGCCCGCACGTGGCGCAAGTCCGGGTACGCCCACCCGCACCTCATGCGGCAGGCGCTCGTCGACCTTGCCCGCGCCGCCGTCGCCTTCGCCGATGCGCAGGGGACCATCACCGCCCGGCTCGGCGACTGGTGCCGCGAGACCGCCGGCCTCGACGTGGCGATGACCGACCTGGCCCTCAAGCGGTCTGGGCGAGCGCGCTTCGAGTTCGAGGGGCGGCAGCTCGACGGCGTCCCGCACGTCAAGCTCGGCGACGCCAAGAAGCCGAACGAGTGCGGGCGGATCTACTTCGCCCACCAGAGCGAGCCGGCGCGGTTCGTCGTCCACCACGTCGGCGTGCACGACCTGCACCCGTGACCGCCGTCGTCAGCACCACCGAGCCGGCCGGCGCCTCGCAGCTGCGGCTCGCCCGCCGCGCGAAGGCCGAGGCCGCCGAGTACGCGCGACTGCTGGAGGACGCGCAGCGCCAGTACCGCCGCCACCGCGCCGCAGGCGTCTCCGAGCAGCGCGTCTTCCGCCTCCTCGCCGCCATGGAGTCCCTCGGCTGGCGCACCCTCGCCGACCGCAAGTGGCCCGGCACCCGCGCCGCCAACGTCGACCTCCTGCACGTCGGCCCCGGCGGGGTCCTCGTCGTGGACGTCAAGAACTGGGCGGAGCCGGAGGTCGTCGGCGGTCGCCTGCAGCGCGGTCAGGACGACGCTCAGGACGACGTCGACAAGCTCCTGCGGATCGCGGACCTGGTGGAGGAGAGCACCGCCGACGTCGGCCTCGCGCCCAGCCAGGTCGTGCCCGTCCTCGTCTTCGCCGGCCGCAGCATGCAGGCGCGCATCGGGCGGGTCGTCGTCCTCGGTGAGCAGGACGTCGTGCCGTGGGTCAACCGGCTGGGCGGTGCGCTCACCGCCCAGCAGGTGCGCGAGGTGGCCGACGTCCTCGACCGGGACTTCGCACCCTACGAGGATCCCGGCGCGGTGGAGGACCCGCCGCAGCTGCCCGTCGTCGTCCCGCTGCCCGAGACCGCAGCGCAGGGGGAGCAGCTCGCCCTACCGACGCTGCAGGACGTCGAGCAGTCCCTCCTCGACCGCGCGTACAGCACCTCCGTCGAGGAGTGGATGACGTTCCTGCACCCCGCGCAGGTCAAGGTGGTCCGGCAGAGCCGCAACGGACCGGCGCGCCTGCGCGGACCGGCGGGAACGGGGAAGACCGTGATCGGCCTGCACCGCGCCGCGTACCTCGCCGCCCGGCGGCCGGGGCAGGTCCTCGTCGTCTCCTTCGTCCGGACCTTGCCGACCGTCCTGGAGGGCCTCTTCGCCCGGCTCGCCCCCGAGCACGCCGGGAAGGTCGTCTTCACCGGGCTGCACCGGTGGGCGTCGACCTTCCTCGCCGACCGGGGTGTCGCGGCCGGCGTCGACGGCACGCGCGCCGACACTTGCTTCTCGCGGGCCTGGATGGCCGTGGGGCGCGACAAGCTCGGGGACATCGAAGGCGTCGGCTACTGGAAGGACGAGGTCTGCAAGGTCATCAAGGGGCGGGGCCTCACCGAGTTCGAGCAGTACCGATCCCTGCGGCGCGTCGGGCGCTCCACCCGGCTCGACGCGGCGCAGCGGGAAGCGGTCTGGGAGCTGTACGTCGCGTACACGGTGTTCCTGCGGGAGGCGGGCGTCCGCGACTTCGACGACCTGCTCCTCCTCGCCCTCGACGAGGTCCGTCGACGCCCGCTCGACCCGCCGTTCTCCGCCGTCGTCGTCGACGAGGTGCAGGACCTCAGCCGCGTCGGCGTGCAGCTGCTGCACGCCCTCGCCGGCGACGGCCCGGACGCGCTCACCCTCATCGGTGACGGGCAGCAGTCCGTGTACCCCGGCGGGTTCACCCTGTCCGAGGCCGGTGTCAACGTCCGCGGGCGCTCGACCGTCCTGCGCACCAACTACCGCAACGCCCGCGACGTCCTGCAGGCGGCCTTCGACGTCATCTCCGCCGACGAGTTCAGCGACCTCGACGACGACCTGCAGATCGGGCAGCGCGACGTCGACACCGCGCGCGCCGGCGGCGTGGTGGTCCGCGTCGACGCGGCGGACCCGCGGAGCCTGGACGCGGCGCTGACCTCAGCCCTGGAACGCGCTCCCGACGACGGGGTGGCGCTCAGCGACTGCGCCGTCCTCGCCACCACGACCAAGGAGGCCAACCGGCTCGCCGGGGTCCTGCGCCGCAGCCGCCTGCCCGTCGTGCCGCTGGAGGACTACGCCGGCCGGCCCGTCGACGCCGTCAAGGTCGGCACCATCAAGCGGTCGAAGGGGCTGGAGTTCCGGGCGGTGTTCCTGTCCGGTGCTCAGGAGCAGCCGCCACCGCGGCGGGCGGGGGAGTCGGACGAGGCCCACCGCGACCGGTGCGCGCTGCACCGGCGGGAGTTGTTCGTCGGGATGACGCGGGCGCGAGACAGGTTGTGGCTGGGACGGCTGAATCCGTGACGAATCGCCGCTCCGGATCCGAAGCCGCGGTCACGTCGTCGCGGCGTCGTGCTCCAGCGAGGCGCGCAGAGCAGCGATGAGCGGCTTCAGCTGGAACTCGGCGTTCCCCCGCTCGATCCTGGGGCGTCGCTTGGCGATGTGCTTGCGGTACGTGTCCTCGAAGGTGAGGGCCGCTTCCTCGGCTTCCCCAGGCGCGACCAGGCGGCACTGCGCCACCACCAGGCTGAAGTCGTCCAGCGCGCGCTGGAACGCCGCCTTCTTGTCCGCCGTCGGGTCGAGCGTCCACTCCGACGATGCCCGCTGCACCCGCCGGTCGCGCTCGACGACCTGTGTGGAGAATTTGACCATCCGCGTCCGGTCGGCCGCACGCAGGGTCAGCCGCGCGAGATGCTCGGCGTGCTCCCGGCCGCGCTTGTTGGCCAGGTGCGCGAACGCCAGGCCTGCGATGCCGATGACGACGGTCGACACCGGAGCGATCCACTCAGCCGCCACTACGGACCTCCTCCAGACAGTGCTGAGGAGGCTACCGTCCGTGTCCGTCATCGGACCTCCGATGCATCGCGGCGCCAGCCTTCCCGGCGCAGCTGACGAGGAAGTGGTCATAATCAAGGTTCTTGCTCAACCTTGATTATGATGCTGACATGGTCCGCCTGATGAGCGCCGTCTGGAGCCCTGACCCGGCCGACGTGGTGGGGCTGCCGCGGCGGCACCGGCAGCCCTGCCGCTACGACGCCTTCGTGCCCGACACCCTCGTGGGACGGGAGGTGCTCCTGCCCGCCGACGTGATCGCCGACGTCTCCGACGCCGAGCGCGCCGTGCAGCGCCTCAACTCGACAGCCTTCCGCGGTTGTGAGGCGATCGCCCGGCTGCTGCTGCGCGCCGAGGCGGTCGCCTCCTCCCGCATCGAGGGACTGGAGATCGGTGGCCGTCGGCTGGCGCGCGCCGACGCGGCACGTGCCGCGGACGGCTCCTCGCCCGACGAGGGCGCCGCGGAGGTCCTCGGCAACATCGACGCGATGCGCGCCGCCGTCGACGACGTCGCCCGCCGGCCCCGCGTGGGCGTCGGCGGCATCCTCGACATCCACCGCGCCCTGCTGGGCGGTACCCGCGACGCCTCCTGGGCGGGCCAGGTGCGCGACCAGCAGAACTGGATCGGCGGGTCCAGCTACAACCCCTGCCGCGCGGACTTCGTGCCCCCGCCGCCCGGCGAGGTTCCGGCGCTGCTCGACGACCTGGCCGCCTACCTGGAGTCGGACTGGCACTCCCCGCTCGTGCAGGCGGCGATCGCCCACGCGCAGTTCGAGACCATTCACCCCTTCGCCGACGGCAACGGCCGTACCGGCCGCGCGCTCATCCACGTCATCCTCACCCGCCGCGGCCTCAGCCCGCGGCACGTGCCGCCGATCAGCCTGGTGCTGGCCACCCGCAGCGCCGACTACGTCGCCGGCCTCACCGCCTACCGGGCCGACGGCCTCGCCGACTGGCTCGCCGTCTTCGCGGCCGCGACGACGGAGGCCTGCGAGCGCGTCGCCGGGCTCACCACCGGCCTCGCTGAGGTGCGGCAGCGGTGGCGCGACGCGGTCGGCGCCGTCCGCGCCGGCTCCACGACCGCCCAGCTGATCGACGAGGTGCTCCCGCAGGCGCCGGTCCTCACCGTCACGCAGCTGGTGCGGCTCACCGGACGCTCCGCCCAGGCCGTCAACGAGGCCGTCGACCGCCTGCACACCGCGGGCGTCCTGCGGCAGACCACCGCCGGGCGGCGCAACCGCGCCTTCGAGGTCGACGGGCTCATCGACCTCATCACCGGCTTCGAACGGTCCCTCGCGTCACCGGCGGGCGACACGGCAGTCGAGCCGCCGGCGCGGCCGGTGCCGCGACGACCCCGGTGATCGAGCTGCGCTTCGTCGTAAATTGCAAGCAGTGGCGCTCCGCAGACGATTGCTTGTGATTTACCGAGCCGGGAATCACAAGCAGGAGCGCCGGGGTCGAGAAGTCGCGACGTCACCATCCTCGGCAGCGCCATCATCACCAGTGAGGCCTCGCGCAGGACGTCGACGGCTCTCGCTCCCTCCCGCGGTGCCCCATGCTCGGCCAGGTCGGCCGCCGGCAGGAGCGGTGAGGCCACCGGTGGCTGGGCGGGCACCGGCAGGTCCACCGCGTGGAGGACCACGTTCACCTCCTGCTCGCCCAGGCTGCTGTCGGCAGTGCGCTGCCGGACCCGTTGAAGACTGACCTCGAGGGCTCCTGCGGCTCCCGCCACGCCGAGCGAGCGCATGGCACAACCTGGCGGTCGAGCAAGGGTTGTGAGAGACCCGGTGCCCGAGATCAGCCTCCCGACATCCTCCGCGCCACGTCCCGCACCAGCTGCCGTCGCCGCGCAGGCGAGCCTGAGGACCCCGTCGACGCCGCTTCCATGCTCGCGCGCAACCCCACCTTGAGCGGTTCGGGCGATGCCAGGACCGCCTCGTTGCGCGCGACGAGCGCCTCGAGGTCCGCCTCCCCGGGCAACCGGTCGGACTTGCCGAGGTTGCACGCGGCGCAGGCGGCGACCAGGTTCCACAGGCCGTTCAGGTCCAGGTCGCGCAGCTGCAGCCGGTTCATCAGCGACCAGGGGAAGACGTGGTCGACGTGCGCGGCCCCGGGCTCAGGGCTCAGGAGCGCGTGGCAGTAGAAGCAGCGACCGTGCTGGAACCCGCGCAGGGCTGGCAGGGAGGACGCCACCGCCGCACGCCGGTGCGGCATGAACAGCTCGGTGCCGTCCGCCGACGGGTACAGGCCCACCGACCGGCTGCTGACACCCGCGGCGAACGCGGACTCCACGATCGACCACCGCGACGCCAGCTCACCCTCGAGGGCGTCCGTGGCGAAGACCACCTCCAGCATCGCCGGGGTCAGGCGCACGACCCGCAGGCCCCGCACGCCCTCCACCTCGAAGAAGCGGTGCGCCACCCCGCCCTGGGCGTTGTGGAAGTGCTTCATCGGCATCGTGACGATGTTCTGCACCGCCATGCCGTGCAGACGGTCCGAGGGGCCGCGGTCCTCCAGCAGCGCCTCCCGCTCCTCGCGCACCACGTTGACGAAGTCCGTCGGCCCGGACAGCGTTCTGGCCGACGCCTGGCTGACATCGGGAGAGCGCCCGGCGAGCTCCCGCACGTACCGGGTCGCCAGGTCTTCGACGGGCACCTCGTCGCGGCCGGCGCGGGCCTCCGCCAGCAGCGCCGCGGCCAGCGCGAACTTGTAGGTGCGGCTGTTGTCGCCCATGAGGACGGCCATCCGCCACGAGGTGGCCGCGCTCGGCTCGGCCCGGTAGAACGAGGCGCCGCTCATCGACGACGACCGGAGGCCGCAGCCACGTGGGCAAGCTCGTGCGGGACCGCATCCCCGAGATCATCCGTGCGAGCGGCCGCGACCCCGCGGTCCGCCTCCTCGGCGAGGACGAGTACCCGCCGGCCCTGCTGGACAAGGCCGTCGAGGAGGCGCAGGAGCTGCGCTCCGCGACCACGGCGCAGGAGCGGCTCGCCGAGGCCGCCGACGTCTACGAGGTGCTGGTCGCCGTCGCCGCTCTGTCGGGCGCCTCGATCGAGGACGTCGCGGCGCTCGCCGCGGCGAAGCGTGCAGAGCGCGGCGGCTTCGAGGGGCGGATCTGGCTCGACGGCTGAGCGGACGAGGAGTGAGAGCACCGTGAGGTCATCGGCAGCTCACAGCACGCCTGGAGCGCGCGGATGATGCAGGTCTCGAAGTGACCGATTTTCCGTACAGCTGACTGCTGCAGTGGTCACCGTGCCCTCGGCCAGCCCCTACGAGCCGGCGTCTCTCTCCATGACACCGTGGTAGGAGGCTCCGCGCAGCTTCGTGAAGATCCTGGATCAAGCGCATCGCGCAGTGACGATGGCCTCCACCGCCCGAGACGGGCGGATCGTCCGGGGGACCGCCGGCCTCCACGTCTTCACGCCTGCGCCCGCCGGTCGTGCCCGTCGATCCAGCGGAGCACCCGCGTCGTGCGCGACCCCGGCGGTGGCAGCAGCGCGGCCCGCTCCCGCAAGGTGTCGCACGAGACCAGCCCGACCTCGATGAGCGCGGAGACGAACTCGTAGTCCTTCATCCGCGCCGCGACGAGCTTGGCGACCGCCAGGTCGTGCGCCTCCAGGCAGTGCGCTCGTTCCGGCTCGCTCGAACGGCTCTCCCAGACGACGACCCGCTCGCGCCACCCCTCGGGCAGGACGGCGGTGCTCACGGACACGCCCTGGGCGTAGTAGCCGTTCATCTGGTGGAAGGGGCTGTCCTCGCCGATCGCGCCGTCCACCGCGTCGGACTTGCGGTCGTCGGGATCGTCCCAGAAGGTCACGTCTGCTTCGACGGAACCGATCACCGGGTCGGGCAGGTCGTCCTCGTCGAAGGACCCCAGGATCGACTGCGAGCCGATCACCACCACGTCAGGGTCGTGGGCGATCTGGCTCGCCGCGCGCAGGATGTGCGCCAGGTGCGCGCGCTTCACGCCGCGCCCCACGGCGAGGACGCCGAGGAGCGCTGGGCGAAGGCCTCACGCACGCGCCGACGCTCCTCTTCGGACAGCACGGCGGCGAACGGGGAGTTCTGACGCAGCTCCCGCGCCCGCGGGGACGGGGAGGTCAGGGCCGTCAGGACGCCCTCGACGGGTCCGTCGAGAAGGTCGGCCCACTCCGCCAGCCACTTCGCCACCTGCCCGCGCGGGTGGCGCTCGCGCAGCAGCGCCAGGTTGGCGCGCGCCCGGGCGATCGTGGTCTCCGGATCGGTGACCAGGTGGCCGGCGACTGCGTGCCCCAGCCACAGGCTGCGGCGCTGGTCCCGGCTCATCCGTGCGGACGTGGCGCGCAGCGCCTCCAGGTCGGCGCGGCGCACCCGGCGGTGCACGCCCGTCGTCGTGTGGGGCAGATCGCCGCGCTCGCACAGGTTCACGACGTGCTGGCGCGAGACCCCGAGGAGGCGCGCGGCCTCGCCGGTGGTCAGCCACTCCTCGCTGACCGAGGATCGGGTGTCGTCGAAGACGGCGGCGCGCACGCCGCTAGATTACGTAGCAAACGCTAAAAACACAACGTCCGCACTGACTGGTTGTGTCTGTGGTGGATACCCACCCTGAGAGCGGTGCGTGGGTACAGGCTTTCAACCATCCATGATCACCACGGGGCGAGGGAGGGGGCTGACAGGGAGCCTGCAGGGGTGAGGGGACACGCCGTCGTCCGAGAGCGCTGGAGCGGAGTGTCGAGCGGTGCGTGCAGGCTGGCTGTCAGGCCTCGTGGTGGGCGACGAGCGTCAGCTGCCAGGTGAGGTCGGCGTCGAGCTGACCGGTCTCCCCGGCGCCCGCGGTCGCCAGGTCCGCGGCCGCGCCGAGCAGCGGCTCGACGCCCACGGACCTGTAGGGCGCTGCCTCCGGCCACCCGCGGAGGTTGCGCCACACCACGAGCGACACCGGCGCGCCGCCGCGCACTACCCGCCACCGCAGGGACAGCCGGTCGGCACCGTCGAGCACGTCGACGCGGTCGGTGGCGACGACGGTGCAGCGGGCGGTGCCGTCGTCGGGGCCGAGGACGTCGAGCGGGACACCGGCGCCGTCCGGCCAGGTGGTGCGTACGAACTCGCCGGGCACCGGCTGGTCGAGGACCGTCACGGCCGGCGCGCCGGGCACGACGAGGCGGGCGGCGGGGGAGAGGTCGAGGAGGGCGTGCACGGCGTGCAGCACGCGCGCGCCGGGCGGGCCGGACACGTCGTAGGTCGCGACCACGGCCCTGTCCTCCACTGACAAGGTCCGTCGCAGCGACAGCGAACCCGTCCGCACCGACGTGCACCCCGGCCCGACGGGGGTCCACGCCCGCGACCACACGTCGCCGTGGTCGGGCGCCCCGCGCAGGGTGGGGAAGCACTCCTCCACCCCACCCGCGTCGACGAACGCGTCACCGGGCCGCACGGCGGCGCGCGCCGCTGCGGGCACGGCGGGGTTTCGCCACAGCCACTCCCGCTCGGGCGTGCGCAGCGACGTCCACCGCCCGCCGCGGGCGTCGTCGGTCTCCACGACCAGCGAGCGCGGCCGCCACCCGCTCACACGCGGTCCAGTACCACGACGTCGCAGTCGCCGCGCGACCACGTCACCGCCAGCCCGTCCTCCGCCCGGACCGTGGAACCGTCGGAGCGCGCACGCAGCAGGGAACCGGCGGGCAGGTCGCCCAGCGGCACCCGCCAGGCGGCGGGGCGGCCCGGTCGCGCCCACGCCAGCACGACCACCGTCGCCGCGTCCGTGTACTGCACCGCGTAGGCCACCTCCGACGGGGTGCCGTGCCGGCGCACCACGCCGCCGTGCAGGACGTGCCGCACCGACCGGTGCAGCGCGACCAGCTCGCGCACCCGCCCCCGCTGCTCGGGGTTCCACCGCAGCAGGTCCCCGCCCAGGCCCATGACCCCGGCCATCGCCACGACGCACCGGAAGTCGAGGCTGACCGGCTCGCGGTCCAGCACGTCGGGCTCGTCGGTCACCCAGGAGCTCATCACCCACGCCGGGTACGCGGACAGGAAGCCGTGCTGCACGGCCAGCCGGTCGCGCGGGCCGGTCTCGTCGCTGGGCCACACCACGTCGGTGCGGGCCAGCACCGCCAGGTCGATCCGGCCGCCGCCGCCCGCGCACGCCTCCACCGTCACGTGCGGGAACTCGGCGCGCAGCGCGTCCAGCACCCGGTGGTACGCCTGCGTGTGCCGCCACGACCAGTCGTCCCCGCCGGGCACGGCGGCGCCGCCGTCGGTGACGGCGCGGTTCATGTCCCACTTCAGGTAGCTGACCTCGTACCGGCCGAGCAGGCGGCGCAGCGTCGCCAGCACCCACGCCTCCACCTCCGGCCGGCCCAGGTCGAGCAGGAGCTGGTGGCGCAGCCGCACCGGGTCCCGGCCCGGGACGCGGTGCACCCAGTCGGGGTGGGCGCGGTGCAGGTCGCTGTCCTCGTTCACCGCCTCCGGCTCCACCCACAGCCCGAAGCGCAGACCCCGCTCGCGCACACCCGCGATCAGCGGCTCCAGCCCGTCGGGGAACTTCGCCCCGTCGACGTCCCAGTCGCCGAGCCCGGCGCGGTCGGAGGTGCGGCCGCGGAACCAGCCGTCGTCGACGACGAACACCTCCGCGCCCAGGTCGGCGGCGACGTCGACCAGCGCGAGCTGGTGCTCCACCCGCACGTCGAAGCCGGTGGCGTACCAGGAGTTCGCCACCACCGGCCGGTGCTCCGGGCCGGTGGAGCGGGCCAGGGTGCGCTGGTAGGCGTGCCAGGCCTGGGCGGCCTCGTCCGGCCCGCCGCGCACCCACAGCCCCGCCAGCTCCGGGGTGGTCACCGACCCGCCCGGCGGCAGCGTCACCACGCCGGACTCGTCGTCGGGGCCGCCGGCCACCCGCACGTGGTCGGTGAACGGCACGGCCTCCACCTGCAGCCGCCACGACCCGCTCCACGCCAGCGCCACCGCGTACGTGCCGGCGTCCCGGCCGTCGCGGGCGCGGACGGTGACGACGGGGGAGGCGCTGTGCGAGGTGATGCCCTGCCGGCTGCCGAGGCTGAACGTCCCCACGGGCAGGTCCACGACGGCCCCGGTGAACTCCCGCGACCACGCCCCGGTCAGCGTCCCGACGTGCGCGCCCGGCCCCACGGGCGGGGTGAACGCGCCGCCCCAGCAGCGCAGCAGCTCCACCGCGTGCTCGGAGCGGTTGCGGACGACCGCGTGCTTGGTGACGACGTCGTGCGCCGTGCTGCTGCGCAGCACCAGCTCCACGTCCAGCCCGGCCAGCTCGTCGGTGAACGGTGCGCGCAGCTCGTGCGCGTCCCCGTCCACCGTCAGCACCGGATCGCCGGCGGGGCGCAGCCGGGCCCCGCGCAGCCCGTCGGCGCGGCGCACCACGAGCTCGGCGGCGTGCGCCGCGCGGGTGCCCAGCGCGGTGGCCTCCAGCGGCAGCAGGTCCAGCGGCGTCTCGAACGACGCGCGCCGCGGCGCGCGGGCCGGCTGGGCGCCGCCGCGGGCGCCCCAGTGCACGCGCACCAGGCCCGCCCCGTCCGGGGCGGGCGCGACGACGTGCTCACCGGAGCGGGTCGGCAGCGTCCACGGGCCGCTCACTTGTTCGAGCCCACGAGCAGCCCGGAGACGAACTGCTTCTGGAAGAGGAAGAACACGATGGCGGTGGGGACCGCCGCCACGAGGGAGGCCGCCGCGATGACGTTCCAGGCGCTGGAGTAGCCGCCCATGAGGTTCAGCAGCGCCGCCGTGATCGGGAACTTGGACTCCGAGCGCAGCACCGTCAGCGCCCAGATGAGGTCGTTGAAGATCCACGTCGTGGCGAGGGCCGCCAGCGCCGCCATCGCCGGGCGGCTCAGCGGCAGGACGATCCGCCAGTAGATGCGCCCCGCGCCCGCCCCGTCCAGGCGCGCCGCCTCGAACAGCTCCTCCGGCAGCCCGCGCATGAAGCCGTGCAGCACGAAGGTGTAGAAGCCGATGCCGAAGCCCACCTGCACCGCCACGAGCGCGAAGAGGGTGTCGGCGATGCCGAGGGACTCGCTGATCCGCGCCACCGGCACCAGCAGGATCTGCGGGGGCAACAGGTTGCCGGCCAGCATCGCCAGCAGGATCGTCTTGCGGCCGGGGATGGCGAAGCGGCTCAGGGAGTACGCCGCCCACGAGGACAGCACCAGCGAGGCCAGCACCGCGCACGCGGTCACGGCGACGCTGTTGCCCAGCGCCCGCACCAGCCCGCCGCCGCTGAACGCCGTCGCGAACCCGTCGAGGGTGAAGGAGGCGGGCATCGCCGCCAGCCCGCGCGCGGCGATGTCGTCGAAGGAGCGGAACGCGATGAGCCCCACGTAGACGACCGGGCTCAGCCACAGCAGGGTCAGCGGCACCATGAGCACGTGCAGCCACGGCGAGCGGGCCCGCCGCGGCTTGCGCCACTCCTGCGGCGTCGCGGCCGTGCCGGGGGCGAGGGTGGTGGCGCTCACGACTGCTCCTCCGCGCGGGCCTGGCGGGCCAAGTAGGTGATGATGAAGCCGATCGCCAGGACGAAGATGACGACCGCTATCGCCGAGGCGTAGCCGAGGTTCCCCGACGTGAACGCCTGCTGGAACATGTACGTGCTCAGGAGCTGCGTCGTGTTGTAGGGGCCGCCGCGGGTCATCGCCCACACGATGTCGAAGGTGCGCAGCGAGTCGATGACGGTGACCGCGAAGACCACCGTGTTCACCCCGCGAAGCTGCGGCATGACGATGTGCCAGAAGCGCTGCCAGGCGCTGGCGCCGTCGACGGCCGCGGCCTCCTCCAGCGTGGCGTCGCAGCCCTTCAGCCCCGCCAGGTACAGGACCATGATGTAGCCGACCTGCCGCCACACCGCGGCGACGAGGATCGCCGCCAGCGCCACGTCCGGGTCGGCCAGCCACTGCCGCGTCAGCGACTCCAGCCCCACCGCCTCCAGGCCCGCGTTGATCGGCCCGCCCGGCTGGTACATGACCCGCCAGAACAGGCCCGTCACGGCCATCGAGACGACCATCGGCAGGTAGATCGCGCTGCGGTAGAAGCCCACCCCGCGGCCGGGCTTGTTGAGCGCCACCGCCAGCGCCAGGCCGCCGACCACGGACAGGACGCCGAAGCCGACCACCCACAGGGCGTTGTTGGTCAGCGCCGTGCGGAAGATCGGGTCGTCGGCGAGATCTGTGAAGTTCTGCAGGCCCACCGGCTCGGCCGGGCTGATGCCGTTCCAGCGGGTCAGCGACAGGGAGAAGGAGTTGGCCGCCGGCCAGAAGACCCAGAACAGCTCCACGGCCACCGGCACCAGCAGGAAGACCCACACCAGCAGCGGCACCCGCCGCAGCCGCGCGCCCAGCGACGGGCCGCCCGGCCGGGCGGGACCGCCGGAGCGGGCGGCGGGACGGGTACCGCCCGGGCCCCGCCCCGCCGTCCGCGCCGCGGCCGACACGTCGCTGCTCACTGCCCGAAGACCCCCTCCGCGGCCCGCTGCCACTCCTCCAGGATCCGGTCGCGCGAGCCCGGGTCCGCGAGGAACTGCGTCAGCGCGGTGTCCGCCGTCGTCTGCAGCGCGTCGGAGGAGTCGCGGTTGAAGAACTGGGTGATCTCCTCCGTGGAGTTGAGCAGCTCGATGCCCTTCTGCACCAGCGGGCTGAACTGCGAGGTGTCCACGTCCGGGGACGTCGGCAGGTTGGAGGAGCCGGACTGCTCGATGAACGCCTGCTGCTGCTCGGGCGCGGCCAGGTAGGACAGGAAGGCGATGGTCGCGTCCGGGTCGGCGGTGCCGGCCGCGGCGAAGTAGCCGTCCGTGGGCGCCTCCTCGGCCGTGGGCACGTCCGGGTTGATCACCGGGACGGAGAAGAAGTCCAGGTCGTCCTGCTGGTCCTCCGGGAAGTACTGGGTGACGAAGGCGCCGATGAGGTACATGCCGGCCTGGTCCTGCGCCATCGGCACGGCCGCGTCCTGCGCCGAGTAGGACGCGGCATTGGGGTCGAAGTAGGGGATGAGCCGCTCGTACTGCTCCATCACCGCGACGACCTCCGGGTCGGTGAAGGAGCGCTCCCCGGCCAGCAGCTCCCGGTGGTACTGCGCGCCGTTGACCCGCAGGTTGAGGTAGTCGAACCAGCCCGAGGCCATCCACGGGGTCGAGCCGATGCCGTTGGCCAGCGGCGCGACGCCCTGGCCGGACAGGTTCTCGCACAGCGCGAGGAACTCGTCCCACGTGCTGGGCGGCTCCACGCCCCAGCGCTCGAAGGCGCTGCGCTTGTAGAAGACCGACCACCAGTAGTAGTTGGTGGGGACGAAGATCTGCGTGCCGTCGTCGGCGGTGGACAGGTTCTTCAGCGCCTCGGAGAAGCCGGCGCAGGCGCCGTCCCCCTCCCACATGCTCGACACGTCCAGCAGCAGGCCCTGGGCGGCGTAGTCGCGGGCCACCGACCCGGCGTACCAGCTCATGACGTCCGGCGGGGTGTTCGAGCGCAGGTAGTTGGTCAGCTGGGCGCGGAACTGCTCGGTGGCGACCGAGTTCATCGTCACGTCGCCGTCGTAGCCCTGCACGATCGCCTCGAGGGCGGCCTTGGGGGCGGTGTCCTGGATGGAGTTCTGGAAGACGATGCCGCCGCCGCCCCCTCCACCGCCGGCGGCCGTGCCGCCGCCCTCCGAGCCGCTGGTGCCGACGCAGCCGGTCAGCAGACCGGCCCCGCCGAGGCCGGCCGTGGCCGCGAGCAGGCTGCGCCGCGAGAGTCGGGAGTTCATCGTCGAACCTCCTGTGCGCCGTCCTCGGCGCGGTCGGGGTGGGTGGTGCCGGGCCCGTCGGGCCGGTCGGAGGGGGTGGTGCCGGTCAGGAGGGCCGCGCACTCGCGCTGGAGGGCGACGTCCGCCCACATGCTGTGCTGCGGCGCGGCGTTGGAGCAGACCACCGCGCCCCACGCGCCGAGGCGGTGGGCGTCGCGGACGGCGCGGCGGCACAGCTCCGCGCCGACCGGTCCCTCCTCGAAGCGCCCGTGCTTGGGGGTGTAGCCGACGTACCCCTCGCCCAGCACGAGCGGGACGCCGCGGGCGGCGGCGTGGTCGGCGGCCACCTCCAGCCACAGGGTCAGCTTCTGCTGCACCGCGAGCCGGTGCTCGCCCCAGCGGTCGTACAGCCAGCGGTCGAAGGCCTCCGGGTCGCACCAGTCGTGCACGTACACCTCCGGCAGCGACACGACGGTGGCGTCCAGCTTCCAGGCGTTGCCCTCGCCCGGCCCCCAGTCGCCGACCTCCGGGGCGCCGGGGCGCAGCAGCGGCGCGGCCCGCTCGCGGGAGAACCCCTCGACCGGCCCGCGCAGGCCGAAGACGTCGATGAGCTCCTGCAGGTTGCCGTAGGCGTAGGGGTGGACGACGAGGACGTCGGCGCTGGGCGGGACGGCGCTCAGCGCGGCGACGGGGACGCCGGCGTAGTTCACGGTGCACAGCCGGTCGGGGTGGCGCTGCTTGAAGCGGCGGATGCCGCGCTCCAGGCGGTCCGTCAGCGCCCTCACCGCCGGGTCGCCCCGCTCCACACCGAGGCCGTCGACGAGGAAGCCGATCTGGACCTCGTTGTGCAGCTCGGTGAACAGCACCGTCCCGTCCAGGCCCTGCTCGACCAGCAGGTCCAGCAGGTCGGCGTGCGCGTCGGCCAGGACCTCCGCGCGCTCCTCCGGGTCTACCGCGTGCAGCGCCTCGTACCAGGCGGGGTCGAGCGCGAACGACGGCGACTGCTGGTACTCCCAGCTGGAGACGATGACGTGGACGCCGTGGCGCTGGGCCGCGCGGAAGAACGCGAGGGTGTGCGCGCGCGCGTCGATCGTCGTCTCGTGGGCGACGTCGTACCAGCGCACGCCCTGCCCGTACTCCCCGCCCAGCGGGCCCAGCCGCAGCGCGGAGGTGTCGAGGCCGGAGCGGAACAGCAGGAACGGCATCGCGCAGATCCGCACGGTGTTGTACCCGCGCTCGACGGCCTGCGCGAAGGCCGCGTCCAGGTCCTCGAACGGCTCGCCCGGCCCCGTGCGCACGTACCAGGAGAAGTCCCACAGGCTGATGACGAGCTTCTCCGGCGCACCGGCCGGCAGGTTTCGGGTCCTCACCGGGCCACCTCCTCGACACGTGTGACGGACGGTTCGGGAACGCCCAGCAACCCCGGGCAGGTGGCCAGCGCGTGCGCCAGGTCGGCTGCGTGCCGGCTGGCCGCCAGCCGCGGGTCGTCCAGCAGCTCGCGCGCGCGGGCGGCGTCGCCGTCCAGCAGCGCCAGCTGCGCGTCCAGCACCGCGCTGCGCCGGTCGCGCACCACGAGCGGGTCCTCCTCGAACAGCAGCAGGTCCGGCAGCGAGGTGGCGAAGTAGTCCACGACCGGGACCGACGCCGCGAACTCGTCGCGGAAGCGGCGCAGCGACGCGGTCAGCGGCCCGTCGTCGCGGCCCAGCCGGCGCAGCGCCAGCACCGAGGAGAACGTCGCCTCGCTGTGCTCCTGCGTGCTCATCGCCAGGAAGTCCCCGCGGTGCTCGGCCGCGACCTCCCACGCCGTGCGCGCCGCGGCCGCGTCGCCGGCCGCGGCCAGCGCGTCGCCCAGCAGCAGGTGCAGCTGCGCGGTGGCCGCCAGCGGGTGCCGCGCCTCGCCCAGGCACGCGGGGCTGTCCAGCGCCGCCCGCAGGTGCGCGACGGCCGCGGCCGGGTCGTCCGCGAGCACCTCCAACGCCAGGCGGGTGCGGGCCCGCTCCCACGCCGAGAGGACCTGCCCCTCTCCGCCCTCCCACGGCTGGAACGTGCGGCCGGTCAGCAGCTGCACGGCCCGCGCGGCGTCGCCGGTGCTCACCAGCAGGTGCGCGACCTCCACGAGCGCGTCGTCGCGCTGCTCGGCCAGGTCCCAGCGCTCGCGCCAGCGCGTCAGCCGCTGCTGGGGGCCCAGGCCGCGCAGCGCGTCGAGCTGGTCCACCTCGAAGCGCAGCCGCGCCTCGTCGGGGGCGGCCTCCTCCGCCCGCGCGTACGCGGCGCGCGCCGCCTCGAGGTCGTGGTGGTCGTTGACCAGCGCCAGGCCGAGGTTGCGGTGCGGGACCGGGTCGTCCGGGGCGCCCGCCGCACCGGCCAGCCAGTCCTCGACGGCGTCGGCGTGCCGGCCCGCCGCGTACAGCCAGTGCCCGCGCAGCGCCCGCGCCCGCGGGTCGGCCGCCGAGGCGCTCAGCGCGGCCACGTCCTCGCGTCGGCCCGGGAAGCACCACGTCGTGTCGCGGGTGGCGGCGTCGGCGCGGGCCGCGGCCGCCTCACGAGCGCGGCCGAGACGGTCGAGGACGAGGGCGCGGTGGTGGGCCAGCAGCGGGCCGGCCGCCGGCTGCCCCGACGCCCGCAGGGGCTCGCGCGCCTCCGCCTCGTCGAGCACGCGCAACGCGCCCTCCAGCTCCCCGGCGCCGGCCAGCTCCAGCGCCACGTCCAGGCAGGTCTGCGCGTCGGCGCTCGCGGGCAGGCCGTCCAGGTGGCGCAGCCACGCGTCCAGCGGGTCCAGGGCGCGGGCGGCGGCCAGGACGTCCTCCGCCACGCCGGACTCCACGTCGCCGAGGCGACGGCGGCACACCACCTCCAGGGCGGCGGCCTGCAGGTGCTCCGGTTCCACCCGGCGCACGTCCGCCAGCCGGTGCAGCGCGGCCGCGGTGCGCCCGGCGCGCGCGTCCAGCCGCGCCATCCGGTACCCGGCCGGACCCCGCCACGCCCGCGTCCACGACGCGCGCCCGTAGGCGTCGTAGGCGTCGTCCTCGCAGCCGCGGGCCTCCAGGACCACACCGAGCAGGTACAGCGCGGTGGTGTCCTGCGGGGTGGGGTGCCGGGAGGTGAGGCGGTCCACCGCGCGGCGCAGCAGGTCCTCCGCCCGCTCGTCCAGGCCCGCGCGGTAGGCGCGCACCGCCAGGCCCACGAGGCTCGGCACGTGCCCGGGGTCGCGGGCCAGCGCCTCGCGCCAGTACGGCTCGGGGGAGCGGGTCGCGTGCCGGTACAGCTCCAGGTGCTCGGCGGTCAGCGCCAGCTCCTCCACGCTGGTCACGTCCGCCGGTGCGGGCGGCTCGGTGGCGGGGCCGGGGACCTCCCCGATCCCGGTGCGCTCCTCGGCGGTGCTCCAGCGCACCAGTTCCCGGCCCTCGTGGACGACCGACACCTCCACGTCGCCCGCGGGCACCTCGTGCGCGCGCAGCAGCGCCGCCGACGGGTCCAGGTCCACCGTCTCGACCGCGACGACGTCCCCGCCGGCGCGCAGCTCCACCCGCACCCCGGCGCGCGGGCGGGTGACGACGACGGCGAGCCGCACCCGGTCGCCGTCGCGGCGCAGGCTGACGGCCGCGTCGGCGCTCGCCCGGTCCACCGGGCCGGTGTGCCGCACCGGGTACCAGGACTGGGTGAACACCTTCGTCTCCCCGGGCGCCAGCACCGAGAAGTCCGGCTGGTTGTCGGTGAACACCCCCGCCATCAGCTCGACGTAGTGCGCGCCGTCGTCGGCCAGGTTCGCGTCCCACGCGTGCCCGAACGGGGAGTTCCCCCACGTCCACTGCTTCTTGCCGACCGCGACCTGGTGGTCGGCGACGTGGACGAAACCCACCCCGCTGGCGTGGTCGTAGCCGCCGAAGAAGTCCTCCCGGCTGCCCAGGGCCATGTACGAGGTCGGCACGGGGATCGTGCGGTACCAGTCGATCCGGTCGCCGGTACCGCGCGCGCCGTCGGCCGCGGTGAACTCCTCGCCGGCGCGGGCGGGGTAGTCCACGCCGTAGTAGTGCCGGTCCGCGGCCGGGTACCCGGTCACCGCGCGCTTGGCGTGGTCGGCGACCACGGTCACGTCGTGCGGGAAGAAGGACTGGTAGTCGTCGTCGACGCGGGCGGCCACGTTGGCCCACCACAGGAACGACTGCGGCAGCTCGGTGCGGTTGGCCAGGCGCACCTGGAGCTCCAGCACGGAGCTGCCCGGGCGCAGCCGCAGCGCGTGCGTGCCCCGCATGCGCGTGAACGGGTCGTGGTCGGAGCAGCGGACGACGACCGCGCCGTCCTCCTCGGTCACCGCCTCCCAGTCCGTCGGCAGGTAGGTGGCCGGGCGGTGGTGCTGCGGCCAGTTGAACTCCACGCCGCCGGCGATCCACGGCCCGGCCAGCCCCACCAGGGCGGGTTTGACGACCGGGTTCGCGTAGAAGAGGTCCCGGCCGCTGGTGCGGTCGCGGACCACGTGCACGCGCCCGCCCAGCTCCGGCAGCACCACCACGTGCAGCCACTCGTTCTGCAGGTGCACCGCCGTCCAGGCGTGCTCGACGGGCTCGGTGGCGATGCGGTGGTGGAACGGCAGCGGGTACACCCGCCCCGAGGAGCCCTGGTAGACGCGGCGGTCCAGGTAGGCGGGGAACACCTCCGGCGGCAGCGGGTGGTACGTCGGCAGCGTCAGCGGCGCGCTCCAGGCCGCGGCCGGGAGCTCCGCCAGGGCGGCGGGCCGGGCCGGCAGGCCGAGCTGCGTCTCGTCGTCGAGCATGCCGCGACGGTAGGCCGGAGATCACCGCGCGGAGAAGGGACGATCCGACGCGAGCACCTGGACGATCCGACGGTCAGGACCACCCGGACGGCGCTAGCGTCGCGGCGTGCGCATCCGCGAGGGGTTCCCCGGCCAGCGCCTGCGGGTCCTGCCCGCCGACGTCGCCCGCGCCGCCGCCGCGTCCGGGCCGACGTCGCGGTTGCTCGTCACCGACGCCGGGTACTTCCCGCACGCCCACCACCACGGCCGCACCCGCCGCCGCGGCGCCAGCGGCACCGTCGTCATCGTGTGCGTGGGCGGGCGCGGCTGGTGCCGCACCACCGGTGGGGAGGTGGCCGTCGCCGGCGGGCAGGCGCTCGTGCTGCCCGCCGGCCTGCCGCACACCTACGGCGCCGACGACGCGCACCCCTGGACGATCTGGTGGCTGCACGCGGCCGGGCCCGACGCCCGTTCCTTCGACCGCCAGCTCGGCGGGGACCCGCCGCGCCCCGCCGTCGTCGACCTGCACGACGTGCTGGAGGTCCAGCGCGACGTCGAGCGCGTCGTGGAGCACCTGGAGACCGACGAGACCGGCCCGACCTTGCTGCGCGCGGCCGGCGCCGCCTGGTCGGTGCTGGCGCAGGTGGCCGCCGACGCCGCCGCCGGCAGCCCCGAGCGGCGCGAACCCGTGCGCCAGGCCCAGGAGCACCTGCGCGCCCACCTCGACGCGCCCGTGTCCGTCACCGCCCTGGCCCGGGAGGCGGGGCTGTCCACCTCCCACTTCACCGCCCTGTTCCGCGCCGCCACCGGGGGAGGGGTCGTCGAGTACGCCAAGCGGCTGCGGATGGCCCACGCCTGCGAGCTGCTCGTCACCACCGACCTGCCGGTGGCTGAGGTCGCCCGCTCCGTCGGGTACGCCGACCCCTTCTACTTCGCCCGGCACTTCCGCGGGGTGCACGGGTGCAGCCCGACGGCGTTCCGGCGCCGGGAGGAGTGAGGACGCGTCACTCACCTGGCGCGTGACTTACCTGGGACGTCACTCACCTGGGACGTCAGCGGTGCCGAGCCGCTGCGTCAGCGGGAGGTGGCGTCGGGGAGGGGTTGACAGCCAGCCTGCGCGGCCACGGCGACGCGCCGGTCGTGGGCGTCGCCGGCGCGGCGTGTCGGCCGGTACTCGCAGGCCGGCTGTCAGCTCTGTCGGGCTGCAGAACTCCCCATGCATCTACTCTAAAGATGTTAGAGTACAGAAGTGGAGCAGCGAGACGTCGACGAAGCCCTGGAGGCACCTCCGGAGGAGGTCGGCCGCGCCCTCGCCGCCCTGCCGGAGAGCCAGTGGTTCGAGCGCAAGAGCGCCCGCACCAGCCCGGCCAAGCTGAGCCAGGCGGTGATCGCCCTCGCCAACGCCGAGGGCGGCACGCTCGTCGTCGGCATCCACGACGGCCGGGTCGAGGGCACCGACGCGGACCCCCGGCACCGGAACGAGCTGCAGCAGGTCCACGTCCAGCACGTGCAGCCGCCAGCCCGCGTCCACACGCGCTTGCTGCCGTGCCGCACCGACGACGGCCGCGACGACCACCTCCTCGTCCTGGACGTGAACCCCGGCGACGAGGTGCACGCCACCACCAGGGACGACGTGTACCTGCGCCTCGGCGACGAGACCCGCCGCCTCACCTACGTGCAGCGCCGCGAGCTCTTCTTCGACCGCCGCCAGGCGGGCTTCGAGGCCCAGCTCACCGCCGTCCGCCTCGACGACCCCGGTGACGTCGACGTCGAGGCCGCGCAGGCGTACGCGGCCCGGGTCGGGCACCCGACGTGGCAGGGGCTGTTCGCGGCGCGCGGGCTGGTGCGGGACGGCAGGCTCACCGTCGCGGGCCTCCTCCTGTTCGGGCGCCACCCCGGCAGCGAGTTCCCCAACGCCCACGTCCGGGTCACCCGCTTCGCCGGCCGCGACCGCGGGACGGGTTCGCGGCAGCAGGTGCTGTCTGACGAGCGCGTCGAGGGTCCGCTGCCCAGGCTCCTGCGCGACGTGCCCGCGCACGTCCGGCAGGTGCAGCCCCGCCGACGGGCCCTCGGCAGGGGAGGGCGGTTCGAGCAGGTGCCCGCCGTCCCGGAGGACGCCTGGCTGGAGGCCGTGGTCAACGCCGTCGTCCACCGCTCCTACAGCCTGCAGAGCGACCACGTCCACGTCGACGTCTTCGACGACCGCGTCGAGGTCGAGAGCCCGGGGAGGTTCCCCGGGCTGTCGGACCTGCGGGACCCGCTGTCCATCCACCGGTTCGCCCGCAACCCGCGGATCGCCCGGGTGTGCGCCGACCTGGACTTCGGGCAGGAGTTCGGCGAAGGCATCCGCCGCATGTTCGAGGAGATGCGGCTGGCGGGCCTGCAGCCGCCCCTGTACCGGCAGACGGAGAGCAGCGTCCGCCTGGTCCTCGCCGCGGAGCGTTCGGCCGGTGACGACGGGGCCCGGCTGCCGGAGGAGACCCCCCTGGTGGTCGCCGCACTGCGCGAGGCCGGACGACTGAGCACCCGCGACCTCGCCGAGGTGATGGGCCTGGCGCGCCCCACCGCGATCAAGAGGCTCGCGCAGCTGCGCGAGCAGGGCGTCGTCCGCTGGAACGGGCAGTCCCCCCGGGACCCGCGGGCCTACTGGGACCTGCCGTCCTGAGCGCCGTGGACCGAGCCCTGCTGCCTCAGGAGTGCTGGGCCGTCCAGGCCGCGTGCAACCGCGAGTACGGCCCGCCCGCGTGCGCCAGCTCGGCGGCCGGGCCCACCTCGACCACGCGCCCGGAGTCCACGACCACGACGGTGTCGGCGGCCTCGGCGGTCGAGAGCCGGTGCGCGATCGCCACCGACGTGCGGCCGGACAGCACGCCCTCCAGCGCCCGCTGCAGGCGCACCTCGGTGGCCGGGTCGACCGAGGAGGTCGCCTCGTCCAGCACCAGCAGGTCCGGGTCGGCCAGGTGCGCGCGGGCCAGCGCCACCAGCTGGCGCTCGCCGGCGGACAGGCGCTCGCCGCGCTGGCCGACGGGGGTGTCCAGCCCCTCGGGCAGGTCCTCCAGCCACGCGGTCAGGCCCAGGTCGGCGAAGGCCGCGGTCACGTCGTCGTCGGTGGCGCCGGGCCTGCCGCGGCGCACGTTGTCCCCGACGGTGGCGTCGAAGAGGAAACCCTCCTGCGGGACGGCCACCACGCGCCGGTGCAGCTCGCGCCCGGGCAGGTCGCGCGCGTCCACGCCGTTGAGCAGCACCCGCCCCGAGGCCGGGTCCACCAGGCGGGTCACCAGCCGCGCCAGCGTCGTCTTGCCCGAACCGGTCTCCCCGACCACGGCCGTGCGCGACCCGGCGGGCAGGTGCAGGTCCACTCCGCTCAGCACGACCCTGTCGGTGCCGGGGTAGGTGTAGGCGACGTCCTCCACGCGCACCTCCACCGGCCCGGCGGGCAGCTCCCGCACCCGCTCCGGCGCCGGGTCCGGCACCACGACCGGGGTGTCGACGAGGTCGACCACGCGCCGCCACCCGGCCAGGGCGTTCTGCAGCTCGTTGAGGACCTCGGTGGCCGCCTGCACCGGGCCCACCCACAGCTGCGCGAGGAACAGGAACGCCAGCAGCCGGCCCAGGGTGATGTCGTCGTCGACGCCCAGCAGGGTGCCGACCACGATGACGAGGGCGACGACCAGGCCGGAGACGAGGACGCCGGTGGAGAACGTCGCCGCCGTGGCGACCTGCGCCTTGACGGCCTGCTTGCGGTGCGCCTCCACGGCCGCGTCCACGTTGCGCCACGAGCGCGCCGAGGCGGCGTGCGCGCGGATGACGTCGGCGCCCACGACCGTCTCGGAGACCGCGCCCAGCAGTTCGCCCATCCGCACCCGCACCGCCGCGTAGGCGCGCGCCACGGGCCGCTGCAGCTGGTGGCGGGCCAGGACCAGCGGCACGAAGCAGCCGATCACCACCAGGGCCAGCTGCCAGGAGTAGACGAGCATCAGCGCCGTCGCCAGGACGACCTGTCCCAGCGACAGGACGAGCACGAGCATGCCGGTCTGCAGGAACGTGGAGATGGTGTCCACGTCGCTGGTGACGCGGCTGACCAGCGACCCGCGCCGCTCCCCGGACTGGGTGAGCACCGACAGGTCGTGCACGTGCCGGAACGCCCGGGTGCGCAGGTTCGCCAGCCCCGCCTCGGTGGCGCGGAACAGGCGCACGTTGACGACCCACGCGGTGACGGACGTGACGACGAGGACCGCCGCGGCCAGCGCGCAGATCAGCACGACCCGGCCCACGTCCGGGCCGCCGTCGGCCAGCACACCGGTGTCGATGGTCTGCTGCACCGCGATCGGGACGACGAGCTTGCCGAGCGTCGTGGCCGCGGCGATGGCCAGGGTCAGACCCAGGCCGTCGGCGAACTGCGGGGCCAGTTCCCGCGAGCGGCGCAGCACGCCCTCGCGGCGGCGGTCGGCGGGGGAGGGGGCGGTGGTCGCGCTCACGCCATCCCCGCCCCGCGGGCCGCCTCGCCGCGCTCGCGCGCCGCGCGCGCGTACGCGGTGACGAGCTCGCGGTAGCCCTCGTCGCGCGCGGCCACCTCGTCCGCCGGTCCCCGGTCCACGACCCGTCCCCTCTCCAGGTGCACCACCTCGTCGGCCAGCGCGATCGTCGCCGGCCGGTACGCCACGACCACCACGGTCGTGCCCGCCCCGGAGTCGGCCAGGCCGTCCAGGACGGCCCGCTCCACCGCCGGGTCCAGCGCGCTGGTCGCGTCGTCCAGCACCAGCAGCCGCGGCCTGCGCACGAGAGCCCGCGCCAGGGCCAGGCGCTGGCGCTGCCCGCCCGACAGCGTCGAGCCGCGCTCGCCGACCAGCTCGTCCAGCCCGTGCGGCAGGGCGGCGACGAAGTCCTCGGCGCGCGCCAGGCGCAGCGCCTGCCACACGTCCTCGTCGTCCACGCGCCGGTCGGCGGGGACCTCCTCGCTGTCCAGGCCGAGGGCGATGTTGCCGCGCACGGTGTCGTCGAAGACGAACGTCGTCTGCGGCACCAGGGCCGCCGCACCGGCCACGCGGCCCTCGGCCAGCTCGCGCACGTCGACGCCGTCCAGCAGGACCTGCCCGGAGGTGGGGTCGACCAGGCGCACGAGCAGCCCGGCCAGCGTGGACTTGCCGGCGCCCGTGCCGCCGACGACGGCGACGGTCGTGCCGGGGGCGACGTCGAGGGTGACGTCGGCCAGCGCGGGCCGGGCCTCGCGCCGGGCCGGGCGGGCGGGCGCGTCCGGGCCGCGGCGCTGCGCGGCCAGCGGGTCGGCGGCCGGCTCGGGGTGGCGGTAGCCCAGGCCGGTCGCGGCGACGGTCGCGGGCGCCTGGGAGGCGGGCAGGTCGCGCGCGCCCCACGGGGTCGTCGCCGCCTCGCGCAGGACCGCCTGCACGCGCGCGTCGCCGGCGACGGTGCGCGGCAGCTCGGCCAGCACCCAGCCGAAGGAGCGCACGGGGAAGGCCAGCAGGCTGAGCAGGTAGGCGATCTGCACGAGGTCGCCGACGCTGACGTCCCCGGCGGCGGCGCGGGCGACGCCGACGGCGAGGACGGCGAGGGTCCCCAGGCTCGGCAGCGCCTCGATGATCGGCTCGAACGCGCCGCGGGTGCGGCCGGCGGCGACGTTCGCGGCGCGCAGGCGGTCGGCGTCGGTGGCGAAGCGCTCGACCTCCTCCTCGCCCAGGCCGAGGGTCTTGACGACCAGGGCGCCCTCGAAGCTCTCGTGGGCGGTGGCCGACACCTCGCCGCGCAGCTGCTGCACGCGCGCCACGCGCGGGGACATGCGCCGCTGGTAGGCGACGTTCGCGGCCAGCAGCGCCGGCAGGACGAGCAGGCCGACGGCGGCGAGCACCGGGTCGGCGGCGGCCATCGCGACCCCGGCGACGGCGATGAGGACGACGACGCCGAGCGCGAACGGCAGCACCGCCATCGCCTGCCAGGTGGCCTCCACGTCGGAGCCGGCGGTGGCCAGCAGCCGTCCGGCGGGGTGGGCGTGGTGCCACGACAGCGGCAGTTCCAGGTAGCGGCGGGCCAGTCGGCGGCGGTAGCGCGCCTGCAGCGCGTACATGGTGGCGCCCGCGGCGATGCGCCGCAGCAGGATCCCGACGACGGTGACGAGCGTGACGCCCATCAGCGTGGCCCCGGCCAGCCACACGTCGCCGGTGTCCACGGAGCCCTCACCGGTGACGGCGGGCACGACGACGCGCTCGGTGGTGCGCCCCACGAGCCAGCCGGTGGCGGCGGTGCCGGCGCCGTAGACGAAGGACCCGACGACGGCCAGGCCGAACAGGCGCGGTTCCTCCCGCGCACCGCGGGCCAGGGTGCGCATGCCGCTGACGAAGGTGCCGCTCACTGCACGAAGACTGGCACGCGGCCGGTGATCCGGCCGGTCGAGGTGCGCCGCGGCAACCAGCCGGGTCTCAGACGCCCACCCGCTCCCGAGCGGGCGCGGTGGTGCCGCGCACGACGACGGTCGACGGCGGCCCCGCGGGCATCCGCGCGTCGCCGCCGGCCAGGACGCTGAGGACGGCGCGGCCCAGGCGCTCGCCGCGGTGGTGCACGTCCAGGCTCATCGCCGTGGTCGGCGGCACGGACAGCTCGCACAGCGGGGAGTCGTCCACGGCCAGCAGGCTGACCTCGCCCGGCACGTCGACCCCGCGGGCCCGCAGGTGCTCCAGGGCCGCCACGGCCATGACGTCGTTGTCGAACAGCACGGCCGTGGGGGGTTCGCGCCGCGCCAGCAGGGCGTCGACGGCGCGCACGCCCGCGGCGGCGCTGTAGTCGGTCTCCACCGTCGCCACGACGAGCCCGCGCCGGCGGGCGTGCTCGGCGACGGTGGTGGTGCGCTCGCCGGTGTGCACCAGGCGGCGGGGCCCGCACACGTGCCCCAGGCGGCGGTGCCCGAGGGCGACGAGGTGGTCCAGGGCCGCGCCGACGCGCACGGCGTCGTCGGCGACCTCGCTCGTGCACGCCCACGGGCTGTCCACGTGGGCGGCGAGCACGAACGGCAGCCCGAGCCCGGCCAGGGCGCCGGGCCGCGGGTCGTCCTCGACGAGGTCGACGACCACGGCGGCGGCGACCTCGTCGTCGGCGCTCCAGCGGCGGTAGGCGGCCAGCTCGGCGTCGGGGTCGTCCACGAGCAGGACGAGCACCGCGAACCCGGCCGGGTGCAGCACCTCCTCCAGGCCGTCGACGAGCTCGGCGAAGAACGGCTCGACGCCCATCCGGTGCGTGGGCCCGGGGATCACCAGGCCCACGACACCGCCGGTGCCGGGGGGGGGGGGGGGGGGGGGCGGCCCCCCCCCCCCCCCCCCCCCCCCGAACTGGTTGGCCGTGCGCAGGACGTCCCGCCCGCCGAAGCGGGCGGTGTCCACGGCGGCGGCCGTGCGCACGGTGAACGTGCGCGACTCCCCGGGCAGCAGGCTCACGAGCCCGTCGTCGACGGCGGCGTCGGGCGCCAGCACGTCGGCGAGCAGGGTGACGTCGCGGGCGACGGCGTGGGCGCGCACCCGCACCGCGTACCCGCCGGGCACGGGCGTGACGCTCGCGGTGACGGGCTCGGGATCCCAGGCGGTCTCGCGGTCCTCGGCGAACGCGTGCAGGGTCCGCGACCCGCCGGCGTCCACGACGAGCACCTCGCGCGCCGGGTCGCCGGCGCCGGTCAGCGCCGCCGGCAGCGGCACCTCGGCCACCGAGCGGGCCGCGACGTCCACGGCGAGGACCTCCTCGTGGTGCACCCGCCCGTCCACGCCGGTGCGCCGGGCCAGCGCCCGCACCGGCCACGGCTGCCCGGTGTCGTTGACGACGGCCAGCACCAGACCCTGCTCCCGCGGCTGCACGGTGACCACCCTCGGAGCGTAGGCGTGCCGCAGCGCGTGGAAGGCGGGCTTGCGCCGCCCGGCGCCGTCGACGACCGACCAGGAGGTGACGGGCCAGCAGTCGTTCAGCTGCCAGTAGACGCTGCCCGCGGTGCGCGGCCACCAGGAGCGGTGGTGCTCCACGGCCGTGGTCACCGCGCGCGCCTGGTTCAGCTGCGCGGCCCACACCCAGTCGTCGAAGTCCGCGGGCACGCCGGTGTGCGGGGCCATGCCGCGCTCCAGCTTGCCGTTGCCGTCCACGGCCTTCTGGTGGGCCAGGAACACCGCGGAGGTGGTGGAGCGCTCGCCCGGCCCGAGCAGCTCGGCGAGGGTGGCCGCCGACGGCGGCGCCTGCCAGCCGTACTCGGAGCAGAAGCGCGGCACGCGGTCGCGGTAGCGGGTCCAGTCCAGCTCGTTCCACACGTCCCACACGTGGTGGGTGCCGTGGTCGGGGTCGTTGGGGTGCGGGCCGGCCACGCCCTCCGGGCCCGCCGGGCTGGAGGGGCTGCCGGGGGAGTACGGGCGGGTGCCGTCCAGCTCGGCCAGCACGCGCGGGACCAGCTCCTCGTACCAGCCCAGCCCCCACGTGGACCCGCCCAGCTCCTCCTTCCAGCCCCAGTCCTCGTGCCCCCACAGGTTCTCGTTGCCGCCGTTCCACACCGCCAGGGACGGGTGCGCGGCCAGGCGGGTCGCGTTGTCGCGCAGCTCCGCCTCCAGCTCCGCGCCCAGCGGGTCCTCCTCGGCGTAGGCGGCGCAGGCCAGCAGGACGTCCTGCCACACCAGCAGGCCCAGCTCGTCGCACAGGGCGTAGAAGTCGTCGCTCTCGTAGATCCCGCCACCCCACACGCGCACGAGGTTCACGTTCGCCTCGACGGCGTCGCCCAGCGCCCGCGCGTACCGGGCGCGGTCCAGCCGGGTCAGCAGGTGGTCCTCGGGGATCCAGTTCACCCCGCGCACGAACACGGGCAGCTCGTTGACGACGAGGACGCAGGAGGTGCCGTGCTCGTCGGGCGTGGTGTCCAGGCGCACCGAGCGGAAACCGGTGCGGTGCCCGGAGCGGTCCAGGAGGTCGCCGGCGGCGGTGCGCAGCTCCACCTCCACGCGCACCAGCGGCTGCTCGCCGTACCCGCGCGGCCACCACACCGGGGCGCGCTCGACGTCCACGGCCACCTCGGCGGCGCGCGCGCCCGCGGCGACGGGCGCCGACGCGGTCAGCTCACCGCCGGGCAGGTCGCGCACCCGCACGTGCACGACCAGGCCGCCGGCCCCCTCCAGCCCGGAGCGCTCGACGTCGACGGCCACCCGCAGGCGGCCGGTGGAGCCGTCGAGGACCGCCAGGGGCCGCACGGCGGCCAGCCGCGCTGTCCGCCAGCGCTGCAGCGACACCGGCCTCCAGATCCCGGCGGTCTGCAGGTCCGGGCCCCAGTCCCAGCCGAAGCTGGCCGCCATCTTGCGCACGGCGTTGAACGGGTGGGCGTAGGCGCGCGGGCGGGCGCCGAGGTCCTTCTCCACGCCCTCGGCGTGCTCCAGGGCGGAGGTGAACCGCACCCGCAGCCGGTTCTCCCCGGCCGCCAGCGCGCCGGTGACGTCGAACCGGTACCGCCGGTGCATGTTCGCGGTGCGCCCCAGCGGGACGCCGTTCAGCTCCAGCGCGGCCACGGTGTCCAGGCCGTCGAGCGCCAGGTCGGTGCGCTCACCGGCGGCGGGGGCACCGGCGGTGAACGTCAGCTCGTAGTCCCAGGCGCTGCGGTGCAGCCACGCCTGGTCGGCCTCGTTCAACCCGGCGTAGGGGTCGTCGAGCAGACCGGCGTCCAGGAGGTCGGTGTGCACGGTGCCGGGCACGGTCGCCGGCAGGGGGCCGGCGGCGAAGCCGCGGCGCACCCGCTCGGGCAGGTCGCCCTCGAGCGGGTGCAGCGTCCAGCCGTCGTGCAGCTGCTGCACGTCCACGGGGGTGTCCTCTCCTCAGGTGGTGGCGCGCGAGCGGGCCGCGCCGTCGGTGGTGCGGTCGGTGCTCGTCCAGGCGCCGAGGTGGTGGTCGTAGCAGACGGTGCCGTCGATCGAGGCGCGGTCGACGACCTGCTCGCCGGCCACGACCTTGCCCACGCGCTCGGGGTCGGGCGCGGCTGCCGCCAGCAGCTTCGTGTAGTCGTGGTGGGGGTCGAGGATGACCGCGTCGGCCGGCCCGCGCTCCACGACCCGGCCCCGGTACAGCACGAGGACCTCGTCGGAGAAGTGCCGTGCCGTGGCCAGGTCGTGGGTGATGTAGAGGACGGCCAGGTCCTCCTCGCGCTGCAGGCGGGCCAGCAGGTTCAGCACGCCCAGGCGGATCGACACGTCGAGCATCGAGACCGGCTCGTCGGCCACGAGGACCTTCGCGCCGGGGGCCAGGGCGCGGGCGATGGCCACGCGCTGGCGCTGCCCGCCGGACAGCTCGTGCGGGCGGCGGGCGGCCACCACGTCGGAGGGCGTCAGGTTCACCCGCTCCAGCAGCTCCAGCACCCGCTCGTGGGTCTCGCGGGCGCCGCGGGTGCGCTGGTGCAGCTGCAGCGGCCGGGCGATGTGGTGGGCCACGGAGTGGAAGGGGTTCAGGGAGGCGAACGGGTCCTGGAACACCATCTGCACCTGCCGGCGGTACAGCGAGCCCTGCACGGGGGTGCCGTCGTCCAGGGTCACGTCGACCGAGCCGGAGGTGGGGCGCTCCAGCCGGGTCAGCAGCTTGGCGATGGTGGACTTGCCCGACCCCGACTCCCCGACGAGGGCGACGGTCCGCCGCGGCAGCAGGTCGAAGCTGACCCGGTCCACGGCCCGCAGCGCGGTGCGGCGCACCCCCGCCCGCACGCGGTACTCCTTCGTCAGGTCCTTCACGGCGACGCTGGTCACGCGACCTCCTCCTGCACGCCGGTGCGGACGAACGCGCCGCGCTCGCCGGACAGGCTGGGGAACGAGCCGAGCAGCTGGCGGGTGTACGGGTGCGCCGCCCGCCGGTACAGCGCCTCGGCGGTGTCGAGCTCGACGATCCGGCCGTGGCGCATGACCGCGATCCGGTCGCTGATCTCCAGCAGCAGCGGCAGGTCGTGGGTGATGAAGACGACCGCGAAGCCCAGGTCGTCGCGCAGCCGGACGATCTCGCGCAGGATGTCGCGCTGCACGACGACGTCCAGGGCGGTGGTGGGCTCGTCCATGACCATCACCTGCGGTTCCAGCAGCATCGCCATCGCGATCACCACGCGCTGGCGCATGCCGCCGGACAGCTCGTGCGGGTAGGAGCGCGAGCGGGCGGGGTCGACCCCGACGCGCTCGAGCACCTCCGCCGAGCGGGCGCGCCGGCGCTGCCGCGACATCGAGCGGTCGTGCGCGCGCAGGGTGTCGTCGAGCTGGGCGCCGACCGTGCGCACCGGGTTGAGGGCGTTCATCGCGCCCTGGAAGACCATCGACAGCTTCGCCCAGCGGAAGGCGCGCAGGGCCTCGCCCTCCAGGGCGAGCACGTCGACCTCGGTGCCGTCGCGGTCGTGGAAGAGGACCGACCCGGCCGCGGTGCGCGCCGGCGGCTGGTGCAGGCGGCTGACCGCGTACGCCAGCGTCGTCTTGCCGCAGCCGGACTCCCCGGCCAGGCCGAGGACCTCCCCGCGGTGCAGGACGAACGAGGCGGAGTCGACGGCCGTCACCGGCTGCTCGGTCTCGTAGACGACGCTGACGTCGCGGACGCTGAGCACGGGTTCGCGCGTGGCGGTCACCGCTGCTGCCTCCTCGCGGCCTTCGCGGCCAGGCGGGTCCGCCTGCGGTGCAGGCGGACGTTCTTCAGCTTGGGGTTGACGATCTCGTCGATGGAGAAGTTGATCAGCGACAGGCCCGTCCCGAGCAGGGCGATGAGCAGGCCCGGCGGGGCGAACCACCACCAGGCGCCCAGCGGCAGGGCGAAGCCGTTCTGGGCGTAGAAGAGCATCGTGCCCAGCGTGGAGGAGCCGGAGGCGCCCAGGCCGAGGAAGGACAGGCCCGCCTCGCCGAGGACGGCCGCGATGACGGCGAAGACGAACTGCGAGGCCAGCACCGGCAGCAGGTTCGGCAGGATCTCCACGACGATGACCCGCCACGAGCGCTCGCCGGCCAGCCGGGACGCCGCGACGTACTCGCGCTGGCGCACCGACAGGGTCTGCGCGCGCAGCACCCGCGCCGACGCCGCCCAGCTGGTCAGCGCGAGCACCACCGCGATGGTCCACAGGCCCCGGCTCTCGCGCGGGACGAACCCGGAGATGACGATGACCAGCGGCAGTCCGGGGATGACGAGGAAGACGTTGGTCAGCAGGGAGAACGCCTCGTCGGCCGCCCCGCCCAGGTAGGCGCCGTAGATGCCGAAGAACGCCGACAGGACGGTGGCCAGGACCCCCACGAGGAAGCCGATCTGCAGCGACCCGCGGGTGGCGTGGGCGAGCTGGGCGAGGACGTCCTGCCCGGTCTGGGTGGTGCCCAGCCACAGGTCCGCCGTGGGGCCGGCCAGCCCGACGTCCCTGATGGTGTCCGGGTCCCCGACCAGGAGCGGGCCGAGGAGGCCGAACAGGCAGATCCCGCCGACCAGGGTCAGGCCCAGCGCGAGCCACGGGGTCATCGTCGGCAGGAGCAGCCGCCAGGCCGGGGTGGGGCCGCGCCGGTCGGCCGGCTCGGCGCTCGCGCCCAGGTCGACGGGCGGTGCGGACTCGATGTTCGTCACGGGACCTCCTCCGTCACCGGGCGCGGGTGCGCGGGTCGATCAGGGTGTACAGCAGGTCGACCACGAGGTTCGCCCCCAGCACCGCGAGGGTGATGAAGAGGAACACGCCCTGCATGAGCGCGTAGTCGTTGTTCGTGACCGCGGCCAGCAGCCGCGAGCCGATGCCGGGGTAGGAGAACACCTGCTCGGTGACCACCGACCCGGACACGACGAACGCCAGCGAGATGGCGAACCCGGCCACCGACGGCAGCACGGCGTTGCGGGCCGCGTAGTCGCGCAGCACCCACCGGTCCGGCAGGCCCTTGGCGCGGGCGGTGAGGACGTAGTCCTCGGACAGCGTGGAGACCATCATGTTGCGCATCCCCAGCAGCCAGCCGCCGACCGAGGCCAGGACGATGGTCAGCGCCGGCAGGAACCCGTAGTAGAGCGCCGAGCCGATGAACGCGGTGTTCCAGCCGGGGTCCAGGACGACGTCGTAGCCGCCCTGGGCGGGGAACAGGCCCATCACCCGGGACAGGACGTAGACGAGGACGAGCGAGAGCCAGAAGTACGGCACCGCCGCCAGCAGCGTGGTGGCGGGGACCATCGAGTCCAGCCACGTCCCCGGCCGCCACCCGACGAACGCGCCCAGGAGGACGCCCAGCAGCGCCGCGATGACGGTGGCGATGCCGATGAGGACCACCGTCCACGGCATCGATGCGCCGATGACCTCGGTGACCGGTGCGGGGAAGTAGCTGATCGACGTCCCCAGGTCGCCCCGGAAGATGTTGGTCAGGTAGGTCCAGTACTGCGCGAGCAGCGGCTGGTCGGTGTCCCCGCCCAGGAGCGTGGCGTAGGCCGCACGGGTCTCGGCGGTGACGGTCGCACCCCGCTGGCTCAGCTTGGCCAGCAGGATGTCGACCGGGTCCCCGGGCAGCAGGCGCGGGATGACGAAGTTCAGCGTCAGCGCGGCCCAGCAGGCGACGGCGTAGAAGCCGAGCTTGCGCAGCAGGTAGTTCACGTCGTCTCCTCGCCCGGGGACCCGCGCTCAGTCCGCGCTGTTCGGGGTCAGCGTCTTGAAGACCTCGGCCGCGTCGAAGGCGGACCACACGGCCGGGAAGGCGTACTGGTCGCCGTCGACGGGCCAGCCGGAGAACTTCGCGGTGTTCCACACGCTCGTGTTCGACCCGGTCATCAGCGGGACGTACGGCATCTGCTCGACGACGGCGGCCTGGATGACGTCGAACTGGGCCTGGCGGCCGGCGGTGTCCTCGGGCGAGAGGCGGGCCAGCTCGTCCAGGGCCGCGTCGACGGCCGGGTCGGCGAACCTCGAGTAGTTGTTGCCGAGGGCCGTCTCACCCACGGGGGAGGTCATGCGGCTGTCGTAGAAGTAGCTGTAGACGTAGAAGGGGTCCGGGGCGGGCCCCTGGTGCAGGGAGTCGATGACGAGCTCGAAGTTCCCCTTCAGGCGCTTGTCGGTCCACTCGTTCCAGGAGGACTGCGCGGCGTCGACCTCGATGCCGGCCGCCTTGGCCTGCTCGGAGACGGCCTGGATCGCGGTGATGTAGTCGGTCCACCCCGTGACGACCTCGACGGTGAGGGCCAGCCTCTCGCCGTCCTTCTCGTAGATCCCGTCGGCGCCCCTGGTCCAGCCCGCGGCTTCGAGGACGCGGCTGGCCTCCTCGGGCTGGGCCGTGCTGGGAGCGACCTTCGGCTCCACGGACGCCGAGATCGTGGACTCCTGGCTCCGGGTCAGCGCGAACGTCGGGGAGATCTCGACCGCGGTGTCCTGGAAGGCCAGCCGGTTGAGCTGGGTGCGGTCGACCGCGTGGAAGAGCGCCTGCCGGACGGCGGGGTCGGTCTGCGGGCCCTCGCACCCCAGGTCGGCGTTGGCGCACGCGCCCAGGACCATCTGGGCCTGCGCGATGGACCCGGTGTCGTAGTTCGGGAAGTTCCGGCTGGTGTTGGCCATGTCCGGGATCGGGCCGGTCTGCCAGTCGATCGTCCCGGCCGCGATGGCGTCGGCGCCGGCCTGGTTGCCCGACAGGGCCAGGAACCGGACGGCGCTCACGGCGGGCTCGCCACCCCAGTAGTCGGGGTTGGCGGTGAGGGTGAAGGCCTGCCCCTTGAAGTCGCCCAGCGTGAAGGCGCCGGTGCCGACGGGGTCCTCGACGACGTCGGTCTCGGGGTCGATGTCCCGCCACAGGTGCTCGGGGACGATGACGATCGAGCTGAGGGTGTCCGGGCCCTTGGTGAAGGCGGGGGCGTCCCACGTGAACGTCACGTGCGTGGCGTCGACCTTGCTGACGGTCCCGTCGAAACCGGTGCTGTTGATGCCGGGGGTGTCCAGCAGCATCTGGTAGGTGAAGACGACGTCGTCGGCGTCGAAGGCCTCGCCGTCGGTCCAGGTGACGCCCTCGCGCAGGGTCACGTCGAGCTGGGTGCCGTCCTCGTTCCAGGTGTACTCGGTGCCCAGGAGCGGCTTGGGGTCGCTCGCGGCGGTCTTGTTGATGAAGAAGAGCGTCTCGTAGATCTTGCCCCTCGACCCGATCTCCGAGGGGGAGAAGGGGTTGAAGTTGAGCTGGTAGTCCCCGGCCTGGCCCGTGTAGGCGATCAGGGTGGTGCTGGAGCCGCTGGGACCGCTGCCCTCGGCCCCGCCGGAGCAGCCGGCGGCCAGCAGGGCGGTGACGGAGATCCCCGCGGCGAGCAGGCGCAGGCGCCGGCGGCGGGTGCGGGGGGAGGTGGACGGGGCGGGGAGCGGGTGCGACGACGTCAGGCGCATGGCGGGGTCCTCGGTCTCCTGGCCGCGACTCGCGGCGGTGCGAGTGCCGGACCGCTCCTCGGGCACCGCCATCGGTACCGGGTCTTCCACGATCCGTCGTCATCAACTTAATCAAGTGAACTAAGAAGCGTCAAGACCTCCGGCGGCCCCGCGCGCCCCGGCTACAGTCGAGTTCGCCGGCCGGCCGCGCGCCCGCCGCACCCGCCCCCCAGGAGCAGTCATGACGTCGCTCGACGAGCACCCCGGCGTCCGCCGCCGCCCCGGTCGCCCCGGAGCCCGCGAGCGCCTCATGGACGCCCTGCGCGCCTCCGGCCCGGTCAGCCGCGTCGAGCTGGCCGCCCTCACCGGCCTGACGGAGGCGTCCGTGTCGACCACCGTGCGCCGCCTGCTGCAGGAGGGGCTGGTCACCGAGGTCGGCCGCGCCCCCACCGCCGGCAAGCCCCGCACGCTGCTGCAGCTGGACCCGGGAGGACGCACGGCCGTCGGCATCGACCTCGCGACCACGACCGTCACGTACGTCCTCACGAGCCAGACCGGCGGCGTCCTCGCGCGCCTGACCCGGCGGGTCGCGGCCCGCGCCACCGCCGACGACCTCGCGGCCCGCCTGGCCGCCGACGTCGACCGCCTCCTGGAGGGTTCCGGGCACCCGCGGACGACCTGCCTGGGCATCGGGCTGGTGTGGGGAGGAGCCGGGAACGGGATGCTGCGCCGCGCCGCGCGCGGTCCCGGGCCCGACGAGGGCGGGCGGCAGCGCGGCGTCGACGGCGAGCGCCTGCGCGAGCGCCTGTCCGAGCTGACCGGGTGGCCCGTGCTCGTGGAGAACGACGCGACGGCCGCGGCCGTCGGGGAGTACTGGGTCGCCCGCCTGGACAGCGGCCGCTCGTTCGCCGCCCTCTACCTCGCCGACGGCATCGGCGCGGGCCTCGTCCTCGGTGGCGCCGCCCACCGCGGCGCCCGCGGGCTGGCGGGGGAGTTCGGGCACGTGTGCGTCGACGTCGACGGCCCGCCGTGCCTGTGCGGGGCCCGCGGCTGCCTGGAGGCCGTGGCCGGCCCGGTGGCCGTCGTCGCCCGCGCCCTGGCCGACCCGGTGGCCCGGGCCGAGGCCGGGCTGGGGGCCACCTCGCGCCGGGCCGTGGTCACCGACTTCGCCGCCGTGGCGCGCGCCGCGCGCACCGGCGCTCCCGCCTGCCGGGCGCTGCTGGCCGGTTCCGCCCGCTACGTGGCCGCCGCGGCCGAAACCCTCGTCAACCTCGTCGACGTCGACCTGCTCGTCCTCACCGGCCCCGGCTTCGCCGCCGCCTCGAGCATCTACGGGCCCGCCATCACCGAGCGCGTCGGCAGTCCCGGTCGGCGGGTGTGGGGCCGCACGGTCGGCGTGACCGTCTCCACCGCCGCGGCCACCGCCCCGGCCGTCGGCGCCGCGGCCCTGCTGCTGCAGGAGCGCCTGGCCCGCTGAGGCCCTCCGTGTCGGAGGTGCGCCCTAGCGTGCCGTCGTGGCCGCGCAGGAGCTGGAGGAACTCGTCGTCCCCGACGCCGCCGCGCTGCGCGCGTGGCTGGCCGAGCACCACGCCACCTCGCCGGGCGTCTGGCTGGCGCTGGGCCGCAAGGGCGGGACGGTGACCACGCTGACGTGGCAGCAGGCCGTCGACGAGGCGCTGTGCGTCGGGTGGATCGACGGGCAGGGCCGCAAGCGCGACGAGCAGACCTCGCTGGTCCGGTACACCCCGCGCGGGCCGCGCAGCCTGTGGTCGCAGCGCAACGTCGCCAACGTGGCGCGGCTGGAGGCCGAGGGCCGGATGCGGCCGGCGGGGATCGCGGCCGTGGAGGCGGCGAAGGCCGACGGCCGGTGGGCCGCCGCGTACGCGGCGCCGTCGGAGGCGGAGGTGCCGGACGACCTGGCGGCGGCGGTCGCCGCCGACCCCGCGGCGGCGGCGCTGTTCGCGGTCCTCACCAAGACGAACCGGTACGCGCTGATCCACCGCCTCGGCGCGGTGAAGCGGCCCGAGACGCGGCAGCGGAAGATCGCGGAGTTCGTCGCGATGCTCGCCCGCGGCGAGACGCCGTACCCGCAGAAGGCGCGACCGCAGGACCCGCGCTGACCACGAGGCCGGCTCACCCGTCGTCGGTGGCGCGGGCGGGTGCGTAGCGCCCCCGCGCGTACGCCAGGACGACACCGGTCATGACG
Organism: Kineococcus terrestris; assembly: GCF_041020755.1. Lineage (NCBI taxonomy): Bacteria > Bacillati > Actinomycetota > Actinomycetes > Kineosporiales > Kineosporiaceae > Kineococcus > Kineococcus terrestris. The sequence goes on along the minus strand of NZ_JBEUEI010000001.1, from coordinate 200,051 downwards.
AGGCCGGCGAGCACCGCCGCCGCGTCGGCGGCGCGGGGGACGCCGAGCGCGCCGGCCGCCAGCCCGAGCCCGCCGAGGGCGGTGACGGCCCCGCCGAGGTGCAGGAACATCCGCTCGCGGAACGCCCGCGCGAACGGGACGAAGTGCAGCCCGACGGCCAGGGCGATCAGCGCGGGCCGCAGCTCGCCGCGCCCCGCCGCGTCCAGGGCCCGCGACCCGGCGGCGATGAGGACCAGCTCGCCCACGACGCAGCCGCCGTACACCGCCAGGGCGAGCGGGCTCGGGCGGGCCAGCGGGCCCAGCGGCACCGGCCGCACGTAGTGGGCGACCAGGGCCGCCACGACGCCCACCGCCGCCGCCGTCCCCGCGAGCGCGGCCACCACCGGACCCAGCGCACCGGAGTAGCTGGCGACGAACACCGCGCCGCCGGCCAGGCCGACCAGGCTGCCCCAGCGCCGCGGGTCCACCAGCAGCGGCGGCTCGCCCGCGGCGCGGCCGTGGGCCACCCCCGCCCGGGAGCCACCCGCGGGGTTCACCGGTCACCTCGCGTCGCCGGTCCGCTCACGCGGCCATCCTGCCCCCACCGGCACCGGCGGGCTCCGTCCCGCGCCCGGCGGGGGCCTAGGCTCGGCGCCCCGACGACGACCTCCCGGAGCCCGCCGTGCCGAAGAAGAAGCCCGCCCGCCGCAGGGGCGGCGACCCGCGCCGCGCCCCCCGGCCCACCGGGCCGCAGTCGCCGCTGAAGGTCGGCGGCAGGGCGCTCGGCGCGCTGCAGGTGCCGTTCCGCACCTGGCTGGAGGCGCAGGACGCCGACGAGACGTGGATGGACCCCGGCGACGTCGAGGCCCGGCTCATGGAGTCCCTCGGCTGGCTCGTCCTGGAGGGCCGCGACGAGGTCGTCGAGGGGTCCGGGAACCACGTCGCGGCCGGTGAGCTGACCGACCTGCTGTGGCGCACCGTGCCCGCCGTCGCCGAGGCCAACGACCTCGACGCCGGTGAGCTCGCCGAGGAGGTCGCCACCGCCTGGCGCCTGTACCTGACGTTCCTCGACGAGAGCGGCGCCTGGCCCGGCACCGGCGACGACCTGGCCGACTGCCTGGACGCCGTCAGCGCCACCCCCGTCGCCCCGCAGCCGAACGTCGTCCTCGCGCTGCTGGCGCAGCTGGCCGCGCAGCAGTCGCCGGAGGACGAGCGCGCCGGCCTGGTCGCGGTCCCGGCCGCCGCCGAGGCCGCCGCCGGGGCGGGAGGCACCCCGGACGACGAGCTGCGCGCGGCCCGCACCGCCGTCGCCGAGCGGATCGCCGAGCGCCTGGACGTCCTCGACGGCCGGCCCGCCGTGCAGTCCGCCGTCCTGTCCGTCCTCGTCTCCGCCGCCACCGGCCAGCCGCAGGACGGCGACGGCCTGGCCGCCGCGCTCGCCGGCGGCGACGAACCGGACGCCGTCGACGAGGCGCGCGCCCTGCTCGGGCAGCTCGTCGCCGACGGCGTCCTCACCGGTTCCGACCCGTGGACCGGGTCGCCGGCGCTCGCCGCGCCGCTGCTGTCCGTCGTCGACGCGTTCGTCGAGGTGGGCGGCCGCTCCTGAGGGGCGGCCCCCTCACACCGCCGGCAGGTCCCGGCGCCGGAAACCGGCGAACGCCAGCGCCCACAGCGCCGCCGCGACCGCCGCCGTCACCAGCAGCGGCGCGGCGGTGACGTCCTCCAGCGGCACCCGGGGGGCGGCGTCGAACGGGTCGAGGGCGGCGACCGCGGCGGGGACGTCGAGCAGCGGCCCGAACACGCCGACGACGGCGGCGAACGCCAGCAGCGCCCACGGGACGGCGGCCGCCGCGCGCGGCACCCACGCGTACAGGGCCGCGGTCAGGCCCAGGTACACCGCCAGCGCCGGCACGTGGGCGAGGACCGCGACGAGGTAGGTGCCCGGCCCGGGGTCGGTGACGCCGACGAGCACGGCCCCCAGCCACAGCGTCACGCCGGTGACCAGCACGAGGACGCCCGTGCCCAGCGCCGCCGTCCCCGCCTGCGCGGCCAGCCAGCGGCTGCGCGACACCGGGAGCGCCAGCACGGGTTCCAGGCGGCCGGCCGACTCCTCCCCGCGCGCCCGCAGGACGGCGGCGATCCCGTACCCGGCGGCCAGCAGCACCCCGAACCGCACCATCACCGCGAGGAAGCCCGCGACGAGCTCGTCGCGGCCGCCGAACAGCTCCAGCACCTGCGGGCTGGTGGCGGACAGCTCCCGGAACATGTCCTCCACGCCCTCCAGGTAGGTGCCGGTCGCCAGCCACATGAGGCCCAGCCCGGCGCTCCACCACGCCAGGGCCGTGCGCTGCTGGCGCCGGGCCAGCGCCGCGGGCGAGCGCAGCGACGGCGCCGCCGCGGCCCGGCCCGGCCGCGGGGCCAGCAGGCCGGCGCCGACGTCGCGGCGCCCGGCCAGCCACGCCCCCAGCACGAGCAGCGCGGCGGCCAGCGCGACGTGCAGGAGCAGCGGCCACCAGCGCAGGTCCACGAACGCGCGGGTCTGCTGCGCCCAGCCGATGGGGGACGTCCACGACAGCCACGAGCCGTGGGTGCGCTGCACGTCACCGAAGGCGCGGGCCAGGAAGGCGGCGGCCAGGACGGCGACGCCGAGGCCGACGGCCCCGCGGGCGTGCTGGGTGACCTGGGCGACGACGACGCCGACGGCGGCGAACACCGCCCCCAGCAGGACGGTCGCGACCCCCAGCGCCAGCGAGTCGACGAGGGCGAGGCCGCCCGCGACCATCACCAGGGCGCTGAGCAGGCCGATCGCGACGTCGGCGAGCAGGACCGCGCAGAACGCGGCCGCGGCCTGGGCGTGGCGGCCCGCGACCCCGGCGCGCACGAGGTCGGCGCGCCCGGACTCCTCCTCGCCGCGGGTGCCGCGCACCACCTGGGTGACGTTGAGCAGGGCCAGGGCGATCGCCACCCAGCCGACGAGCTCGTTGGTGAGCATCGCCCCGACCGTGTAGTCGTCGAGGCCGTAGCCGGGGCCGGCCATCATCGTGCTGACGGGCGACTCCACGAGCGCCGCGCGCGACTGCCGCTCCGCGCTCGTCGTGTAGAGCGCCGACAGGGCGGTGACGAAGTAGGCGTGCAGCGCCACGAGGGACGCCGTCCACACCGCCAGGCGGACCCGGTCGCGGCGCAGCGCGAACCGCAGCAGGTGCCCGGTGCCGGTCAGGTCCAGCACCGGCGCGCGGGTCCCGGCGCGGCGGGGTGCCGGACGGGCCGGCGCGAGCGCGCTCACCGCGCACCCGCCGCGTCGCGGGAGCCCTCGGTGGAACTCCCGCCGGAACTCCCGCCGGGAACCTCACCGGTGTCGCCGTAGTGGCGCAGGAACAGGTCCTCCAGCGACGGCGGTGTCGCGGTGAACCCGTGCACCCCCAGCGGTGCCAGCGCGCCCAGCACGTCGCCCACCCGGTCGTCGTCGACGTCGAAGCGCACCCGCACCGACCGCCCGGCGGGTTCCGCCGAGAACCCGTGCACACCGGGCAGTCCGGCCACCGCGCGCGGGTCGGCGTCGACGACCGCCCGCACGGTGGAGCGGGTCAGGTGCCGCAGCTGCTCCAGCGTCCCGTGCTCCACGGACCGGCCGGCGCGGATGATCGTCACGGTGTCGCAGACCTTCTCGACCTCGGGCAGGACGTGGCTGCTCAGCAGCACGGCGGTTCCGCGGGCGCGGGCCTCGCGCACGAGGTCGGTGAACACGGCCTCCATCAGCGGGTCCAGGCCCGAGGTGGGTTCGTCGAGGACGAGGAGTTCCACGTCGGAGCAGAACGCGGCGACGAGGGCGACCTTCTGCCGGTTGCCCTTGGAGTAGGTGCGCGCCCTGCGGGTCGGGTCCAGCTCGAAGCGCGCGAGCAGTTCCGCGCGGCGGGCGGGGTCGACGGGGCCGCGCAGGCGGGTCAGCAGGTCGACCGCCTCCCCGCCGGTCAGGTTCGGCCACAGGTCGACGTCGCCCGGCACGTACGCCAGGCGGCGGTGCAGGGCGACGGCGTCGGCCCACGGGTCCCCGCCGAGCAGTTCCACGCGGCCGGCGTCGGCGCGCAGCAGCCCCAGCAGGACGCGGATGGCGGTGGACTTGCCGGCCCCGTTGGGGCCGAGGAAGCCGGCGACCTCGCCGGCGCGGACGGTGAGGTCGAGGCCGTCCAGGGCCTGGACGCGGCCGAACGCCTTGCGCAGGCCGCGGACCTCGAGAGCGGTGGTCGTCGTGGACACGGGTGCTCCCCGGGGTGACGTGGTGTGGTGGTGCGGAGGTGGCCTCGCGGACCGGGGGTCGCGGGCGGTGGGTCAGCTGACGTCCTCGTCGGCGGCCGCGGGCGGGTCCGGCACGTAGGCCAGGTAGTCGTCGAGCATGCGCCGGGTGGTGAGCATCCCCTCGGTGTAGAGCTCGAGGGCCGGCAGGGCCACGGCGTCGAAGTGCCGGCGCATCAGGCCCGTCAGGTCGGCGGGGTCGGCCGGCGGGTCGAGCGTCACCGACAGCAGGCCGGCGCCCAGGGTGCCCAGGACGAGGAACCGCGCCCTGGCCCGCTCGTCGCGGCTGGGGCGGATCGTGCCCGCCGCGACGCCGTCGGCCAGGTACTCGACCGCGTCGTCGACCATGTGGTCGACGAAGTCGCGGGCCAGCGGCCCGCCGTGCTGCAGCGAGCGCAGCACGTAGGCGAACACGTGCGCGAACCGCTCCGCGGTGGCCAGGGCCTGCAGGAAGGTGCCGCCGCCACCGGTGACGAGCTGCTCGTGCTTGGCGCGGCGCACCACCTCCAGCACGTGCGCGTCGCACGCCGCGCGCAGACCCTCCTTGGTGCCGAAGTGGTGGATGACCAGCCCGGCGCTGACACCCGCGTCGGCGGCGACGGCGCGCACCGGGGCGCCGAACCCCTCGCGCCCGAAGCGCAGCACCGCGGCGTCGCGGATGCGGGCGCGGGTCGTCAGGTCCTCCGCGGGGACGTCCGCGAGGACCCTCCCGGCCCGCTCGGCTGAACGCACGTGCAGCAGGCTAGACGCGTGTTCAGCCCGCGTCCAGGGGGGTGGTGCCCGCAGCCTCCCCACCGGGCTGCGGGCACCTGGAACGCCGGGCTCAGCCGCGCTCGCGCGCCGGCCCGGTCGGCGTCACGACCTCCGGCACGGTCCCGTCAGCGGGCAGTTCCGGCGTGCTGGCCGGGGGCCGGCGGTGACCGGTGGCCTGCTCGTAGTCGTAGGCCATCGCGAGCATCGTGGCGTCGGTGGAGCGCGGCGCCACCAGTTCCAGGCCGACGGGCAGGCCCTCGGAGGTGAAACCCGCCGGCAGGGAGATCGAGGGCACGCCCGTGTTCGCGCCCACGTCGCAGAACGTCGTGCCCGCCCAGTCCGCGGCGGTCGGCGCCTCGCTGGTCGGCATCGCCAGGGCGTCCAGGTCGTGCTCGGCGAAGAACGCGTCCACCGCCGCCTTGCCCGCCTCCTGCGCCGCGACGGCCTCGTCGTAGTCCGGGTTCGGCACGTCCGCCAGCTCCAGCCAGGAGCGCCGGGTCTCCTCGCTCAACGCCGACCGGCCGTCGGCCACGACGTCGGAGAACGTCAGCCGGTCCTCCGGCGCGGTCAGCTCCGCCAGGCCCTCGGGCCAGCGGGCCGGGGTCTCGGCGAGGAACGCGTCGACGCTCGCGCGCATGTCGATCCACCCGCCGCTGGCCAGCTGCCCGGTGACGAACTCGCGCGTGAACGGCACCTCGACGACCTCCGCGCCCTGCGCGGCCAGGTCCGCGACGGCCCGCTCGACGACCTGCGTCACCTCCCCGCTCCCGGGGCGCGGGCCGTCCGGCGTGGACCCCGAGAAGTCCCAGCGGACGACCCCGATCCGCTTGCCCTCCAGGGCGGTGTCGCTGAGGCCGTCCACGAAGGTGGACGGGTCCTGGTCGTCGGCGACGACCGTCTGCGGGTCGGCCGGGTCGTACCCCGCGAGGACGCTGCCCAGCAGCGCGGCGTCCTCGACCGTCAGCGTCATCGGCCCGGACACGTCCTGGCGCAGCGACAGCGGGACGATGCCCGCCACGCTCGTCAGGCCCATCGTCGGCCGGTAGCCCACCAGGCTCTGGTGGGCGCTGGGGCCGATGATCGACCCGCACGAGTCCGTCCCCAGGCCCGCGGCGGCGAAACCGGCCGCGACGCTGGCCGCCGCCCCGCCGCTGGAACCGGACGCGCTGCGCGACTGGTCGTAGGGGTTGTTGACGTACCCGCGCACGGAGCTCTCGGAGAACGTGCCGTGCCAGGCGAACTCCGACATGTTCGACTTGCCCAGGACCAGCGCGCCGGCCGCGCGCAGCCGCGCGACCGCGGTCGAGTCGTCGTCGGTGCGGTAGTCGGCCAGCGCGACGCTGCCCGCCGACGTCGGCATGTCGTAGGTGGCGTAGTTGTCCTTCACGAGCACCGGGACCCCGTGCAGCGGGCCGCGGACCGTCCCGGACGCGCGCTCGGCGTCCAGCAGCCGGGCGTTCTCCAGGGCGGTCGGGCTGACGGTGACCACCGAGCGCAACCCCGGCTGGTCGGCGTAGGCGTCGTCGTAGGCGGCGATGCGGGCCAGGTAGGCCTCCACCAGGTCGACCGACGTCGTCTCCCCGCGCTCCAGCAGGTCCACCGCGTCGGCGACGCCCAGGCCGAGGACGGGCGGCGGGGCGTGGTGCGCGGGGACGGCGGGTGCCGCCGCGACGGGTGCGGCGGCGGCGGGGGCGAGGCACAGGACGGTCGCCGCCAGCAGGGCGGTGCGGCGGCGGGCGCGGGTGGGCACGGGCACGGGTCTCCTCCGGTGGGCGGGGTGCGGCCCGGCGGAAACTAGGTGCCTCGTGTGTCGTCGGCGTGACGGCCGTGGGTCGGACCGGTCACGGGAGTTCCCCGGCCGGTGCCGGGCGGTTCCTCAGCCCGTGGTCAGGTCGGTGTCCGCCAGCACGGGCGCCGAGGACGCGCCACCGCGGCGCAGCGACACCCGGTACGTCCAGCGGCCCCCGGACGCGGGCGCGCCGGTGGTGAACCAGCCCTCGTCGTCGGCGTGCGGCACCGGCGCCGGGTCGACCGGGCGCCAGGCGCCGCCCGCCGGACGGACCTCGAACACCGGCACCTCGCCGTCGGCGGGACGGGGGTGCACGAGCAGGTCGACGGTGCCGGTGCGCGGGCTGCGGACCTTCAGCCAGCCGGCCGGGCGCGGCGCCGGGGCGCTCGGGGCGCTCGGGGCGCTCGGGGCGGCCGGGCGCGGCCGGGCCACGGGGGGCACCGGGGGTTCGACGGCGGCGGGCTCGGCGGGCTCGGCGAGCTCGGCGGGTCCGGCTGGCACGGCGGCGGGTCCGGCGGCGGGTCCGGCGGCGGGACCGGTGACGGGACCCGGCGGGACGGGACGGGCGCCGCGGGCCCCCCGGGCGACCGCGCCCGCCAGCGACGACGCGGTGCGCGCCGACGTCAGCGGCGAGCCGGTGACCAGGCCGAGCGAGACCAGCCGCAGCAGGTGCACGACGCCCAGCCCGAGACCGCGCACCAGCGGGTGGTCGTGCTCGAGCGCCACGGGGACCTCCGGGGGACGGGGACGCCCCGCGCGCGGGGCCGTACTCCTGCTCATCGGCGCGGGAACCGCGGGTCTGGAGGCCCCCTCCACCAAGCCCTCCACCGGGCCCTCCACGACGTGCCCGCCCGCTGCCGGGCTGGCACGATCTCCGCACGACGGACGGCGCACGGCCAGGGGGCTCGCGATGGTGGACGAGGGCGGCGAGGGCAGGGGCGGCACGACGGAGGAGCTGTCCCGCGAGGACTGCTTCCGGTTCCTGCAGTCCCACCAGGTGGGACGTCTCGGGGTGGTCCTCAAGGGCTACCCGGTGATCCTGCCGGTGAACTACGCGCTGGACCGCGGGGTCGTCGTCGTGCGCACGCGCAGCGGCAGCGCGCTGTCGGCGGCCGACCACGCCAACGTCTGCTTCGAGGTGGACCAGGTCGACCCCGCCCACCGCACCGGCTGGAGCGTCCTGGTGCGCGGGCTGGCCGAGGACGTCACCGACCTCGAGGGCGACGACGTCCTGCGCGCCAGCCGCGCCGCCGGCACCGACCCCTGGGTGGGGGAGCGGGACCGCTGGCTGCGGGTCATCCCGCACGAGGTGACCGGCCGGCGCATCCGGCCGCGCGAGCTCGCGGCCGTGGAGCTGGGCGGCTACCTGTGACGCGCCCGCGGGCGTGAGGGCGCGCGCGGCGGCTGGCAGGCTGCTGCGCATGACGACACCGCAGCCGCCCGGCGACCCCGCGGACCGCCCGGAGCCTGTCAGCCCTGGACCCCTCGACGGGGTCGTGGTGCCGGGGCTCCCCGGGGACCTCGGCCCCGCGGACCGCGCGCTGCGCGACCTGCGCGCGCCGCTGGTCGCCTGGTTCGACGAGTGGACCGGCGAGGACCCGGAGGTGGACGGCGAGGCCGTCGTCGAGGTCTTCGCCGGCACCCTGGACGACCTGCTGGAGCTGCGCGGCGGCGAGCCGACCGCGACCGCCTTCACCCCCGCGGACCTGGAGCTGCTGCTGGGGCGCGTCGTGCCTGCGCAGGTCGCCGCGAGCGGCACGGAGGACCCGCAGGGCGTCACCGACGACCTGCGCGCCGTCTGGTCGGCCTACCTGCTGTTCCTGGAGGAGACCGGCCGCTGGACCGGCACCCCCGAGGACCTGGCCGCCTGCCGCGAGGCGCTGCACCCCGCCGAGCCCGACGTCGCCGAGGTGCTCGCCGCGGCCGCCGCCGACGTGGACGCGCAGCAGGAGGACGCGGTCGTGCTCACCTCCTTCCCGGTGCGGGCGGCGCGCGCCGTCCTGGAGCGCGTCGGCGACCGCCTCGCCGTCCCCGAGGACGAGGAGCTGGCCCTGCCCGACGTCGAGGCGCTGCTGGCCGCCCTCGACGTGCGCCCGGCCGAGGCGCCGGCCGCGCTGGAGGACGTGCCGTGGCTGCAGCAGGTCGTCGTCACGATGATCGACCTGGAGCTGCTCGACGGCGACGACGAGACGGAGCTGCGCCCGGGCCCGCAGGCACCCACCTGGCTGGACCCCGACGAGGAGGCGCGCGCGGTGCGCCGGGCGCTCGTGGGCCGCTTCGTCGTCCACGACCCGGACGTCCTGGGCGGCGGGTTCAGCGTCGCCGAGGCGCTGGTGCCGACCGTCCTGGCCGCCGCGGCGACCGGCACCCCGTTCAGCTCCCGCACCCTGGACCGCCTCGTCGACCGGGCCGGCCCGCTGGGCGCGGCGGCCGGCGCCGCCCTGGAGCAGCTCGTGGACCGCCTGGGCGACCTGCGGGCGTTCGGCCTGGTCAGCGAGGAGCCGTGGACCGTCGAGCCGGGCCTGTGGCCGGCGCTGGCGGCCGCCACCGCCGAGGAGGACGAGGAGGCGCCCGGCCCGCTGGGCGACCTGTTCGCCGGTCCCGACGTCGAGCAGCTCTTCGACGCCGTCGCCGGCAGCCTGGGCCTGAGCGAGGAGCAGAAGCGGCAGGTGCGCGGGGCCCTCGGCGGCTGACGGCCCGCCCGGGCGGTGGCACCGGCCCCGCCGCCCGGGCATGACGCGCGTCACAGCCCGCCCGGGAAGGGGTGCGGGGGGTCGCCGGTTGTACCGGGTGGCGGTGCCCCGGACATGCCCCGGGCTCCAACCCTCGTCGCTGCGAGCGACCACCGTGCCGACAGGCGCTGGCGGGGCACCGCCGTCCACTCCCACCCCGCGGCCGCGACGCCGCTCCCGCGGGGTCCTCTCGCTCCGGGCGAGCACTCCCTCAGCACCACCCCCAGCACCACCCGAGCCGCCAGGAGGCAGCTGTGAAGGGCGACCGCGTCGAGGTCGTCGTCGAGGCCGGCGACGACACCCGCACCTACGAGGTCCAGGCCACCCGCGCCGGCCGGCGCGTGGAGGTCGCGCACGGCCGCGGTGTCGTGGAGGTCACCGAGGTGACCCGCGGCGGCACCGCCGTGCGCACGGCCCGCTTCATGGCCGCGCGCGTCGTCGCGCTCGTCGAGCACCCCGCCCCGCGGGCGGTGCCGCTGGACGACGACGAGCCGGCCACCCCGCTGGTCCGCTCCGCCTGAGCGGACCGGCACCGCCGACGGCCTCGCGAGCACGCGCTCGCGGGGCCGTCGGCGCGTCCGGCCGCCCTCTCGCGGTGATCACGGACAGGTGAACGCTCACCCATCCATGATCACCGCGGGGTCCTGCCGTGATCTCGCTGGTGATCCCTGCAAGACCACGGCGGGAGGGGCGGGGTCGCGGGACGAGCGGAGCGGGGAGGGGCGGGGTCAGTCGTCCTCGCCCTGGGCGCGCATCCGGGCCACGTCGGCGTTGACGAGGCCGAGCAGCACCAGGTCGACCACCAGGCCCGCGGTCGCGGCGAACTGCGAGGTCGCGAACAGGAACACCTGCGTCACCAGCAGCGAGACGAGCACCGCCCGCTGCAGCGACTCCACGGCGGCGCGACGGCCCGCGCGGCGCGCCTGCACCACCGCGACCAGCGCGAACAGCAGCGACGCCGAGGCGCCCACCAGCACCCCCCGGCCGGACACGCCCAGCCCGCCGCCGGCGCCCTGCAGCGCCGCGACCGTCAGCGCCGACCCGGCCGCCTGCACCAGCAGGAGCACGGCCATCGCCGGCACCGCCCACGGCCGGTGGGCCGCGCGGTCGAACCCCCGGTCCACGCGCGCCCACAGGTGCTCCAGCCGCGCCGGCACGGGCGCCGGGGCCGGCTCGACCGCCGCCAGCAGCGTCCGCAGCTCGGCCGCGCCGGGGGAGCGCGGCACCCGCTCCAGCGAGCGCAGCACCTCGTCGCGCCGGCTCGCGGGCAGCCGCCCGGCCAGGCCGTCGACGAGCACGTGCGCGGCGTTGGCGACCACCTCGTCGTCCTCCAGCGTGCGGTGCCGGCGCCACCAGTAGGCGCCCACCACGAGGGCGGCGAACACCACGTACATGATCGCGGCGGCGGGCTCGAAGAAGTAGTCGTTGTCGGCCGTGACGAACTTGCCGACCTCGTCGATGAACAGCCCGAACCCGACGCCGCCCAGCAGCGCCGCCACCGGCCGCGGGCCGCGGCCGACGTAGGCGAACTGCAGCACCAGCGCCGCCAGCATGAGCAGCCCCCCGGGCAGGACGTGGGCGACGTGCAGGTCGCTGTCGCCGCCGATGCGCGGGTAGCCGCTCAGCGCCAGGAAGGCGCGCGTCACGAGGATCGTCGCGACCCCCGCGACGACGAACGTCGTCAGGTGCTGCACGGCCTTCTCGCTGCGCACGAGGTCCATGCGCAGCAGCGGGCTCAGCCGCCGGGACGGCGCGCGGGAGGTGGGGGAGGGGACGAGGGCCGGCACCCGGCCACGCTAACGAGCCGCCGGCGCCCCGCGCCCCCGGGCGGCGCGCCGTTCAGGAGGGCGCCAGCGTCCCGGGGCCGCTGGACAGCACCGCCGCCGCCAGCGCCCGCGAGGCGGGCCGGTCGCGCGTGCGGGGGTTGGTCAGCAGCACCAGGTCGATCTGCCCCAGCTCGGGCAGCTCGTGCCGCTTGCCCAGCGGCGTCAGCTGCGGCGGCACCAGGCTGGTGGCCAGGCAGGAGACGCCGATCCCGGCGGCCACCGCGGCGATGAGGCCGTTGACGCCGCGGCACACGCACGCCGTGCGGTAGGCGATCCCGGCCGCGTCCAGCGCCTCGTGCATCGCCGAGGCGCTCAGGCTCGGGCCCGGGTAGACGGCCAGCGGCACCGGCCGGGCCAGGTCCAGGCGGGTGGTGGGCGTGCCCACCCACACCAGCCGCTCGCGCTTGACCAGCTGCCCCTCGCCCGAACCGCGCGGGCGCTTGCCGATGAACACGTCCAGGCGGTCGTTGCCCAGCCGCCGGTGCAGGCTGCCGGACTGGTCGACCGTCAGCTCCAGGTCCACGCGCGGGTTCTCGGCGCGGAAGTCGCGCAGGATCTGCGGCAGCCGGGTCAGCGCCAGGTCGTCGGACATGCCGATCCGCAGCCGCCCGTGCGGGCGCTCGCCGCGGAAGTAGCCGGCGGCCCGCTCGTGGCTGGCGAGGATCGCGCGGGCGAAACCCGCCATCGCCTCCCCGTCCGGGGTCAGCGCCACCGAGTGCGTGTCGCGCTGCACCAGCAGCCGTCCGACGGCGTCCTCCAGCTTGCGCACGTGCTGGCTGACGGTGGACTGGCGGACCCCGGTGCGGGCCGCGGCCTGCGTGAAGGAGTTCGTCTGCGCCAGCGCCAGGAACGAGCGCAGCTGCACCGGGTCGAACGTCGCCGTCGGGTCCACTCGACCGCCCCATCACGGATCGGAATGACTGATAGTCGCCCGATCACGGTAACTCCTCGCCGTGGAGGGGGGTAGGAAGGAGGAGACGACGCACCACGAGAGGCCCCACCGTGACCTCGGCGACCGCCGACACCCGCACCGCACGACCGCCCCGCCGCCACCTCCCGCCGCACATCCCCCGGCCGCACCTGCCGCGCGCCACGTTCGCCGCGCTGGCCGTGCCGAACTTCCGCCTCTACGTCGGCGGCCAGGCCGTCGCCAACACCGGCACCTGGATCCAGAACATCGCCCTGGACTGGCTGGTGCTGCAGCTGACCGGCAGCCCCGCCGCCGTCGGCGTCGCGATGGCGCTGCAGTTCACGCCGATCCTGCTGTTCGGCATGCACGGCGGGATGCTCGCCGACCGGTACCCGAAGCGGACCATCCTGCTCGTCACGCAGCTGCTCAACGCCTGCGTCGCGCTCGCGCTGGCCGTGCTGACCGTCACCGGCGCCATCACGGTGGGCCTGGTCTACGTCCTCGCCCTCGTCGGCGGCCTCGTGTTCGCCGTCGACAACCCCACCCGGCAGAGCTTCGTCAGCGAGGTCGTGCCCGCGCACCACCTGCGCAACGCCGTCGCCCTCAACGCCGCCGTCTTCCAGACCACCCGCCTCGTCGGGCCCGCCGTCGCCAGCGTCCTCATCGCCGGCGTCGGCACCGGGTGGGCGTTCGGGATCAACGCCCTGTGCTACCTCGGGCCCACCCTCGCGCTGGCCGCGATGAGCACCGCCGCCCTCGTGCGCCACCCCGTCGCCCCGCGCGCGAAGGGGCAGCTGCGCTCCGCCCTGCGGTACGTGCGCGAGCGCCCCCACGTGGCGTGGACGATCGCCCTCGTCGGCGTGTTCGGCACCTTCGGGCTGAACTTCCCCGTCGTCCTGACCGCCATGGCCAGCCGCACCTTCGACGGCGACGCCGGCCTGTACGGGTTCTTCAACGTCGTCGTGGCCGTCGGCTCCATCGCCGGTGCGCTCATCGCCGGCGGGCGCACCCACACGCGGCTGCGGCTCATCGTCGCCCTCGGCGCGGCCTTCGGCGTCGCGCAGCTGCTGGCCGCGTTCGCGCCCACGCTGGAGCTGTTCGTGGTGGCCCTGGTCGCCATGGGGGTCACCAACCTCGCCTTCCAGGCGATGGCCAACTCCACCGTCCAGCTGTCGGTGGACCCGGAGTACCGCGGGCGCGTCATGGGTCTGTACGTGCTCGTCTTCATCGGCGGCACGCCGTTCGGCGCCCCGCTCATCGGCTGGGTCACCGAGCACGCCGGGGTGCGCGCCGGGATGGCGGTGTGCGGGGCGGTGCCGCTGCTGGCGGCCCTCGTCATCGGCGCCGTCCTCGCGCGCCGCGCCGCCCGGCTGGAGCGCGGGACGGTGCCCGCCGCGGTCCCGGCCACGGCGCCGACCGCGGTCCGCTGAGGACGCTGTCCACACGGCTCCACAGTCGTCCACACCCTGTGTCCACAGCTGTGGACGACGGTGGGGACCGCGGGCGGGCGGCGGGGAGGACGACGCCGCCGCGCGCGCCCCGGTGCCGACCGCGCCCCGGTGGGTAGGGTGGGCCGACCGTCGACCACGAGGTGCCCCGTGCCGAAGAAGAAGCTCGCACGCCGACGCCCCGGCGGCCCGCAGCGGCCCACCGGGGAGCTGTCGCCCGTGCGCGCCGGCGGCCGCGCCCTCGACGGCCTCCAGGTCCCCTACCGCACCTTCCTCGAGCTCGAGGAGGACGAGACGGTCATGCCCGCCGGGGACATCGAGGCCCGGCTCATGGAGTCCCTCGGCTGGTTCCTGCTGGAGCGCGGCGAGGACGTCGTGCCCGCCGCCGCCCGCCGCTTCGAGGCCGACGACCTGCGCGGCTTCCTGCACGAGCTCGTCCCGCAGGTCGCGCAGGAGCACGGCGTCGACCCGCAGGCCCTCGTCGACGAGACCCGCGTGGCGTGGACGACCTACCTGATGTTCCTCGGCGAGTCCGGGCAGTGGGAGGGGCAGCCGGAGGAGCTCGCCGCCTGCCTCGACGTGGTCTCCGGCGGCGCCACCGGCGCCGAGGGGGACAAGCACACCGTCCTCGACGCCGTGGAGGCCGTCGCCGTCGCCGCCGGGGACGACGCCGAGCGCCGCGCCCTGGCCCGGCTGCCGTTCACCCGCGGGGTGGGGGCGCTGCTGGACCGCCTGGCCGCCGGCGAGGACGTCGGCACCGCCGACGTCGCCACCGGCCGCGGCGTCGACCTCGTGCGCGGGGCCGTCGGCGAGGACGGGCCCGACGCGACGGCGCTGTGGCTGGAGTGGCTGTCCGGCGGTGTCGTGGAGGTCGAGGACGGGCGCACGCGCGTGCCGGGCGCTCGCCGGGGTGAGGACGGCGCGGACAGCGGCGAGGACGGCGCGGACGCGGACGAGGGGGACCTCGACCTGGACGTGGCCCGCGACGTGGCCGTGGCGTGGGTGGGCGAGCAGCTGGCCGCCGCGGGGTCGCCCGCGGCCGTCGTGGGCGCGCTGACCGCGCTCGCGGCCGCCGTCGTCGACCCCGTCGACGAGGCGGGCCTGGCCGACACCCTCGCCGGCTCGGGCGACGAGGCGCTCCTGCCGCAGGTGCGGGCCGTCGTGCAGCGCCTGGCCGACGGCGGTCTGCTGTCCGGCGAGGCGCCGTGGCGCGCCGACGAGGGCTTCGCCCGCACCGTCCTGCAGGTGCTGGAGCAGTTCTTCGACCCGCCCAGCGGCGGCGACTTCTTCGACTCCGCCGGCCGCGGCTGACCCCCGCGACCCGGCCCGGCGCGGTCCGGTACCGCGCCTCAGCGGCGCAGGACCTCGTCCAGCCAGTCGAGCACCGGGCCGGTCAGGCGCCGCTCGAACTCCGGGCCGGCGTGCCCGACGCCCGGCAGCAGCCGGAACGTCACGTCCGCGCGCCGGCGCACCAGCTCCTCCACGACGAGCACCGTCTGCTGGTGCGGCACCAGCGGGTCCTCCGAGCCCGCGGCCAGCCAGAACGCCGGCAGCACCGGCGCCGCCCGCAGCCACGGCACCGGGTTCGCCTCCTGCACCAGACCGGGCACCTCGGCCAGCGGCGCGCCGAGGAACCGCGACTCGGGGGAGTCCGGGCCGCCGTGGTCCATCACGGGCGTGCCGTCGCGCGGGGGAGCGGCCGCCAGCTGGGCGTCCATGAGGGAGAAGTCCGAGGGCCCGTACCAGCCGACGACGGCCGCCACCGAGGAGTCCGCGCCGACCGTGTCGAAGGGCGTGCGCCGCCCGCCCGTCGCGCCCGCCATCACCGCCAGGTAGGCGCCCGCGGAGCGGCCCCACGCCGCGAACCGCTCCGGGTCCAGGCCCAGCTCGCCGGCGTGGTGGCGCAGGTGCGCCAGCGCCCGCTTCACGTCCTGCACGGCCGCGGGGAACACCGCCTCGCCGGACAGGCGGTAGCCGACGGCGGCGACGGCGTACCCGCGCGCCAGCAGGGCCGGCAGGGCGTCCAGCTCGCGCGTGCGGTCCCCGGCGCGGAACGCGCCGCCGTGCACGGCCACCACCACCGGGTGCGGACCGGGCCCGTCGGGCACGTGCAGGTCGAGCAGCTGGCGGGGGGAGTCCGAGCCGTAGGGGACGGTCCGCCACGGGAGGGGCGCGGGGGGCTCCGGGGGCACCCGCCGACCGTAGCGGCGCCTCACAGCGGGGGAGCGGCCAGGCTCTCGTAGGCGTCCAGCTCCCCGTGGTGCGCTTCGCGCTCGCCCGCCGCCGTCCACGCCATCGCGACGGCGTGGCGCTGCAGCTGCACCACCTCGTCGGGCGCCAGGTCCGCACCGGCCACCACCGCGCGCAGGGCCGCCGTCGGGCCGGACGGGGCGGAGGCCGCGACGGCCACCCGCACCCCCGCGCGCAGCAGCCTGGCGACGACGTCCGGGTCCGGGCGGCACGTCAGGCCCGCGCCGCGCCGGCGCACCAGCTCCAGCAGCTCCGGGTCGCCGGCCAGGCCGCCGGCGTCGGACAGCCGGTCGGCGCCCAGGTCCCCCAGCGCGCGCCGCGCCCTCCCGGCGCCGCCGTCGCCGTCACCCTCGCCGGCCCGGTCGGCGGCGCCGCAGCGGACCGCCAGGCCCAGCCCCGCCTCCCGCACCCGCGCGGCGAGCCCCCCGGGCCCCCCGTCGAGGTCCCCGTCGAGCTCGGCACCGGCGAGGAGGTCGCGGGAGGCCAGGACGTCCTCCAGGAGCTCCGGCGCCGAGGCGTCCAGGCGCACCACGAACCCGCAGGTCGTGCCCCGCTCGCGCTCGACCTCGTCCGCCGCGGCGCGGAGGTCGCGCAGCAGGTCGCCGAGCGGGACGCCGCCCGCCGGGCGCGGGTCGAACGTCACCTCCGCGTGCAGGACGTCCTGCTCGGCCGCCGCGCGCAGGTACGCGGTCAGCCGGGCGGGCAGGTCCCCGTCCTGCGCGTCCAGGCGCACGTCCAGGTCGCACTTGGGCAGCTCGTCCACGAACGCCGTGAGGTCCACCGCGCGATCCTCCCGCGCCGACGTCCCCGTGTCTGCCCCGGACGTCTCTCCGCGGAAACCCGGGTCTTCGCGGTCCGTCGCGCCACGACACGCTGGAAACCCGGGTTTCCGCGGGGAGACGAGCGGGGTGGTCGCGTTGACACCCCGTCGGGGCCGGTGCCAGGCTCCGTGAACGCTCACGGTGGACGATCACCGCGGGACGACGACGGAGTCTGGAGCAGCGGTGAAGCTCGTGCGCCACGGACCCGCGGGCGCGGAGCGCGCCGCGGCCCTCCTCGACGACGGCTCGGCCGTCGACCTCTCGGACGTCCTGCCGGCCGACCGGCCGTGGAGCTCCGAGGACCTGGAGCGCGCCGCCGGCGCCGTCCCCGGGGCGGCGGCCGTGGACCTGGCCGGCCGGCGCCTGGGCGCGCCCGTGCCGCGGCCCGGCGCGGTGTTCTGCATCGGCCTGAACTACCGCGACCACGCCGCCGAGACGGGTGCCGAGCTGCCCGCCGAACCCGTCGTGTTCCTCAAGCTGCCCGCGACCGTCGTCGGCCCGCACGACACCGTCCTCGTCCCCCGCGGCAGCGAGAAGACCGACTACGAGGTCGAGCTGGGCGTCGTCGTCGGCCGCACCGCCCGCTACCTGGACTCCGCCGAGGAGGGCCTGGCCCACGTGGCCGGGTACGTCGTCTCGCACGACGTGTCCGAGCGCGAGTTCCAGCTCGAGCGCGGCGGCACCTGGGACAAGGGCAAGAACTGCGAGACGTTCAACCCGCTGGGCCCGTGGTTCGTCACCGCCGACGAGGTCGGCGACCCGCAGGACCTGCGGCTGCGCACCTGGGTCGACGGCGAGCTGCGCCAGGACGGCACGACCCGCGACATGGTGTTCGGCGTCGGGGAGCTCGTGGCGTACCTCAGCCGGTTCGCCGTCCTGCAGCCCGGCGACGTCGTCAACACCGGCACCCCCGCGGGGGTGGCGCTGGGCCGGCCGGACCCGAAGCCGTACCTGCGCGCCGGGTCCGTCGTCGAGTGCGAGGTCAGCGGCCTGGGCCGCACCCGCAACCCGCTGGGCGCGGCGTGAGCGCACCGGCGACGCTGGCCGGCTGCCGCGTCCTGGTGACCGGCGGCGCCTCCGGCATCGGCGCCGCCACCGCCGCCCGGTTCCTCGCGGAGGGTTCCGCGGTCGCCGTCCTGGACCGCGACGTCACCGGCGCGCCGGCCGGGACGGTGACCTGCGAGGCGGACCTGACCGACGACGCCGCCGTGCGCGCCGCCGTCGAGCGCGCCGCGACGGCCCTGGGCGGGCTCGACGTCCTCGTCAACAACGCCGGCACCGGCGCCGTGGGCACCGTCGCCGACGGCGACGACGAGCAGTGGCACCGCGTCTTCGACGTCAACGTCCTCGGCATCGTGCGCACCACCCGCGCCGCCCTGCCGCACCTGCGGTCCTCGGCGTGCGCGGCCGTCGTCAACACCGGTTCGGTCGCCGCCTGGACCGGCCTGCCCGCCCGCGCCCTGTACTCGGCCACCAAGGGCGCCGTGCAGGCCCTCACGCTGGCGATGGCCGCCGACCACCTGGCCGACGGGATCCGCGTGAACTGCGTCAACCCCGGCACGGCCGACACCCCGTGGGTGCAGCGGCTGCTGGCGGCCGCCGACGACCCGGCCGCCGAGCGCGCCCGGCTGGAGGCGCGCCAGCCCACCGGCCGGCTGGTCACCGCCGAGGAGGTCGCCCACGCGGTCGTGCACCTGGCCGACCCCCGCTCGGGCGCCACCACCGGCACCGTCCTGGCCGTCGACGGCGGCCTGCACTCCCTGCGCCTGCCGGCGCCCGCACCGGAGGTGTCCTGACGTGATCACGGCGGAACTGGGGTCGACCGGGGTGCGGGTCACCGCGCTCGGCTTCGGGGGAGCCCCGCTGGGCAACCACCTCGCCGAAGTCGCCGACGACGACGCGCGCGCCGCGCTGGACGCCGCCTGGGACGCCGGGGTGCGCCTGTTCGACACCGCCCCCCACTACGGCGTCGGGCTGTCCGAGCGCCGCGTCGGTCAGGCGCTGCGCGGACGCCCCCGCGGGGAGCTCACGCTGTCCACCAAGGTCGGCCGCCTCGTCGTCCCCGCGGACTCCGAGCGGGGCAGGACCGGCGACGCCGACCACGGGTTCGTCGTCCCCGACACCCACCGGCTCGCCTTCGACTTCTCCGCCGCCGGGGTGCGCCGCTCGCTGGAGGAGTCGCTGGAACGGCTCGGGGTCGACGCCGTCGACGTCCTGCTCGTCCACGACCCCGACGCGCACCTCGACGA
The DNA here is from genome assembly GCF_041020755.1 of Kineococcus terrestris. Taxonomy (NCBI): domain Bacteria; kingdom Bacillati; phylum Actinomycetota; class Actinomycetes; order Kineosporiales; family Kineosporiaceae; genus Kineococcus; species Kineococcus terrestris. Next base: position 181,001 of record NZ_JBEUEI010000001.1, on the reverse strand, counting down.
GGCCCGCGCCGGCGCCCTGTCGGAGGTCGTGCGGATGCGCGAGGAGGGCCTCGTGCGGGCCGTCGGCGCCGGGATGAACGACGCCGTCCCCCTCACCGGTTTCGTCGAGGAGTTCGACCTCGACGTCGTCCTCGTCGCCGGGTGCTGGAACCTGCTGGACCGCTCGGCCCTGGACCACCTGTTCCCCGCCGCCGCGCGCACCGGCACCTCGGTGCTGCTCGGCGGGGTGTTCGCCTCCGGCGTCCTGGCCACCGACCGCCCCGCGCCGGGCGCCACCTACCGCTACGCCCCCGCGGGCGCGGACCTGCTGGCCCGCGTCCACGGCCTGGCCGACGTCGCCGAGCGGCACGGGCTGACGCTGCCGGCGCTCGCCGTCCGCTTCGCGCTCGCGGCCCCGGCGGTGGCCTCGGTGCTGCTGGGCGTGCGCACCGCGGAGGAGGTGCGGCGCAACGCGTCCCTGCTCGGGGAACCGGTGCCGGACGCGGTGTGGGAGGACCTGCTGCGCGCCGGGCTGCTGGACGAGGAGGCGGTCGCGGTCGTCACCGGCGCCGCCTGAGGGCGTCGTGCGGCAGGGCCGCGTGCACGCCCCACGTCCGGTTCGCCACCTGGGTGACGCGCAGGTCCACGCACGCGCTGGCCAGCGCCAGCGCGCGGGTGCGCGGCAGGTCGAAGAGGGCCGACACCCAGGTGAGCATCGCGCCCAGGGCCGCGTCGGTCGCGGCGCCCAGGTCGGCGTCGAACCCGAACGTCAGCCGCTCGCGCGGTGTCACGGCGTGCACGCCCGGCAGGACCGGGTCGGCGACGAGGTCCAGGCCCAGCACGGACGTCGTCCCGCACTCCACGGCCGTCCCGCAGACCTCCCCGTCGCCCTGCGCGGCGTGCCCGTCGCCGACGCACAGCAGCGCGCCGTCGACCTGGACGGGCAGGAACAGGGTGCTGCCGGCCACCAGCGAGCGGCAGTCGACGTTCCCGCCCGTGCCGGGGCGCGGCGGCACGGTGGAGTGCTCGCCGGGTTCCGCCGGCGTGGTGCCCAGGACGCCGAGGAACGGCGCCGTGCGCACCTCGAACCCGTCCTCGTCGACGGCCGTGCCCGCCGCGTCGTCCACCTCCCACAGCACCCGCACGGGGTCGGTGGCGCCGAGGCGCTCGTTGAGCGGTGTCGGCGTCCCGGCGACCGTCCAGCCCCAGCCGTCGGTGCGCACGGAGCGCACGTGCACGGCGAGGACGTCGCCGGGACGGGCGCCCTCGACGGCGACCGGCCCGGCCAGGCAGTGCCCGCGGCCGTCGGGGAACATCCGCGGCGCGTCGCCGCCGGCGGGCGGCCGTTCCAGGTGCCCGCCGGAGTCCAGGGCGCGCACCTCGACCTCGTCGCCCGGGCGCACCGCGAGCACGGGCGGGCGGGAGGGGTCGAACACGTCGGTCACCAGGTGCGGCAGGGGGTCCAGGCGGTGTCGCGTCACCCGCCGATCCCACCACCGCTCAGGGCGAGCGCACGAGCCCCTCGGCGCGCACGTCCCACGAGCCGTCGTCGGGGAACCCCGGGGCGGGCCGGCCCCCGTCGCCGTCCCAGCCGCCGGCCATGAGCGCGACCGCCGCCAGCAGCCCTCCGTTGCCGGGCAGGTAGGCGGGCAGGACGGGGCTCTGGTGGTTGTGCCCGCTGGGCAGGTGGTGGTTCTTCGCGTGCGGGGCGAGCAGCACGTCCACGGCCAGGCCTGGTTCGCCCACCCGCGCGGCGGTCATCGCGGTGGCGGGGAAGTCCCAGCCCCACGCGCTGGCCCAGTCCCAGTCGGCGAGGACGTCGTGCAGGCTCGCCCGCACCACCGCGGGGTCCACCAGGCCCGTGTCCGGGACGACGCCCAGCGCGCCGAGCATCGAGGGGTGGTCGGTGCGGCGCAGCGGCTCGTCGAGGTCCAGGGCCGCCAGCACGCCGTCGCGCACCACGGGGGCGGCGATCCGCTCCGCGACCCGCTCCCAGGACGGGTCCGGCACCAGGCCCGCCCGGCGGTGCAGCTCCGCGGCCGTGCGCAGGCACCAGCGCCACTGCGCCAGCTCGAACGACGGGTCGGCGGCGCGCTCGCGCACGTCCGCCCACGACTCCTGCGCGGGCACCAGCGGCGGCGGCAGGTGCAGGCGCCCGTCCGGGCCGGGCACCGGCAGGGCCGCGGCGAACCGGGCGGTCTCGGCGACCAGCGGGACCCACCGGCGCAGCACCTCCGCCTCCCGGTCGGTGCCGGCGGCGCTGCGCCGCAGCAGTTCCGCGAACTGCACCGGGTGGGGCTGCTGCCACAGCAGGAACGGGCCGATGTCGCTGGGCGTCTCCTCGCCGTCGGGGGTGACCTGCTTGGGCCAGCGCGCCCCCGGCAGCCCCTGCCGGTGGGCGGTGCGCCGGGCCCGCGGCAGGACCCGCTCGTACCAGGGCAGGCTGCGCTCCAGCAGGTCCGCGCGGCCCCACAGCGGGAAGTGCGCGGCGTGCCAGGGGTGCATCTCCAGGTGGCCGCGCCCGCGCCAGCTGTTGACCAGCAGCCCCGTCTCCGCCGGCGGCAGGGTGCCGGCGCTGTGCACGGCGGTCAGGTGCTGCGACAGCACGATCCGCCGCTGCAGCTCCCCGGCGCGCGGGTCGCGGCTGGCGGTGACGTCGACGGCGGCGCCGCGCGTCCAGAACTCCTCCCACCAGGCGGAGGACGCGGCCAGCACCTCACCGGCGCCGGGGACGTCGAGGTCCCCCTCCGCGCCCGGTGCGGCGAGCAGCACGAGGTCCAGGGTGCCGGTGCCGGACGGCACCACGTCCACGGCGTGCGCGCCGGCGACCCGGACGGAGCCGTCCGTGCGCGCGCCGAGGCGGTAGCGCGTGGCGTCCAGCGTCCGGTGGACGAGCGCGCCGGCAGCGGTGGTGCGCACGTCGGTGCGGTGCGCGCCGGGGCGGGTGTCGTCGCGCGAGAGGTTCCACGACGGCGACGCGGCGCTGAAGCCCACCCGCACCCCGATCCCGGTCAGGTCCCCGCGCACGCGCACCGCCAGCGCGTCGGCGTGCGGGTGCGCGGCCGTGGTCACCTCGAACCGGCGACCGGCCAGGTCCACGCGGCTGGTCAGCGTCCCCGACCACAGGTCCAGCCGCTGCCCGGCGTCGCGCAGCTCGTGCGGGCGCGCGGGCCGCCCGTCGACCGTGAGGCCGGCGCGGAACAGGTCGAACCGGTGGGGGTTGGCGCGCAGGTGCGCCTCCGCCGCGCTCAGCCCGGCCGCGCTGCGCCCGTCCGCGCCGCGGGTCATGTCCACGTAGACGGCCGGGCCGTGAGCGGTGTCCACGACCCGCTCGGCGTCGGCGGTGGAGAACCCCGCGGGGTCCGGGTCGCTGTGCCAGGCCCACTCGGCCAGCGTCCCCAGCATCGAGCCGGCCGGCCCGCCGCCGGCGTCGGGCAGCGGGTGCAGCTGCGGGAACGTGTGCAGGCCGGTGACGTCGACGGTGGTCGCGAACCGCCCGTTGCCCACCGACAGCGGGCTGGCGGGCAGGACGCCGCGCACGACGACGTCGTGCGCGGCGACGAGGGCGCGCCGGTCGAGGCGCGGGGGAGTCCCTGGAGGAGTTCCGGGGATCGTGGCGCTCACGCGCCGATCGCCGCCCCGACCTGGTCCAGGAAGGCCTGCGCGGCGTCGGCGGGGGTGGTCCGCTCGAACAGCACGTCGGCGTTGAGGCGCTCGACGACCCCGCGGGTCTCCGTGGAGCCGACCGGGCCGATGACGAGGGCGTCGCCGACGAGCGGGGTGACGCGGGCGACGAACTCCGCCTGGGCCCGCTGGTCGTCGTCCAGGTCCGGCGTGATCGCCGCCAGCACCTCGGCGTTCGCCGGGATCCCGCGGTCGGCCCCGATGATGCGCCCCGCCTCGGGGGAGTTGACGAGGAAGTCCACCAGCCGCGCCGCGGCCTCGCGGTTCCGCGTGCGGGAGCTGATCGCGTACAGCTGCGAGGCCTGCAGCCACATGCCCGGCTGCCCGGTGGACTCCCCGGGCGCGCGCAGCAGCTGCAGCGGTTCCCCGGCCGCGGCGCGCAGCGCCGGCAGCGTGTTGCTCCAGCCCAGGGTGATCGCCGCCTGCCCGCGGCCCATCAGCGTCTGCTCCGGGGCGGCGTCGCCGAGCAGCTCCGTCGTGATCGTCGCGGGGGGCGTGGCGCCGTCCCGCGACATCCGCAGCGTCCTCGTCCACCACTCCTCCAGCGTCGCCGCGGAGATCGCCAGACCGCCGTCCTCGGTGTAGAGGCCCTCGCCGCGCTGGCGGGAGAACAGGTCCAGCGCGTCCGCGGTGGTCGGGTCGACAGCGCCGACCACGCCCTCGGGCGACGCCGCGGACAGGTCGCCGGCCAGGGCCTCGAACTCCTCCCACGTCCACGTCGCGTCGTCCGGCAGGGCGACGCCCGCGGCATCGAAGAGGGCGGGGTTCACGACCGCGCAGTACGTGTTCACGCCCGTCGGGACGCCGTACTGCACGCCGGAGAACTCGCCGTTGGACAGGGCCGCCGCGTCGATGCCGTCCAGCGGCAGCGCGTCGGAGACCTCCGCCAGGTCCAGCAGCGCGCCGCGGTCGCCGTACTCGCGGGGGTACGCGCCGCCCAGCGTCATGACGTCGGGGGCGTCGTTCGCGGCGACGTTCGTGGCCAGGCGGTCGAAGTAGCCGGTGAAGTCCGCCCACTCGCCGCTGACCGTCGTGCCGGGGTTCGCGGCCTCGAACGCGTCGATCGCCGCCTGCGTGTCGGCGGCCCGGTCGGCGTTGCCCCACCAGGAGAAGCGCAGCGCGCCGTCGCCCCCGCCGGAGGAGCCGCCGCCGCAGCCGGCCGCGAGCAGCGTCAAGGCGCCCAGGCCGCCGGCGCCGACCAGGCGGCGGCGGGTCAGCAGGGGGCCGGTGGAGCGGTGGCCGGGTGCGTGGTGGGGCGTGCGGCCGGACGTCATCGTCGTGGGGTCCCTCCCGTCCGCGACCTCGCGGACTCTCTTGAAACGTTCTACGGGCCCGGGGCCGGGAGGGTCAACCCGCCACGGGCCGAAACACGACCGAAACTCCCGCGTCGCCCGCGGGACACGCGCGCGGAGGACCGTGGGGCGGGACCGGACCCGAGGACCCGAGGAGGGACCCGTGCCGACCACCGCCCCCGGCCCGCGCGCCACCGACCGGCTCCAGGTCGTCCACCCCCGTGGCGAGCTGCGGCCCGACCCCCGCCTCAGCGACCCCGACGCCGCCCGCCTCGTCGCCGAGCACGCCCGGCGCACCGCCGGCTGGACCCCCCGCCACCTCGCCGGCGTCGCCACCGCCCGCGCCCGCGACCGCCGCGGCGGCCCCGGCCCCGTCGACGACGAGCAGGTCCTCGTCACCGACCTGCACGTGCGCGGCGCCGCCGGGCCGTTGCGCGCGCGCCGCTACGTCCCCCGGACCACCCTCGCCGGCGCGGGCACGCTCGTGCACCTGCACGGCGGCTGGGTCACCGGCGACCTCGACACCGACGACGCCCTGTGCCGGGTGCTGGCCGCCCGCACCGGCGCCGTCGTCCTCAGCCCCTGCTACCGGCACGCGCCCGAGCACCCCTTCCCCGGCGGGCTGCGCGACGCCGCCGCCGTCCTCGGCCTCGTCGCCGACGGCGCCGTGCCCGGCGTCCCCGCCGGCCCGCTGGCCGTCTCCGGCACCTCCACCGGCGGCACCCTGGCCGCCGCCCTGGCCCGCTGGGCGCGCGACGGCGCCGCGCCGCCCGTGGCCGCCCAGCTGCTGCTGTCGCCCGTGCTCGACCACCGCCTCGACCGCGACTCCCACGCGCGCTACGGCGACGGCCTGCTGCTGACCCGCGACGACCTGGCCTGGTCCTGGGACCTGTACCTGCCCGACCGGCGCCGGCGCGCCGAGCCCGACGCCAGCCCGCTGCGCGTGAGCGACCCCGCCGGGCTGCCGCCCGCCGTCCTCGTCGTCTCCGGCGCCGACCCGGCGCGCGACGAGGGTCTGGAGCACGCCGAGCGGCTGCGGGCCGCCGGTGTGCCCGTCGAGCTGCTCCTGCGCGAGGGCGTGCCGCACGCCCACGTCGCCCTGCCCGGCCTGCCCGCCGGCGAGCGCGACCTGGCCGCGGCCGCCGACGCCCTGCGCGCCCTGCTCGCGCGGCGGGCGGCGCCCGCCGTCCGCTGACCCGCGACCCGCTGCGCCCGCGACCCGCCCGCCCCGCCGATGCCCGCGAGTCCCCCCACCGGGGGGACCGGTGCGGCAGGATCCGCACGTGACCTCCCCAGCCCGGGGCGTCGCGACGGCCGCCGCCGGCCCGCGACGCCCCCTCGGCGCGCCGGCCGGCGGCCCGGGGCGGTCCGACCCCGGCGACGTCGCGCCCGCCCCGCACCCCGCGCCGCGCCAGCGCGCCCTCCTGCTGGCCACGACCGCCTGCTGGTGCGCCTACGCCCTGCTCGTCCTGGCCGGCGGCCTCGGCGGCGCGTGGAGCGGGGCCGCCCGCTGGGGCGACCTCGTGCCCGGCACGCTCGTGCAGGCCGGTGTCGTCGTCCTGCTGGCGCGGCGCTCGCGCGCCGGCGGGCCCGAGGCGCGCGCCTGGGGCACCTACGCGCTGGCGTGGGCCGCCTACAGCGCCTCCGAGGTCGCCCACGACGTCGTCGTCGCCCGCGGCGGCTCCCTCGACCCCGCCGGGCGCCCGCTGCTGGTCACCCTCGCCCTGCAGGCCGGCTACCTCGCCGCCTACCCGCTGGTCCTGCTCGCGCTGGCGCGGCTGCTGCGCCGCCGGCCCGGCGCCCCGCGCGCCGGTCACCTCGCCGGCCACCTGACCGGCACCGTCGCGCTCGTCCTCATCACCGCCGCGCTCCTGCAGCAGCTGCTCGTCCACCCCCTCGCCGAGCGCACCGGCCACCCCCTGCCCACCACCACCGCGTGGGTGCTCAGCACGGCCGCGGACGTCGCGGTCGCCGTCTGCGCGGCGGCCGTCGCCGCCGGCTCGCGCGGCGACCCGCGCTGGTGGTCCCTGGCCGCCGGCACGCTCGTCTTCTCCGTCGGGAACGTCGTCTGCGTCGTCCTCGCGCTGCAGGGGCGCTACCACCCCGGCACCGGCCTGGACCTGCTGTGGACCGGCGGGATGCTGCTGGCCGCCCTCGCCGCCGTCCGGCCCGCCCGCTCCCGGCCGCCGCGCCCGCCCTCGTCCACCGCCATCCTGGCCGCGCCCGTCCTCGTCGTGCCCGCGTGCGTCGGCCTGCTCTTCGCCGGCCAGTTCGCGCCCCTGGCCACCGAGGTCGCCTGGGCGTGCCTGCTCGCCGCGGTCCTCGCCGCCGCCCGCTCGGCGGGTGCCGTCCGCGAGCTCGTCGACCTCGCCCAGTACCGCCGCGCCGCCCTCACCGACGAGCTGACCGGCGTCGCCAACCGCCGCGCCCTGCTCGCCGACCTGGAGCGGCGCAGCGCCCGCGCCGAGGTGTTCGGCCTGCTCGTGCTCGACCTCGACCGCTTCAAGGCCGTCAACGACGGCCTCGGCCACGCCGCCGGCGACGAGCTGCTGCGGCAGGTCGTGCGCCGCCTCGCGGCTGCCCTGCCCGTCGGCTGCCTCGTCGCCCGCCTCGGCGGCGACGAGCTGGCCGTCGTCCTGCCCGGCAGCGGCCCCGAGGAGGCCGGGCGCTTCGGGGCGCTGGCCGCCGCCGCCGTCACCGGCCCCTACGACCTGCTCGGCACCCGCGTGCACGCCGGCGGCAGCGTCGGCGCCGCCGCCCACCCCGCCCACGCCGGCACCCCCTCGCGGCTGCTGCGGGTCGCCGACGACGCCATGTACCGGGCCAAGGCCGACGGCGGCGGCGTGCGCACCTGGTCCCCGGCGGTCCACCCCGGGGACGCCCGCGCCGGGCAGGGCGCCGGCGACCCCGCCGCCCGCGACCTGCTGCGCCGCACCCAGCTGCGCACCGCCCTCGGTCTCGACCCCGCCGCCGCCCCCGAGGACCGCCGCGCCGCCGGCCGGCTCGTCCTGCACTACCAGCCGCAGCTGGACCTGCGCGACGGCACCCTGGCCGGCGCCGAGGCCCTCGCGCGCTGGGAGCACCCCGCCCTCGGGCTGCTCGGGCCCGCCGAGTTCCTGCCGCTGGCCGAGCGCGACGGGCTGATGCCCGCCCTGACCGGCTGGGCGCTCGCCGAGGCGCTGGGCGCCTCCGCGCGCTGGTCGGCCCGCGGCCACGACGTCCGCGTCGCCGTCAACGTGCCCGCCAGCGCCCTGCGCGACGGTTCGCTGCCCCTGGCCGTGGCCGGGCTGCTGGCCGAGCACGGGCGCCCCGCCGAGCTGCTGCAGCTGGAGGTCACCGAGTCCGTGGCGATGGCCGACCACGAGGCCACCCAGGTGCTGCCGCAGCTGGCGGACCTCGGGGTGTCCCTGAGCATCGACGACTTCGGCACCGGCTACTCCTCCCTGGCCTACCTGCAGCGCCTGGTCTTCGACGAGGTCAAGCTCGACCGCACCTTCGTCGCCGGTGTCGGCACCGACTCCCGCTCGGCCGCGATCGCCGCCTCAACGGTGTGGCTGGCCCACCAGCTCGACGTGCGCATCGTCGCCGAGGGCGTCGAGGAGGCCGCCGTGCGCGACGCCCTCACCGACCTCGGCTGCGACGTCGGGCAGGGCTTCCACCTCGCCCGGCCCCTGCCGGAGGACGGGTTCACCGCGTGGCTGGACGTGTGCGACGTGCCCGCCGGCGGCTCCGGCACCCTCGCCGCGCCCGCCGTCCCGCCGGTGCCGCGGCCTCCCGCCGAGGCCTGACGCCGGAGCCTGACGCCGGAGCCTGACGCCGGAGCCCGAAGCGGACCTCCCGCCGCGCGCGCGGGCGCCCGTCCACCTAGCCTCGCGCGGGTCACCGGGCGCCGCGGCACGCTGTCCGCCGCGCGCCCCACCGCGACCGAGGAGGACGCATGAGCGGGGTCCCCGACCTCACGCTGCACGACGGCACGACCATCCCGCAGGTCGGGCTGGGCGTGTTCCAGGTGCCGCCGGAGCAGACCGACGAGAACGTGCTGCGCGCCCTGGAGGCCGGCTACCGGCACGTCGACACCGCCGCCGGGTACGGCAACGAGGCCGGGGTCGGCAACGCCCTGCGCACCTCGGGCCTGCCGCGCGAGGAGGTGTTCATCACCACCAAGCTCGCCAACGGCGAGCACGGGCGCGACAAGACCCTGCGCGCCTTCGACGCGAGCATGCAGAAGCTGCAGCTGGAGGTCCTGGACCTCTACCTCATCCACTGGCCGCAGCAGGCCGACGACTACGTCGAGACGTGGAAGGCGTTCGAGGAGCTGCACCGCGACGGGCGCATCCGCACCATCGGGGTGTCGAACTTCCAGAAGACGCACCTGCGCAAGCTGCTCGACGAGACGGAGGTCGTCCCCACCGTCAACCAGGTCGAGCTGCACCCGTACCTCGTGCAGGAGGACCTGCGCGCCTTCCACGCCGAGCACGGCATCGCCACCGAGGCGTGGAGCCCCATCGCCAAGGGCGGCCAGCTGCTGTCCGACCCGGTGATCACCGAGATCGCCGCCGACCTGGGCCGCGACCCCGCCCAGGTGGTGCTGCGCTGGCACGTGCAGCTGGGGAACATCGTCATCCCCAAGTCGGTGACGCCCGAGCGGATCGTCAGCAACCTCGACCTGTTCTCCTTCGAGCTGTCGGACGAGCAGGTCGCGCGGATCAGCGGCCTCAACCGCGACGAGCGCACCGGCCCGGACCCCGACACCTTCGGCTGACGCCTCCGCCCCCTCACCGTGATCATGGACGGGTGAGCTTTCACCCGTCCATGATCACCGCGATCTCGCTGGGAAACCCTGCGAGATCACGACGGGAGGGGGTGGTGGGGGAGCGGGGCCGGGGTCAGGGGCGGACGCGGGTGGCGACGAGGTCGGCGACCTCCGCCCACAGCGGTGACGCCGGGTCGACGGGGGCGAAGTGGTCGCCCTCGCCCTCCACCTCCAGGACGTCGTCGCCGGCCGCGCGCGCGGCGGCGGCGAACGAGCGGGACACGTCGAGCAGGTCGGGGTCGTCCTGGCGGGCGCGGACGACGGCCACCGGCAGGCCGATCGGCAGCCGCGCCAGCGGCGAGGAGGCCGCGTAGACGTCCGGCACCTCCTCGGCCCGCCCGCCCAGCGCGCGCGAGGCCGCGCCCTCGGACAGCCACCGACGGTCGACGGTCACGAGGTCCAGGCACCCGGCCAGCGACACCACCAGCGCCGGACGCACCACCGCCCCCTCCCCGCCCGCCAGGTCCGCGGCCAGCCGCACCACCAGCTGCCCGCCCGCGGAGTGCCCGAGCAGCACGACCCGTCCCGGGTCCAGCCGCGCCCCCGCCGGTCCCGGCACGTCCGCCAGCGCCCGCACGGCCGCGGCGACGTCCGCGGTGGTGGCGTCCCAGCCGTCCGCGTCGGGCCGGCGGTACTCGGCGTTCCAGCTGGCCCACCCGCGCGCCGCCAGGTCCACCGCCAGCGGTTCGAGGGTGTCCGCCTCCCAGCGCGAGCGCCAGTACCCGCCGTGCACGAGGACCGCGACGGGCACCGGGCCCGTCCCCGCGGGCAGCCGCAGGTCGGCGTGCTGGTCCGGGTGCGGGCCGTAGGCGTGCCGGACCGACGGGTGCGCGCGCTGCGCCCACCACGCGTCCACCGCCCAGCGCAGCCCCGCCAGCCCGCGCCCGCGCACGTGCCGGCGCACGGCGCCCGAGCGGTCGGGTCCGCGCTCGACGACGTCCACGCGTACGACCCGCGCGTCCCCCAGCGCCAGCCCCAGGGCGTCCACGTCGACGGCGGGCGGGGGCAGCAGCAGGAGCTCCCCGTCGCGGGCGGCGGCGGCCGCCGCGTCGCGGAACGCGGCGTCCGAGGCGGTCGCCACCAGCCGCGCCCCGACCCCGCGGGCCGCGGCCGCGCGCGCCAGGACCTCCCGGGCCGTGCGCTCGTCGCCCAGCGCGCCGGGCGCCGCGACGGCCGGGACGACGGGCGTCCCGCTCACGCCGGTGCGCCCGCGGCCACCCCGCGCAGCGCGAGCACGCCGTCCAGGACCTCGGCGAAGCTCGTGGACAGCGGCGCCAGGCCCAGGCGGATCCCGTCGGGCGCGCGGAAGTCCGGCAGCACCCCCTGCTCCCACAGCCGGTCGTTGACGGCGCGGAAGTCGCTGCGCCGCAGCGTGAGGTGCCCGCCGCGGCGCTCCGGCTCGCGCGGGGAGGCGACCTCGACGCCCAGCGGGGCCAGCAGCTCGTCGGCCGCCCGCAGCGCGAACGACGTCAGCAGCACCGACTTGGCGCGCACGGCGGCCGTGCCCGCGCGCTCCAGCTGCTCCACGCCCACCCGCACCGGGACCATGGCGACGATCGGCGGGGTCCCGGAGACGAGCTGCCGCGCGGCCGCCGCGGGCTCGTACGCCGGGCCCATCGCGAACGGGTCGGCGTGCCCCATCCAGCCGTGCACGGGCTGGCGCAGCCGGCCGTGGTGGCGGGCGGCGAGGTAGGCGAACGCGGGGGCGCCGGGCCCGCCGTTGAGGTACTTGTACGTGCAGCCGACGGCCAGGTCGACGCCCCAGGCGTCCAGGTCCACCGGCACCGAACCCGCCGAGTGGCACAGGTCCCACAGGACCAGCCCGCCGGCGTCGTGGACGACGCGGGTGATCGCCGCCGCGTCGGCCAGGTGCCCGGAGCGGTAGGAGACGTGGCTGAAGGTGGCCAGCGCGGTGCGCTCGCCGACGACCTCGCGCACCTGCTCGGCGGTGATCCCGGCGGCGGGGTCGGTCTCCACCCAGCGCAGCGTCAGGCCGCGCTCGGCGGCGATCCCCTGCAGGACCCAGCGGTCGGTGGGGAAGTCGCCGGTGTCGCAGACGACCTCGTCGCGGCCGGTGGCGACGGCGGCGTCCACGGCGGCGCGCACCAGCTTGTAGAAGAGGACGGTGGTGGAGTCGGCGACCACGGTCTGCCCGGGCGCCGCGCCCAGGGCGACGCGGCCCAGGTGGTCGCCGACCTCCTCGGGCCAGCCCATCCACCCGTCGGTCCAGCCGCGGATGAGGCGCCCGCCCCACTGCTCGCGCACGAACGCGTCCAGCGCGGCGGCGGTGGCCCGCAGCGGCCGGCCCAGGGAGTTGCCGTCCAGGTAGGACGTCACCGCCGGGGCGGCGTCGAGGAGGAACTCCTCGCGGTGAGCCGCCAGGGGGTCGGCGGCGTCCAGGTGGGCGGCCTCCTCGCGCCAGGGCGCGAGGAGGCGGTCCGGCGTCAGCGTCATGCCGGGCATCCTGCCCCGCCGCGGCCGGCGCGGGGGCGTCCCCCGCACCGGCCGCGGTCCCGTCGGGTGCGGCCGGTCAGCCGATCGTGGCGGTGTCGATGACGAAGCGGTAGCGCACGTCGGAGGCCAGGACGCGCTCCCACGCCTCGTTGACCTGCTCGGCGCGGATGACCTCGACCTCGGCGCCGATGCCGTGCTCGGCGCAGAAGTCCAGCATCTCCTGGGTCTCGGGGATGCCGCCGATGTTCGACCCGGCGACCGAGCGGCGCGCGGGGATGAGGGAGAACACCTGCAGCGACAGGGCCTCCGGCGGGGCGCCGACGTTGACCATCGTGCCGTCCACGGCCAGCAGCGACAGGTAGGCGTCCAGGTCCAGCTTCGCGCTGACCGTGTTGACGATCAGGTCGAAGGAGCCCTTCAGCTGCTCGAAGGTGTCCGGGTCGCTGGTGGCGAAGTAGCGGCTCGCGCCCAGGCGCAGGCCGTCCTCCTGCTTCTTCAGCGACTGCGACAGGACGGTCACCTCCGCCCCCATCGCGGCGGCGATCTTGACGGCCATGTGGCCGAGGCCGCCCAGGCCGACGACGGCCACGCGGGTGCCGGGGCCCGCGCCCCAGTGCCGCAGCGGCGAGTAGGTGGTGATCCCCGCGCACAGCAGCGGGGCGGCCTCCTCGGAGGAGATGCCCTCGGGCACGCGCAGGACGAAGTCCTCGGTCACGACGATCTTCTGCGAGTAGCCGCCCTGGGTGGGCCGCCCGTCGCGGCCGGTGGCCGCGTAGGTGCCGGTGTTGCCCTTCAGGCAGTACTGCTCCAGGCCCTTGACGCAGTTGGCGCACTCGCGGCAGGAGTCGACCATGCAGCCGACGCCGACGCGGTCGCCGACGGCGTGCTTCGTGACCTCCGAGCCGACCTCCTCGACGACGCCGACGATCTCGTGGCCGACGACGATCGGGTAGGGCACCTGGCCCCACTCGCCGCGGGCGGTGTGGATGTCGGAGTGGCAGATGCCGGCGTGGGTGATGCCGATGAGGACGTCGTGCGGGCCGACGTCGCGGCGCTCGATCGTGGTGGGGGCCAGCGGCTGGTCGGCCGCGGGCGCGGCGTAGGCCTTGACGGTGGTGGGCATGGGCGCCATCGAAGCACCGCGCTGCGGTGGTCGCACGACGTGGTGGCCCTCCCCCGGGGGGCCCGCGAGCGCTCAGGCGAGGTGGAAGTACTCCTGCAGGCGCTCGCGCTCGCGGACGGTCCCGTCGCCCGCCGCCGCGGGGGCGAAGAAGCGCGACATCGTCGCCTCCCAGCGGGCGCTGACGTCCTCGCGCTCCATCGCGGCCGTGGCGGCGGCGAAGTCGTCGGCCTCGCAGTAGCCGACGACGAGGCCGTCCTCGCGGCGCAGGAAGAGCGAGTAGTTGCGCCAGCCGCTGCGGCTCAGGACCTCCGGCCACACCTCCTGGTGCACGGCGAGGTACTCCTCGACGAGCTCGGGACGCAGGTGCAGCAGGAAGCAGGCGCGGTCGGTCACGGTCGCTCCGTCGGGACGTGAGACGTTTCAGGGCTCACGACCCTAGGCGCCCGCGCCCGCCCCCGGCAAGGACGCCCGGGCGGGGCGCCCGTCCTACAGTGGGCGCCGTGATCCTCATCGTCGTGAAGTGGCACGTGAAGCCCGAGCTCGCCGACCAGTGGCCCGAGCTGACCCGCGAGTTCACCGAGGCGGTGCGCGCCGAGCCCGGCAACCTGTTCTTCGACTGGTCCCGCAGCGTCGAGGACCCGAACCGGTACACGCTCGTCGAGGGGTTCCGCGACGACGAGGCGGGCCGCGTCCACGTGGCCGCGGAGCACTTCCGGAAGGCGGTCGGGCAGATGCCGGACTGGGTCAGCCGCAGCCCCGAGATCATCTACGTCGACGCCGCGGACGTCGACGGGTTCGGCCCCATGGCGGAGGTCCAGCCCCGCTGAGGCGCCCCGGGGGCCCGCGGGTCCCCGGCGTCCGCCGGACCCTCCACGGCCCGCCGGAACCCGCTCGGGCTGGTGCCGCGGACCCGGCGGAACGCGGCGCTGAACGCGAAGGGGTCCGCGTACCCGACGCGCCGCGCGACCTGCGCGACGGTCGCCTCCGGCCGCTCCAGGAGCAGGTCGGCGGCCAGCGTCATGCGCCAGCGGGTCAGGTACGTCACGGGCGGTTCACCGACGCGGTCGGTGAACCGCTCGGCCAGCGTCGAGCGCGACACCCCCGTGCGGGCCGCCAGCGACGCCACCGTCCACGGGGCCGCCGGATCGGTGTGCAGCAGGCGCAGCGCCTCGCCGACGACGGGGTCGCGCTGCGCCGACCACCAGCGCGGCGGCCGCCCGCCGGGCCGGTCGAACCACGTGCGCAGCGTGCACACCAGCAGCCAGTCCAGCAGCCGGTCCAGCACCGCCTGCTGCCCCGGCGCCTCGACGGCGACCTCGGCGGCCAGGTGGTCCAGCACGGGGTCCTCGACGTCGCCGGACTCGCCGCCGCCGACCCGCAGCACCGGCGGCAGGGCGTCCAGCAGGCGGCGGCCGATCTCCCCGCGCGCCGGGTAGGCGCCCACCACGAGCGTCGAGGCCCCCGGCGGCGCGCTGCCGGGCTCCGCCCGCCCGGGCCGCCAGGGCACGGGGTCCACGTCCGCGGCGGGCTCGCTGGTCAGGCGGAACGGCGCCGGCCCGCGCACCACGACCGTCTCCCCGGCGGCGACGGGTTCCGGCGGGCCGTCCTGCGGCACCACCCGCGCCGCGCCGGACAGCAGCGCGCACAGGGTCAGGGGCGCCCCGCCGTCGAAGCGCAGGTCCCACGGCGGCCGCAGGACCGAGACGCCGAAGAGCGAGCCGTGCGAGCGGACCCCGCGGACCAGGTCGCTGAACACGTCCACGGCGCGGAGCGTAGGCGCGGGCGGTCGCCGGGACCAGGCCGGGCGCTGGACGAGCGCCCAGGTGCCCCGGCGTCGCACCCATGGCGCCGTCCGGGCGGGCGGCGGTGTGCTGGACCCGTGAGCGAGCAGACGACCCACCGACCCGCCGACCACCCCGCCGACCACCGCCCCGACCACCGCGCCGACCGGCTGACCGGGGAGGACCGCGAGCTGCTGCGCCGGCCGCTGCTCGGGTTCTTCACCGCGGCCGCCGGCCCGGTCCCGCCGCAGCCGCGCCCGGTGTGGTTCGAGCTGACCGCGGACGACGAGGTGCAGCTGTTCACCCCGCCGGGCTCGCTGAAGGTGCGCCGGCTGGAGCGCGACCCGCGCGCCTCCCTCGTCGTGGCCGCGCCCGCCGACGAGCGCGAGCACTGGGTCTCGGTGGCCGGGCCCGTCACCGTGGAGACCGACGGGGCGCACGAGCTGGCCGAGCGGCTGGCCGCGCGCTACTGGGACCTGGGCGACCCGGTGCGCGCCGCCGACCGCGAGGGCCTGCTCGCCGAGCGGTACGTGCGGCTCGTCCTGCACCCGGAGACGGTGCGCCGCACCGTCTTCTGAGCCGCCGGACGTCCCGGGTCCAGGACGTGGCGGTTCAGGACGTCGCGGCCCGCACCGCCTCGTCCGCGCGCTGCTGCACCGGCAGCGGCACGCGCCGCAGGACGTCGGCCAGGCGGCCCCGCGGCACCCAGCGCGTCTGGTCGCGGACCGCCCGGGCGAGGTCCTCGTCGTGGGCGCGCAGCGTCGCCATCAGCGCCGCGTAGGCGGCGGGGTGGTCCAGCACGTCGGCGGGGCTGGAGGCGAGCGTCACCGGTCCCCGCGGTGCCGGCCCGACGCCGGGGTCGGCGCCGCGCCACTCGTGCCGGCCGGAGACGACGTCGAGGACCTCCTCGCGCGCCCACGGCAGGCGCACGCGCGCCGTGGTGCCGGTGGGCACGACGGCGGTCACGACCAGCTCGCCGTCCTCGCGCCGCCAGCCGGCCTCGGCCCGCCCGTAGGGGGTGTCGTGGACGAAGCGCGCCGAGTCGAGCCCGGGCAGGGGGTGCGGGGCGACCTCGATGCGCCGGTACCCGGGCGCCGCCGGGGCCAGGCCCGCGACGACGCGGTGCAGCCAGTCCGCGACCGCGCCGAACGCGTAGTGGTTGAACGAGGTCATCTGGCCGGGGTTCACCGACCCGTCCTCCAGGAGGCTGTCCCAGCGCTCCCACACGGTCGTGGCGCCCATCGTCACCGGGTACAGCCACGAGGGGCACTCGGTCTGCAGCAGCAGCCGCGCCGCGGCCTCGTCGTGGCCCGTGGCCGTCAGCGCGTCGCACACCAGCGGGGTGCCGACGAACCCGGTCGCGACGCGGTACCCGGCGGCGCGCACGAGGTGCGCGAGGCGCCCGCCCAGCGCGGCCCGCACCTCCGGGTCGGTGACGATGCCGTACCGGATCGCCAGCGCGTACGCGGTCTGGGTGTCGCCGACCACGCGCCCCGCGGGGGTGACGTGCTCGCGCAGCCAGGCCCGGCGCACCTCCTCGGCCGCGTCGCCGTACCGCCCGGCGTCCTCCTCCCGGCCCAGCAGCCGGGCGGTGCGCGCCAGCAGGTCCGCGGAGCGGAACAGCTCCGCGGTGGCGACGAGGTCGGGGTCGGTGCGCGCCTCGCCGGGGCGGTCCGGCGGGGCGGCGGGGTCCAGCCAGTCGCCGAACTGGAAACCGCCCTCCCACAGCCGGCGCTCCCCGGCGGCGGCCAGTTCCACGTCCACCCAGGCGCGCATGCTCGCGTACTGGGCGGCCAGCACGCCGGTGTCGCCGAACCGCTCGTGCAGGACGGCGGGGACGACGGTGGCCGCGTCGCCCCACGCGGCGGCGGGCACCACGTGCGGGCGCACGCTCGGCACCACGTACGGCACCACGCCGTCGTGGTCGGCCTGCTCCAGGGCCAGGTCGCGCAGCCAGGAGGTGAGGAACCCGTCGCAGTCCAGCAGCGCCGAGGCGGTCGGTGCGAACACCTGGATGTCGCCGGTCCAGCCCAGCCGCTCGTCGCGCTGGGGGCAGTCGGTCGGCAGGTGCAGGAAGTTGCCGACGGTGCCGCGCACGACGTTGTCGTGGAACCGCGACAGCAGCTCGTGGGAGCACTCGAACCAGCCGGTGCGGCGCAGGTCGCTGGAGACCACGACGGCGACCACGTCGGCGGGGTCGAGGTCGCCGGGCCAGCCGTCGACCTCGGCGTAGCGGAACCCGTGGAACGTCGACCACGGTTCCCACGTCTCGCGGCCGGTGCCGGCCAGCACGTACCGGTCGGTGGCCTCCGCGCTGCGCAGCGGACGCGTGCACAGCTCCCCGTCCTCCAGGACCTCCGCGTGCCGCAGCGTCACGGTGGCCCCGGCCGGTCCGGAGACGGTGAACCGCACCCACCCGACGAGGTCCTCGCCGAAGTCGAGGACCGTGCGCCCGGACGGTGTGGTGAGCACCTCGGCGACGGGCACCTCGCGCAGCCGGCGGGCGCCGGGCGACAGCCGCGCCTCCGGCACCGGGCACGGTCCGTCCACGCGCACCGGGGCCCAGGCGGAGTCGTCGAACCCGGGGGAGGACCAGCCGGGCAGCGCCCGGCGCGCGTCGAACGTCTCGCCGGGGTAGATGCCGCTGCGCCGCAGCGGACCCTCCCCGGTGGCGCGCCAGTCCCCGTCCGTGGTGATCGTCCGGGTGGTGCCGTCGGCCAGCTCCACGACCAGCTGCAGCGCGGCGGCGGGCTGCTCGCCGTAGCGGCGCGTGCCCATCCGGTCCAGCGGGAACGTCTCGCAGAACCAGCCGCCGGCCAGCCGCACGCCGACGGCGTTCTCCCCGGCCGTCAGCAGGCCGGTGACGTCGGTGCTCTCGTGCAGCAGGCGGTGGTCGTAGGCCGTCCAGCCCGGCTTGAGGACCTCGTCGTCGACCTCGCGGCCGTTCACCTCGACCTGGTAGACGCCCTGCGCGGTCGCGTACAGCCACGCGCGCCGCACCGGCGCGTCGAGCGTGAACCCGCGCCGCAGCAGCACCGGCTGCGCGGGGCCCGCGGGATCCGCGAGGCCGACGGTGGCCGCGGACCACTCCCCGTCGGCGAGGAACCCGGCGACCACGGGCCGCGGCTCGCTCCAGCCCGAGACGGAGCCGTCCCGGCCCGTGACCCGCACCCGCAGCGCGTGCTCCTCGCGCGGGCGCAGGTCCTCGAACGGCCAGCCGACGAGGACGGAGTCCTCGCCCTCCAGCACGGCGGTGCGGGTGCCGGCCGGGCCGGTCAGCTCGACCTCCGCCGAGGCCTGCCACCACCCGGGGGTCGCGCACTCCGTGACCCAGCTGATCCGGGGCCGGGCGGTGGCGACGGTGGTGCGGTCGGTGGCGTGCTCGGCGGTCACGCGGACCACCTGGGGTGTCGCGGGCACGGGGGAGTCCTCCCGGTCGGTGGCCGGCGCGTCAGCCCTTGACGGCGCCGGAGGTCATCCCGCCCACGATCTGCCGGTTGAAGAAGACGTACAGCAGCAGCATCGGGATCGTGATGAGCAGGATGTTCATGAAGAGCAGGTTGTACTGCGTCGTGAACTGGCTCTGGAAGTTGTAGAGGGTCAGCTGCACGGTCGCGTTGCGCTCGCCGGGCAGGAAGTACAGCGGCGTCACGAAGTCGTTGAAGACGTTGACGGCCTGCACGACGACCACCGTGACGACGACCGGCTTGAGCAGCGGCAGCACCACGGTGAAGAACAGCCGCAGCGGCCCCGCGCCGTCGATGACCGCGGCCTCGTCGACCTCGCGGGGGATGGTGGCGATGAAGGCGCGGAAGAGCAGGATCGAGAAGGACAGCCCGAAGGCGATCTGCACGAGGATGAGGCCGGGCATCGTGCGGAACAGCCCGATGGCCTGCAGGACCCAGATGGTCGGCACGACGGCCGGCGGGATGATGAGCCCGGACAGCACGAGGAAGTTGACGAAGGGGTTCCACCGGCTGGGGCGCCGCTGCAGGACGAAGGCGACCATCGCGGCCAGCACGACCATGCCGGCGACGCTGGCGACGGTGAGGATGGTCGAGTTGATGAAGGCGATGACGAGGATGTAGTTGCGCGTCTCCAGCACCTCGACGAAGTTCTGGACCACCGCCATCTCGGTGGGCCAGGAGAACTCCAGGCGGTTGGCCTCGGCCCGCGTCTTCATCGCCGTCAGGAGGATGAAGACGAAGGGGACGATGAAGACGACCCCGGTGACGACGATCGCCAGCGCGCCGCCGCCCCAGCGGTAGAGGGCCTTCACAGCTCCACCTCCCGGCGGTTGAGCAGCCAGGTCAGCGGCAGGACGATCGCCGTGACGAGGAGGAAGAGGACGACGTTGCCCGCGGTGGACAGGCCGTAGAAGCCCGCCTGGTACTGCTTGTAGATCACCGAGGCGATGACGTCGGAGGTGAAGCCCGGCCCGCCGCGGGTCATCGCCCAGATGAGCTCGAAGGAGCGCAGGCCGCCGATGAGCGAGAGCGTGATGACGGTGGCGGTGGCCCCGCGGGCCAGCGGCAGCGTGATGTGCAGGAAGTTCTTCAGCGGCCCGGCGCCGTCGACGCGGGCCGCCTCGAAGTACTCGCGCGGGATGGTGACGATGCCGGCGATGAAGATGAGGGTCGCCAGGCCCACGCCCTTCCAGACGTCCACGAGCGCCACCGAGTACAGCGCCCACCGCGGGTCGGTCAGCCAGCCGGGGCCCTCGATGCCGACGGCCGCCAGCGCCTCGTTGATGAACCCGCCGAAGGGGTCCATGAGGACCTGGAAGGTGATGCCGACGCCGATGGTGCTGACGAGGACGGGGAAGAAGACGACCGAGCGCAGGTACCCGCGGGCGGCCACCTGGGAGGTGAGGAACAGGGCCAGCAGCATCCCCAGGACCACCTTGGCCCCGGAGGTCAGCACGGCGTAGACGACGGTGTTGCGCAGGCCGGTGACCAGCTGCGGCTCGTCGAAGAAGAGCCGGAAGTTGTCCAGGCCGATGAACTCGCTGTCGAAGAGGGTCCAGCGGGTGAGGCTGAACCAGAACGACGCGAACGTCGGCAGGACGAACAGGACGCCGAACACGACCGCCGCGGGCAGGTAGAACCAGGTCGGGTACGGGCTGCGCCGGCGGCGCCCCCGCCCCCGGCCGGGTCCTCCCGGCCGGGGCGCGGAGGCCGCCCGGGCGGCGCGCGCCGGGCTGTCGGTCGCCACCGGGTCCGTCACCAGCCCTCGAGGCCCAGCTGCTGGGCCTGCTTGGCGACGTCCTCGTCGTACAGGCGCGCCGCGTCGTCCGCCGGGCGGATGCCGGAGCCGACCTCGACGGTCAGGTTCTCGAGGTTGGGACCCTTGACGGGGGAGAGGAACTCCAGCGCGGGGGTGGCGCGCTCCTCGTCCAGGTACACCTGGATGTCGTCGGCGGCCGCGGGGGTCTCCTCGGGCAGCTCGCAGCCCTGGACGGGGTAGGGGCCGGTGGGCAGGGAGCCCTCGCTCTGCGCGTCGCAGCCGGCGGGGCTGGCGATGAAGGCCACGAGCCGCTTGGCGGCGTCGAGCTCCGCGCCCTCGGTCGTCGCCGGGATGTAGGCGGCGTCGGGGGTCCAGACGGTGATGCCGTTGGTGGCGGCGTCGTCGCCCGGCAGGCCGAACACGCCGATGTCGTCGATCGCGTCGGGGAAGCTCTGGGCCAGCTCGGACACGACGCCGGTGAGGATCGGGAAGTGCACGCCCTCGCCCTCGGCCAGCAGCGCCAGGCCGTCCGGGTACAGGGCGGAGGGGAAGTTCTCGTTGAACAGGCCCTCCTCGAAGGCCTCCTGCTGGTGCTCGAAGCCGCGCAGCGCCGCGGGCGAGGTGGCGTAGCCGACCTGGTTGGCGGTGTAGCGCTCGGGGAAGTCCGGCTCGGCCGCGAGGACGTTGTGGAAGTCGCCGAGGACGAACAGCTGGGACGTCCACGTCTCGCCGTAGGTCTGGATGATGCCCGCCCGGCCGGAGTCGCGGGCCGCGCGGCTGTTGGCCAGGAACTCGTCCCACGTCCGCGGGACCTCCAGGCCCAGCTCCTCGTAGACGGCCTTGTTGTAGAGGACGGCGCCGGCCTGCACGGCGCCGAAGGGGGCGCCGTAGGTGCCGTCCTCGCCGCCGGCCGCGTCGAGGAAGGCCTGGTCGACGTTCCCGACCCACTCCTGGTCGGACAGGTCCACGAGCTGCTGCTGGGGGTTGAGCGCCTGCAGCAGGGACCCGCTGTTGTAGACGAACACCTCGGGCATGTCGCCGGTGGCCAGCCGGGTCTTGATGAGGTTGTCGCCCTCGGTCCCGCCGGGGCGCGTCTCGACGGTGACGTCGACGTCGGTGTTCTCGGCCTCGAAGGCCTCGGCGACGGCCTCGGCGGCCAGGACGTTCTCCTCGGCGTTGCCGACGAGCAGGGTGATCGCGGTGACGCCCTCCTCGCTGGAGGAGCCCAGCGAGCCCGCGCTGCACGCGGACAGGGGCAGCGCGGCGAGGGCCGCCGCGGCGATGAGCGCACGGGTGCGGGGTCGGGCCATGTCGCTGGTCTCCTCATCGAGATCAACTGCCGGGCGGGTCCCTCCCGCCCGGACTGAGACGTTTCAACCTCAGGTGCCCACGACAGTAGGTCGGTCCGGCCGCAGCGTCAACGCCTGTGCCGGACCGACCCCCGCGCGGACGCGCGGTAAACGTTTCCCTTGCCCCGCAGCGGGCCTCGTGGCGCGGTGGGCGCGCTCTCAGCCCTGGCTGCGGCGGCGCGCGCGCAGGTCCACCACGCGCGGACCGGCCGAGCGCACCCGCCCCTTGCCGGAACCCTTCGCCTCGTACATCGCCGCGTCGGCCTCCTGCAGGACCCGGGCGGCGTCCTGGCCGGGCGCGGCCACGGCCAGGCCCACGCTGATGCCGACGGGGAAGCTCCACCCGGCGACCTCGAACGGCTGCGCCATCGACTCCACGATCCGCTGCGCCACGGCCAGCGCCGCGTCGCCGTCGGGCAGGTCGGGGCACACGACGGCGAACTCGTCGCCGCCCAGGCGCGCGACGGTGTCGCCGGGGCGGACCGCGGCGGCCAGGCGCTCGGCCACCCCGATGAGCACGTGGTCGCCCGCGGCGTGCCCGCCGGTGTCGTTGACGGGCTTGAAGTCGTCCAGGTCGCAGTACAGGAGGGCGACCTCGCGCCCGGAGCGCCGCGCGCCGGTCAGGGCGTGGCGCAGCCGGTCCTCCAGCAGCGTCCGGTTCGGCAGGCCCGTCAGGTGGTCGTGCAGCGCGGCCTCGCGCAGGCGGCGCTGCACGAGGCGGCGCTGGGTCACGTCGACGACCTGCACGACCGCGGCGACCTCGCCGGTGGCCGGGTCGCCGGCGGTGGGCCAGGCGGCCGCGGCCAGCTCCAGCCAGGTGCCCTCCCCGTCGGGGCCGCCGTGGCGCAGCTCGGCGTGCCAGTGGGCGGCCTCGCCCTCGCGCACCCGCTCGACCATGTCGACGACCGCGGCGGTGAACCCCTCGCGGTGCTCGTCGGCGACCTGCTCGGACCAGTCGCTGCCCACCGCCACCCCGCGGCCCAGCAGGCTCGTCAGGCGGTCGTTGACGCGGGCGACGACGGCGGTGCCGTCGGCGCGCAGCCGCAGCAGGGCGACGCCGAGCAGGGCGTCGTCGAAGGTGCGGCGGAACAGCTCCTCGCGCCGGCGGGCGTCCACCACGGCGCGGTCGCGCGAGCGCACCACCAGCGACATCACCAGCGTCACGGCACCGGCCGTCAGCAGCAGCCCCTGCAGGGCGCGGGTGGCCTGCTCGGCGCCCAGCTGCCCGGAGGCGCCCGCGCTGCCGGCCGTGGCGACCAGGGCCACCACGAGCAGGCAGCTGAGCGCCCGTCCGGTGCCCAGCCGCGCCGCGGCCCACAGCACGGGGACGACGACGAGGAACGACCACGGCCCGGGGGCCGGGGTCCAGAGGACGGCGGTCGAGACGCCGGCGGCGGCGAGCAGCGCGACGGCGTGCTCGAGGACGAGCGCGCGCTGGCGGCGCAGCGCGGGGCCCGGCACGGGCAGCAGGAGCAGCGGCGCGACGAGCATCACCCCGAGCAGCTGCGCGGGCAGGTGGTGCACGAGGCCCTGGCCGCCGAGCGCCTGCAGGCAGGCGCCGGCCAGCGTCCCGGCCAGGCCGGCGGCGAGCAGGCGCCAGGCGTCGCGGCCCCGGCGCAGCCGCAGGGGCCGCCCGCCGGTGAGCAGCCCCGCGACGGAGCCGCCGACGGCCACCTGCAGGGCCTGGGCGGTGGCGAAGAGGGTGGCTGTGCCGGCGTCCCCGCCGGCGCGGGCGCCGAGCAGCGCGCCGACGAGGGTCCCGGCCACCACCCACCAGCGGCGGGCGGGCCGGCGCGCGGCCAGGGCGAGGGCGACGCCGGCGGCCGGCCACCAGGGCGCGCCGCCCGGCTCGGCGGCGCCCACGAGGTGCGGCACGAGGGCGGTGAGCAGGGCCACGACCAGGGCGGTGCTGACGGCCAGCCGCACCCCGCCGCCGCGCACGCGGTCCTCGCGCGACGTCCGCGGCTGCGCCGGACGGGTGGTGGCGGCCGCTGTCTCGACACGCTCCGTGGTCGTGATCACGCACGCTGCATCGGCAGGTCGCGTCCCGGGCTTGAGCGCCCGGTCGGGGGAACCCGCCGCGGCGCCGCGGCGTCGTAGCGGGCGTGGTGGTCCGGGGGTGGTGCGCGTCCGCGCGTGCGGGCGCGTGTACCCCTCCCCGGCCGCCGCGTCGAGCCCGGCGGGCCCGCCACGCCCGCGGACGGGGGTCGCCGTCCCCCGGATGGGGCATCATGAGAGGCCCGTACACGGTGCCCCCGGGCACCGCCGAGGCGCGGAGGTGCCACCGGTGAGCAGCGAGGGTTGGCCGGACGAGCGGCTGACGGCGCCGGACGCGCCGTCGGTGCTCCGCCACCGCGCGGGCCCGGCGGACGACCCCGACCGCTACGAGCTGCTCGGGGAGACCGAGGGCGCCGACGAGGCGTGGCACGTGCTCGACCACCGCGCCCCGGCCGGGGAGGCGCTGTTCACCCTCGCCGCCCTGCGCCCGGCCGCCGAGCCGGCCGCCGACCGGCTGTCCGACCAGACGCCCGACGGCGAGGACGGCGAGGACGGCGAGGACGGCGCCGGCGGCGCCGCGGACCCCCCGCTCGACCCGGCCGGGGTCTGGCGCGAGCGCGCCGCCGGCCTGGCCCGGGTCCGGCACGAGGCGCTCGCCCGCGTCGTGACGTCCTTCGCCGGTCCCGCCCCGCACCCGCCGGGCCGCCTGGACCTGGACGCGCCCCTGTGGCAGTACGCCGTCCTCGAGCAGGCCTCCGGCCGCTCCGTGGCCGACTGGCTGCGCGACGACCCCGGCGCCGGGCTGGAGGACCGCTTCGTCGTCCTGGCCACGGCCGCCGGTGTCCTGCAGGAGCTGCACCGCGGGTCGGGGCAGTCCCCGCCCCTCGTGCACGGCGACATCACGCCCCGCTCGGTGCGGCTGGCCGGGTTCCGCCCCGCCGACGGCGTCCGCCTGGCCGGCGCCAGCCTCGGCGGGCTGCGCACCGGGCCGCTGCGGCCCTCCGTCGGCCCGTACACGGCGCCGGAGGTGCGCGCGGGCGCGCTGCCCTCCTCCGCCGGGGACGTCTTCGGCCTCGGCGCCACCGCGGTCTTCCTGCTCACCGGGCAGCCGCCGGCCGTCGGCCCCGACGGCGGGCTCGACACCGCGCTGGTGCGCCGCCAGCTCGCCGTGGCCCCGGCCACCGCCCCGCACGCCGGGCTGGCCGACCTGCTCCTGCAGGCGCTGGCCGACGACCCGGCGCAGCGTCCCGACCGGCTGCCGGCGTGGGTGAACGGTCTGCGCGCGCTGGCGGACACCGGCGCGGGGTCGCACTTCGGCCTCGACGGCGCGGCCACCGCGGCCCTCGGGGCCGCCGCCCTGCACGAGGCCGTGCCCGCCGGCTCGTCCCGGGCCGCGCACCGCCGCGAGAGCGGCGTGCTGGCGGACGTGCGCTCGCTGCCGCGCCGCCCCGTGGCCGCCGTCGTCGGCGCGCTGGTCCTGGCCACCGCGGGCACCGGCATCGCCATCGCCGCCGTCCAGCAGGGCCGGCTGGCCGACGTCCCCAACCCCGTGGCCATCGTGCAGCCGCCGCCGGTGACCACCACCGCCGCGCCGCCGTCCGTGGCCCTGCCCGAGGAGGCTCCCGCCCCGGCCGAGGCGCCCACCGGGACGGGCGGGGGCACCGGGGGCTCGGGCAGCGCCGGCGGTTCCGCGCGCACGGGCGAGCGCACCGCGCCCCCGGCGACCTCCGCCGTCCCCTCGGGCACGCCGTCCGGGCTCGAGGGCTCGCCCCCGCCGTCGGCGGTCGACCCCACCACGGGTCTGCCGCTGCCGCCGCCGGCCCGGCCGCCGGCGCCCTCCACGACCCCGCCGGACCCGTTCACGCCCGCCCCGGCCGTGCCGCCCCGGCCCACGACCGCGCCGCCGACGAGCGCGCCGACCGCGCCGCCGACGACCGCGCCGCCCCCGGTCACGCCCGCCCCGCCCACCCTCACGCCCCCGCCGCCGTCCTCGGCGCCGCCGCCCCGCCCGACGCGGCCGCCGCGGCCCACGCGCCCGCCGCGGCCGACCACGCCGCCGACCACCCCGCCGCCGGTCTCGACGCCCGCCCCTCCGGTGGTCACCCCCCCGCCGGTGGTCGAGCCCGAGCCGACGAGCGCGCCGCCGGAGGAGCCGCCGGAGGAGGAGGAGGAGGGCACCGCCGGCCCCACCGGCTCGCCGGAGCCCTCCGAGGACGTCACGCCCCCGGACGCCGAGGTCCCCCTGCCCTGACCCCGCCCGGGTCAGGACGCGCGCGCCCCGGCGGGCGGGCGCGCGCCGGCCCGCCCGTGGGCGGCGGCGACGAGCGCGTACCCGCACGCCAGCACCACCGCCACGACGCCCAGGCGGCCGTCGTCGGGCACCAGCAGCACCGACGCCCCGGCCGCCAGCACGTAGCTGACGTTGAAGACGAGGTCGTAGGCGGTGAAGACGCGCCCGCGGTAGGCGTCGTCCACACCGCGCTGCACCACCGTGTCCACCCCGATCTTGGCGCCCTGCCCGCCCACCCCGAGCAGGAACGCGGCCACCGCCAGCGCGACGACGTCCGTGGTCAGCCCCACGAGCAGCTGGGCCGCGCCGGCCAGCAGCAGGCAGCCGCGGATCCACGCGGTGACGCGCTCGCGCCGGGCGCCCCAGGGGGCCGCGAGCGCCGCCGCCCCCGACCCGGCGGCCACGGCCGTCAGCAGGACGCCGAGCACCGCCAGGCCCCGCGAGGGGTCCTCCACCGGGGCCAGCGTGCGCCGGCACAGCACCACGACGGCGACGGTCGTCAGCCCGAACGCCCACCGGTGCCAGGCCACCACGCCCAGCGCGGCGGCCGCCGCGCGCCGCTCGCGCAGGTGCGCGACCCCGGCCGCGACGTCGCGCGAGGCGCGCCGGACGACGGCGACGGGTCCGGTGCCGGAGCGCCCGCCGGACGGCCGGGGGGAGGGGTCGGGCCCCAGCAGGTCGCGGGGGAAGGCCAGCGCGACCAGCCCCGCGGCCGCGTACGCGGCGGCCGCCACGCACAGCGCGCCGACGTCGGCGCCGGCGTCCGTGCCGAGGACCGCGGCGACGCCCACGGTGACCGCGGCGCCCGCCCCGGCCGCGACGGTGCCGGCCGTCGGGGTGATCGAGTTGGCCAGGACCAGCCGGCCGGGGGCCACGACCCGCGGCAGCGCCGCCGACAGCCCGGCGAGCAGGGCGCGGTTGACCGACAGGGTCGCCAGCGCCAGCACCCCGAGGACGACGTCGCCGGCGCCGCGCGCCAGGGCGACCGCCACGCAGGCGGCCAGCGCGGCCCGCAGCAGGTTGCCCCACCCGAGCACGGAGCGGCGCGGGCGGCGGTCCAGCAGCACGCCCGCCCAGGGGCCGACGACCGTGAACGGCAGCAGCAGCACCGCCGAGGCCAGCGCGACGCCGGCGGGGGTGGCCTGCCGCTCGGGGGCGAAGAAGAACAGCGTCGCCAGACCGGCCTGGAAGGCGCCGTCGCTGGCCTGCCCGACCAGCCGCACCGCCATCAGGTGCCGGTAGCGCCGGGTCGCCAGCAGCTGCCGCAGCTCGGCGGGGACGCCGGCGTCCGCGCCGTCCCGGGCGTCCCCGCCGGGCCGTCCCGCCCTCACCGCGCGCTCACACCGTCACGGTACGCAGCGGGGTCGGCGGGGGCAGGCCCCCGTCGGTGGGGGAGCGGGCGGGGTGCGGTCGGCGCGTGGAGGTGTCGTGAGCGCCGCCGGCCGCGGCGCCCGCGCGGCGCGGAGCACCCCGCGGCCCGCGCATACTGGACGGGCCGGGGATCTCGAGGGGCGCACCGCTCCTGCCGATGGATCACCAGCACCCGACGTGCGTGCCGGTCCCGCACGCCGCCCCCACCACGGAGGAACGCACCGCAGTGGCTCGACGCCGTCCTGCCCCCGGGTCCGCGCAGCGCCGGCCGCAGCAGCCGGCCGCGCGCCGCCCCGCCGCCCGACCCGCCGCCCGGAAGGGCCGCCGCGGCCGCCGCGCGCTGGCCTGGCTCGCCGGCCTCGTCGCCGCCGGCGCCGTGCTGGGGGTCGGCGGGCTCGCCGCCGCCTACGCCGTCACCGACGTGCCGGACCCCAACGAGCTGGCCGACGCGCAGATCAGCACCGTCTACTTCAGCGACGGGCAGACGGAGCTGGGCACCTTCGCGGCCCGCAACCGCGAGGTCGTGGGCATCGACGAGGTGCCCGACGTCGTGCAGCACGCCGTGCTGGCCGCCGAGGACCGCTCCTTCTACGAGAACCGCGGGGTCTCCCCGACGGGCATCGCCCGCGCGGTGTGGAACAACGTGCGCGGCGGCTCGCAGCAGGGCGGCTCGACGATCACGCAGCAGTACGTGAAGAACTACTACCTGACCTCCGAGCGCTCCTACGCGCGCAAGGCGCAGGAGTTCATCCTCGCCCTGAAGATCGACCAGCAGCAGACCAAGGACGAGACGCTGCAGGACTACCTCAACACCGTCTACTTCGGCCGCGGCGCCTACGGCGTGCAGGCCGCCGCGCAGGCGTACTTCGGCCGCGACGTCGGCGAGCTGGACGTCTCCCAGGCCGCCCTGCTGGCGGCCGTCCTCAAGGCGCCCAGCGCCCTGGACCCCCTCAACGACCCCGAGGGCGCCGCCGCCCGCGTCGACTACGTGCTCGACGGCATGGTCTCCGAGGGCTGGCTGTCGGCGGACGACCGGGCCGCCGCCGGGCTGCCCGAGACGGTCCAGGAGCAGCGCGAGGACGCCCTGCGCGGGCCGGACGGCTACCTGCTGACGACGGTGCGCGCGGAGCTGGAGAGCGCCGCGGGCCTGACGCAGGAGCAGATCGACCGCGGCGGCTACCGCATCGTCACCACCTTCGACGCGCGGGCGCAGGAGGCGGCCGTGCAGGCCGTGCAGGACCAGCTGCCCGCCAGCGTCCCCGAGGGCCTGCAGGTCGCGCTGTCGGCGATCGACCCGGCCACCGGCGGGGTGCGGGCCATGTACGGCGGGGCCGACTACCTGCAGCGCAACCGCAACGCCGTGACGCAGGACATCGCCCAGGCCGGGTCGACGTTCAAGCCGTTCACCCTCGTCGCGGCGCTGGAGCAGGGCGTCTCGCTGCGCAGCACCTACAGCGGCGCCAGCCCGATGACGGTCGACGGCAACACGTTCCGCAACTTCGGCGGCTCCAGCTACGGGCGGATCAACCTCGTGACGGCCACCGCCAACTCGGTCAACACGACGTACGTGCAGCTGAACGACGAGGTCGGCCCCGAGGCCACCCGCCGGGTCGCGGTCGACGCCGGCTACCCGGCGGACACCAACACCCTCGGTGACGCGGACACGACCCTGTCCAACGTCCTGGGCACGGCCTCGCCGCACCCGATCGACGTCACGCAGGCGTACGCGACCTTCGCCGCGCAGGGCGTGCGCAACGACTGGCACACCATCGAGAGCATCGACGACGCCGACGGCACCCGCGTCTACACCGCCTCCCCGACGCAGCGGCGCGTGTTCGCCGAGGACGTCATGGCCGACACCACGTACGCCCTGCAGCAGGTCGTGCAGCAGGGCAGCGGCCGCTACGCCCGCAACCTGGGCCGCCCGGCCGCGGGCAAGACGGGCACGTCCTCGGGCAACATGTCCGCCTGGTTCGCCGGGTACACCCCGCAGCTGGCCGCCAGCGTCGCGATGTACCAGGTGGGCGAGTCCGGGCCGGAGAAGCTGTCCCTGGGCGGCGGGGAGGTCACCGGCGGCTCGTACCCGGTGCGCATCTGGACGTCGTTCGTGCGCGCCGCGCTGCAGGGGGTCCCGGAGGCGGACTTCCCCTCGCCCAGCTACGTGGGGTCCTCCAGCTCCTCGGGGACGGCGTCCACCCCGTCCTCCACCCCGTCGCGCACCGCGCAGGAGTCGCCCAGCGAGTCCCCGACGGCCACGGAGGAGCCGACGGAGGAGCCCACCGAGGAGGCTTCGGACGAGGCCACCGAGGAGCCGGCGGAGCAGCCGACCGGCACGCCGACCAGCACCGCCACCGGTTCGCCCACGGCGCCGCCGACCGCCCCGGACGGCGGCGGTGGTGACGGCGGCGGTGGTGACAGCGGCGGCGGTGGCGGCGACGCCGAAGCGTCGCCGCAGGCCGACGAGGGCGCGGACGCCGCGCCCGTCCCCTGACCACTCGTCCCCTGACCACCCGCGCCCTGACCACCCGCGGGCGGCCCGCCTGCGGCACGCTGCTCGGGTGAGCTCCCAGCGCCCGCCCACCGGGCCCGCCAGGCCCGCCAGGCCCATCAGGCCCGTCGAGCCCGTCGCCCCGACCGCTGCCGACCCGGTCGCCCGCGCCGGCAGCGAGGTCCTCGGCGGGCCCGCCGGCCGGCGCCTGGGCCCCGGGGCGCCGTGGTGGGCGCGCCCGCTGCCCGTCGCCCTGCTCGTGGCGGCCGTCGCCGTGGCGCTGGGCGCGGTGAGCAAGCACCACTGCCGCACCGCCGGGTGGAACACCCCCGACCAGTTCTGGCACGCCTGCTACGCCGACGGTCCCGTCGTCTACACCTCCTCCGGGCTGGCCCAGGGCCTCGGCCCGTACGGCGACGGCGTCTCGCTGGGGCAGCCGCCGCTGACGGCGGCGCTGGCGTGGCTGCTCGGCCTGCTCGCCCCCGACGAGGTCAGCGTCGCCGCCCAGCGCGCCTACTTCGACGCGATGGCGGTGGCGCTGGCGCTGGCGGCGCTGGCCGTCGTCGCGGCCGTCGCCGTCGCCGCCGGGCGCCGCCGCGGCTGGGACGCGCTCCTCGTGGCGGCCAGCCCGGTGCTCGTGCTGACCTCCCTGGTGTCCCTGGACCTGCTCGGGGTGGCGCTGGCCGCGGCGGGCCTGGCGGCGTGGGCGCGCCGCCGGCCGGTCCTGGCCGGTGTCCTCGTCGGCCTGGCCGCCGCCGCCCGCACGTGGCCGGCGCTGCTGCTGCTGGCGCTGCTGGTCGTGGGCCTGCGCTGCGGCCGCGCCCGCGCGGTCGCCGGGACGGCGGGGGTGGCGGCGCTGACCTGGCTGGCGGTGTCGCTGCCGGTGGCCCTGGTCGACCGCGCCGCCTGGAGCGCCCACCTGACGACGTGGGCGGGCGAGCGCGCCGGGTACGGGTCGGTGTGGCTGCTGCCGCAGCTGTGGGCGGCCTCCGCGGGGTCCGCGGACGCGCAGGGGCTGCCCGGGGCGGCGGTGACGGCGCTCGCGGTCACCGGCTGGGTGGTCTGGACGCTGCTGGTGGCCCTGTTCGTGCTGTGGCTGCCGCGCCGGCCGCGGCTGCCGCAGGTGGCGCTCGCCCTCGTGGCCGGCTGGTGCGTGCTGGCCCCCTCCTTCCCGGTGCAGGCCTCGCTGTGGCTGCTGCCGCTGGCGGCGCTGGCGGTGCCGCGCTGGCGCGACCACCTGCTGTGGTGGGCCACCGAGGCCGCGTACTTCGCCGCGGTGTGGCTGTTCATCGCCGGGCAGTCGGTGCCCGACCGGGCGCTGCCGCCGGAGCTGTACGCGCTGCTCCTGCTGCTGCGGGTGGCCGGGGTGGCGTGGCTGGTGGCCGCCGCGGCCCGCGACGCCCGCGCGCCCCGCCGCGACCCGGTGCGCGCCGGCGGCGCCGACGACCCGGCCGGCGGCGTCTTCGACCGCGCCCCGGACGCCCTGGTGGTCCGCGTCACCTGAGCGCGGGGGTCCGCGCCCGCCGGGTCCACACCCGCCCGGACCCGGCCGGCGGCGGCCGGGCTGTGGACGGCCGCCGGGCGGCGGGCACGCGCGCGGCAGGGTGGGTGCCGGGAGACCGGTAGACTCGTGCGGTCCCCCGCTCTCGCGTCCCCGCGGCGCGCGCGGCGGGGACGACGCCGATCGACCCTCCTGCCGCGGAGAGACCGCGGCCGCTGAGACCGGAGGAGGTGGGGTAATGAGCGCGCGTCAGTACGAGCTCATGGTGATCCTCGACGCGGAGCTGGAAGAGCGCACGGTGGGTCCGTCGCTCGACCGCTTCCTGAACGTCGTGCGCCAGGGCGGTGGCACCGTCGGCAAGGTCGACATCTGGGGCCGTCGCCGTCTGGCCTACGACATCAAGAAGAAGTCCGAGGGCATCTACGCCGTCATCGACCTGAACACCGAGCCGGCCGTGGCTCAGGAGCTGGACCGCCAGCTCAACCTCAACGAGGCGGTGCTGCGGACCAAGCTGCTCCGCTCCGAG
Organism: Kineococcus terrestris; assembly: GCF_041020755.1. Lineage (NCBI taxonomy): Bacteria > Bacillati > Actinomycetota > Actinomycetes > Kineosporiales > Kineosporiaceae > Kineococcus > Kineococcus terrestris. The sequence continues at coordinate 149,126 of NZ_JBEUEI010000001.1, read as the reverse complement.
GCCGCCTGATGGCCGGCGAGCCGACGATCACGCTGGTCGGGAACCTGACCAACGACCCGGAGCTGCGCTTCACCCCCTCCGGTGCCGCCGTCGCGAACTTCCGCGTCGCCAGCACCCCCCGGACGTTCGACCGTCAGGCGAACGACTGGAAGGAGGGCGAGGCGCTCTTCATGAACTGCACCGTGTGGCGCGAGGCGGCCGAGAACGTCGCCGAGTCCCTCACCCGCGGCATGCGCGTGGTCGTCACCGGCCGCCTGCAGTCGCGCACCTTCGACACGAAGGAGGGCGAGCGCCGCACCGTCATCGAGATGCAGGTCGACGAGGTCGGCCCCTCGCTGCGCTACGCCACCGCCAAGGTCAACAAGACCCAGCGCGGTGGTGGCGGCGGCGGGTTCGGCGGCGGTGGCCAGGGCGGCGGCTTCGGCGGCGGCCAGGGCGGCTCCGGCGGCCAGGGCGGTGGCGGTGGCTGGGGCGCGAGCTCCGGCGGCGGCCAGCAGCAGCAGGACGACCCGTGGGCGACCGGCCCCTCCGGCGGGAGCCAGGGCGGCGGCGGTGGCTGGGGCGGCTCGTCCAACGACGACCCGCCGTTCTGACGGTCGTCCCGACCCCGGGCCGCGGCGGCGGTGCCGCACCGGCCGGGGGTCACTGAAGAACCACACCACCATCCCGGGACGACTCCCGGGCTCCACGAGAGGGGAGCACCACGATGGCCAAGGTGCCCGTGCGCAAGCCCAAGAAGAAGCAGAACCCGCTCAAGGCCGCGAAGATCGAGAGCGTCGACTACAAGGACACCGCGCTGCTGCGCAAGTTCATCTCCGACCGCGGCAAGATCCGCGCGCGCCGGGTGACGGGCGTGTCCGTGCAGGAGCAGCGGGAGATCGCCAAGGCGATCAAGAACGCCCGCGAGATGGCGCTGCTGCCCTACAGCAGCTCCGCCCGCTGAGGAGGGGACACGAGATGAAGCTCATCCTCACCCACGAGGTGTCCGGTCTCGGGACGCCCGGTGACGTCGTGGAGGTCAAGGACGGCTACGGCCGCAACTTCCTCCTGCCGCGCAACCTGGCGACGCCGTGGACCAAGGGCGGCGAGAAGCAGGTCGAGGCGATCCGCAAGGCCCGCCGCACCCGCGAGATCGCGACCCTGGACGAGGCCAAGGCCGTGAAGCAGTCGCTGGAGTCCCGCACCGTCGCCCTCGCGGCGCGCGCGGGCCAGGGCGGCCGCCTCTTCGGCGCGATCACCCCCGCGGAGATCGCGCAGGCCGTCACCGCCGCCGGCGGCCCGGCCGTCGACCGGCGCAAGGTCGAGGTCCCGCAGCCGATCAAGGCCGTGGGCACCCACACCGCGCTGGTGCGCCTGCACCCCGAGGTCTCCGCCACGGTGACCGTCGAGGTCGTCGAGGCCAGCGCCTGACGAGGGAGCACCACCACGAGGGGCCGGTCGCGCGCTGCGCGGCCGGCCCCTCGCGCGTCCGGCGGCGTCGCGTCCGCTCAGGCGCCGGTCTCCAGGACGAAGCGCAGGCACACCACGGGGGTGTCCGCGCGGACGGCCACCCCGGCGTGGGCGGCCCAGAAGCGCTCGTGCGAGCGCGCCCAGTCCTCGTGGCCCTCGTACCCCTCGCCCTCGTCGCGGGCGAAGGCGTCGTCCACCGCGGCGAAGGGCACCACCCGGACCTCCGTGACACGGACCGTCGCCACCCGGGCGCCGGAGTCGTCGAGCACCGCCAGCCGCTCCCCGACGTGCTCGACCTCCTCGCCCTCGGCGGCGTAGTCGTGCTCGAGCAGGCCCGCGGTGGCGGTCTTCGCGCCCGCGAGCACCAGGCCCACGAGCTCGGTGCGCACCGCGCCGGGGGAGCCGAACTCGATGCTGCGCAGTCCGTCGACGCGAGGCCAGGTCACCGCGGCACCCTCCCACGCCGGTGCGCGCCCACCGGGAGTTCCCGGGCCCTTCCCCCGCACCCGCCCGAGTGGGACAGTGACCGGCGTCACACCGGGGCGGTGCCGCCCCGGCACCTCGCGTCGGACCCGCCACGAGCCGGTCGAGCACCCTCCCGCGCACGGGCCCGACGCACCGTCCGGCCCGCGGGGGCCGACGCCGCGCCCCCCGCCCGCCGCGCACCGCCGCGCACCGGACCGCCGGACGCACCGCCGCACCGACCGCAGGAGGAGAGGGGAGTCCGATGACCGCTGTCACCGAGGACGCGGAGCTCAAGGCGAGGCACCGCGCGATGTGGACGTCCGGCGACTACGCCCGGATGGTGGAGACGTTCCTGCTGCCGCTGGGGCCCCGGCTCGTGGACGCCTGCGGGTCGATCACCGGCGCGCGGGTCCTCGACGTCGCCGCCGGCACCGGCAACGCGTCGCTGCCGGCCGCCGAGCGCGGCGCCCGCGTCACCGCGAGCGACCTGACGCCCGCCCTGCTGGAGGCGGGGCGGCGCCGGGCGGAGGCCGCCGGCCTGGAGCTGGAGTGGGTGGAGGCCGACGCGGAGCACCTGCCGTTCGGCGACGCGTCCTTCGACGTCGTCCTGTCCTCCATCGGGGTCATGTTCGCCCCGCACCACCGCGAGGCCGCCGACGAGCTCGTGCGGGTGTGCCGGCCCGGCGGCACCCTCGGGCTGCTCAGCTGGACACCGGGCGGCCTGGTCGGCGCGCTGTTCCGCACGATGGCGCCCTTCGCGCCGCCCCCTCCGCCCGGCGCGCAGCCGGCACCGCTGTGGGGCGACGAGGAGCACCTGCGCGAGCTGCTCGGCGAGCGGGTCCACCTCACCGCGCTGGAGCGCGGCGTCCTGGAGGTGACGGCCTTCCCCGAGGAGCACGGCTTCGTCCGCCACTTCGTGCAGTGCTACGGGCCCACCATCGCCGTCCGCGCCCACGCGGAGCGCACCGGCCGCGCGCGCGAGTTCGACGAGGCCCTGGACCGCTTCGAGCGCGAGCAGGACCGCGGTGGGCCCGGGCGCTCCCGCTACGAGATGGAGTACCTGCTGGCCGTCGGCACCCGCGCCTGACGCGCCCGGCGCGGCGCGGGGGGACGGGCGGCTCTGGCACCCTGCCGGTGTGCGTGTCGCGCTCGCCCAGGTCTCCAGCAGCGCCGACCCCGCGGCGAACCTCGACCTCGTCGCCGCGGAGGTCGCCGCCGCCCGCGACGCCGGCGCCCGCCTCCTCGTGCTGCCCGAGGCGACCATGTGCCGCTTCGGCGTCCCCCTCGGCCCCGTCGCCGAACCCGCCGAGGGGCCGTGGGCCACCCGGCTGGGCGAGCTGGCCGACGCCGCCGGCCTGACCGTCGTCGCCGGCGGGTTCACCCCCGGCACCAGCGGCCGGGTCCGCAACACCCTGTTCGCCGCGGGCCCGGGCGTGCGCGCCACCTACGACAAGGTCCACGTCTACGACGCCTTCGGCCACCGCGAGTCCGACGCCGTCGAGCCCGGCGAGGGGCCCGTCCTCGTGCCCGTGGACGGCGAGCCGGTCGGCCTGGCCACCTGCTACGACGTGCGCTTCCCCGGCCTGTTCACCGCGTACGCCGAGCGCGGCGCCCGTCTCGTCGTCCTGGCCGCCTCCTGGGGCGCCGGGCCCGGCAAGGTCGAGCAGTGGGACCTGCTGGTGCGCGCGCGGGCGCTGGACGCCACGAGCGTCGTCGTGGCCTGCGGGCAGGCCGCCCCGGCCGTCCCGACGGAGGGGTCCGCGCCGACGGGGGTGGGCTTCTCGACGGTGGCCGGGCCGACGGGCGAGGTGCTGGGGCGGCTCGGGGCCGGGCCGGGCCGGCTGGTCGTCGACGTGGACCTGGACGCGGTGGACGCGGTGCGCGCCGCGCTGCCGGTGCTGGCGAACCGCCGCCTGTGAGGGGTCAGGCCCCCACGACCACCCACCGGTCCGTGCGCACGCGGTGCACGAGGGTGGCCAGGCGCGCCAGCGTGTAGACGCCCGCGAAGGAGATCCACAGCCACACCAGGCCGGCCCGCCCGGCGGGGGCCAGCGCCAGCACGGCCAGCGCGCACGGCAGGTAGCACAGCAGCGTCGCGCCGCCCGCGAGCGCCAGGTACCGGCCGTCACCGGCGCCGATGAGGACGCCGTCGAGGACGAACACCCAGCCCGCGACGGGCAGCGAGGCGCCCACGACGACGAGGGCGGCGGTCAGGTAGCGGTGCACCTGCTCGTCGGGGGCGAAGAGCCCGGCCACCAGCGGGGCGGCGAGCGCGAGGGCGGCGCCGAGGACCACGCCGACGGCGACGCCCCACTGCGCGGTGCGCCGCACGACGGCCCGCACCCCGTCCACGTCGGCGGCGCCGAGGGCACGGCCCACGAGCGCCTGCGCGGCGATGGCGAGGGCGTCCAGGGCCAGCGCGGTCGTCGTCCACACCGTCATCGCGACCTGGTGGGCGGCGATCCCCGCGTCGCCCTGGCGGGCCGCCACGAACGTCGTCACCAGCAGCGCCACCCGCAGCGTCAGGGTGCGCACCAGCAGCGGGACGCCGGCGCGGGCGCTGCGCAGCACCCCCAGCGGGTGCAGGCGCACGGGCGCTCCGGTGCGGCGCACCCCGCGGGCGACGACGACCACGAGGACCACCGCCATCAGCAGCTGGGTGGCCGCGGTCCCGGCGGCCGAGCCGGCGATGCCCCAGCCGAGGCCGAGCACGAGCAGCAGGCTGAGCGCGACGTTGAGCGCGGCGCCGCCGGCGGCCACGGCCAGCGGGGTGCGGGTGTCCTGCAGGCCCCGCAGGACGCCCGTGGCGGCCAGCACGACGAGCATCCCCGGCAGCCCCACCAGGCTGACCCGCAGGTACGTCACGGCGTACGGGGCGGCCTCGGGGGAGGCGCCCAGGGCGGTGACGAGCGGGCCGGCCAGCGGGGCGACGACCAGGGCGGTCGCCACGCCCAGCAGCAGCGCCAGCCAGATCCCGTCCACGCCCTGCGCGAGGGCCCCGCGCAGGTCCCCGGCGCCCAGCCGGCGCGCCACGGCCGCCGTCGTGCCGTAGGCCAGGAAGACGAAGAGGCTGACGGCCGTGGCCAGCAGCGCCCCGGCCACGCCCAGGCCCGCCAGCGGCAGGGTGCCCAGGCTCGCCACGATCGCCGAGTCGGCCAGCAGGAACAGCGGTTCGGCCACCAGCGCGCCGAGGGCGGGGACCGCCAGACGCAGGATCTCGGCATCCCGGCGCCCGACCTTGAGCCCCCCGCGCGAACCGTCACCGGACCGCAACCCGCACGCCACCCTCCCGATGTCCCGAGGTTCTCGTCCTCCACACCTGGTGGACAGGTGGGGACGCGCATCGTCGCAGGTCAGCGTCGTGCACCGGTGGTCGGGGGGCACCGGTCCCGGAGTTGTCCCCAGGGTTGTCCACCCCCTGTGCACCAGTGGTCCCCAGCCGTCCACAGGTTGTCGACAACCCTGTGCACAGGGCGGTTTGACCGGGCCGGGTGCCGTCGGTCAGTGTCGGAGGTTCCCGGTAGGACTGCTCGTGCGCGGGCCCGCGGTGGGCCCGGCGGTGGGGTGAGCCGGGGAGAGGGGCTGCGCGCACGTGACGACCTACGAGGACCGCCCGGCCCAGCAGCGCGAGGGTGCGGACGGGTCGGGCCGCGGGGGCCAGCGCGGCCGCGGCGGCCAGGGCGATCGCGGGCCGTCGGTGGGCAGCGAGCCGTACGAGCGGATGCCCCCGCAGGACATCGCCGCCGAGCAGGGCGTGCTCGGCGGGATGATGCTGTCCAAGGACGCCATCGCCGACGTCGTCGAGGTGCTCAAGGGCATCGACTTCTACCGCCCCGCGCACGAGATGATCTACGAGGCCGTCCTCGACCTGTACTCGCGCGGCGAGCCGGCGGACCCCGTCACCGTCTCGGCCGAGCTGACCAACCGCGGTGAGCTCGCCCGCGTGGGCGGCACCCCCTACCTGCACGACCTCATCTCCACCGTCCCCACGGCCGCCAACGCCGGCTTCTACGCCCGCATCGTGCGCGAGCGCGCCGTGCTGCGCCGCCTCGTGGAGGCAGGCACCCGCATCGTGCAGATGGGCTACGGCGCCGACGGCGGCGACGTGGACGCCATCGTCAACTCCGCGCAGGCCGAGGTGTACGCGGTCACGGAGAAGCGCACGAAGGAGGACTACGCCGTCCTCGGCGACGTCATCGAGGGCGCCATCGACGAGATCGAGGCCAGCAGCCACCGCGGCGAGGGCATGGTCGGCGTCCCCACCGGCTTCGCCGACCTGGACCAGCTGACCAACGGCCTGCACCCCGGGCAGATGATCGTCATCGCGGCCAGGCCGGCCGTGGGCAAGGCCCTGGCCCTGGACACGCCCCTGCCCACCCCGACGGGCTGGACGACGATGGGCGAGGTCCGCCCCGGCGACGAGCTCCTCGGCGCGGACGGGCGGCCCGTGCGGGTGGTCGCCGCCACGGACGTGATGACGGACCGCTCCTGCTACGAGGTCGTCTTCTCCGACGGCACCGTGCTGGTCGCCGACGGCGAGCACCAGTGGCTGACCTCCTCGGGCGGGCGCCGCGCGGTCGTGACGACGTCCTCCCTGGCCGCCGACCTCGCGCGCGCCGTCCCGCACCACGTCGACGCGGTCGCACCGCTCGACCTGCCCCCCGCCGACCTGGACGTCGACCCGTACCTGCTGGGGGCGCTCGCGGCCGGCTGGTCCGGCTCGCTCGACGACGTCCGCGGTGAGCTGGCCGCTGCGCTGGACGCGGCGGGTGCGGTGGGTCTGAGCGCCGACTCCGCCGGTGTGCCGCCGCAGGTGCTGCGCGGGTCGTCGCAGCAGCGCCGCGCGCTGGTCGCCGGTGCGGCCGACGTGGCCGGCCGGGTCGGGTCCGACGGCGTGGTGTCGCTCGACCTCGTGTCGGCGGCAGCCCCGCTCGTCGTGGAGGTGCTGCGCACGCTGGGCTTGGTCCCGGCGGTGGGCGACGGCGCCGGTTCCCGCGTCCGCGTGTCCTTCGCCGCGGACGGTGACTGGGTGTTCCGGTGCGGCAGCGAGCGGCTGGAGCTCAAGCGGGCCCTCCACGACCGGGATCGCGTCCCGTCCACCGCCCGGCGCGTCACGGCCGTCCGGCCGGTGCCCTCGGTGCCCGTGCGCTGCGTCGAGGTCGACGCCGACGACCACCTGTACCTCGCCGGCCGCTCGATGATTCCCACTCACAACTCCACTCTCGGACTGGACATCGCCCGGGCCGCGTCGATCAAGCACGGCCTCGCCTCGGTGATCTTCTCCCTGGAGATGGGCCGCAACGAGATCTCGATGCGCCTGCTGTCCGCGGAGGCGCGCATCCCCCTGCAGAACATGCGCAAGGGGACGATGCGCGAGGACGACTGGACGAAGCTTGCCCGCACCATGGGCTCGATCTCCGAAGCGCCGCTGTACATCGACGACTCGCCGAACATGTCGCTGATGGAGATCCGCTCCAAGTGCCGCCGGCTGAAGCAGCGCGCCGACCTCAAGCTGGTGATCGTCGACTACCTGCAGCTCATGACGTCCGGCAAGCGGGTGGAGAGCCGCCAGCAGGAGGTCTCCGAGTTCTCCCGCGCGCTGAAGCTGCTCGCCAAGGAGCTCGAGGTCCCCGTCATCGCGCTGTCGCAGCTGAACCGCGGTCCGGAGCAGCGCACCGACAAGAAGCCGCAGATGAGCGACCTGCGCGAGTCCGGCTGCCTGACCGCGGACACCCGCGTCCTGCGGGCCGACACCGGCGCTGGCACCACCCTGGGGGAGCTGTACGCCACGGGCGCGCGCGACGTCCCGGTGTGGGCGCTGGACGACTCGCTGCGCTACGTGCGCCGCCACCTCACCCACGTGTTCCCCACCGGCACCAAGCCCGTGCACCGGCTGCGCACGGCGTCCGGCAAGACGGTCCGCGCCACCGCCAACCACCCCTTCCTCACCTACGAGGGGTGGACGCCGCTGGGCGACCTGACGCCCGGCCAGCGGATCGCCGTGCCGCGGCACGTCCCCGCGCCGGAGATCGTGGCGGCGTGGGAGGACGACCGCGTCGTGGCGACCGCGCACGCCCTCGCCGGCGGACGGCTCCTGGACGTCGACCCGGCGCTCGCCGGCGGGCGGGTCCCCGTCGAGGTGTTCCACCTGCCGAAGCGGCAGATCGCCCTGTTCCTGCACCACCTGCGCGATGTCGCGGGGGACGTCGAGAGCGGTGCCACGACCGGCGGCCGCGTCACGTTCCGCTCCACCGGCCGCGTCCTGCTCGACGACGTGGCGCGCCTGCTGCTGCGCTTCGGCATCTCGGCCGAGCTGCGGACCGCGGGGGAGGGCTGGTCCCTGGACGTCACCGGCCCCGACGACCTGCGCCGCTTCCTGCAGGAGGTGGGGGCTCGCGGACCGGAGGCGCTCGCCCTCCTCGACCGGGTCCGCGGTGCGGCACCGGCCGCACCGGACGACGGGGTGTGGCAGCACGTCGGCCGCGAACTGTCGGGCGGCGCGGTCGCCGAGGAGGGCCCCGCGCTGTCGCGCATCGCCACGGTCCTCGAGGCCGCCGACCTGCACGTGGACGCCGTGAACGACGTCTTCTGGGACGAGGTCGTCGCGATCGAGCCCGACGGCGAGGAGCCGGTCTACGACGCCACCGTGCTGGGCGGCCACAACTTCGTCGCGGACGGCATCGCGGTCCACAACTCGATCGAGCAGGACGCCGACATGGTGATCCTCCTGCACCGCGAGGACATGTACGAGAAGGAGTCCCCGCGCGCGGGGGAGGCCGACTTCATCGTCGCCAAGCACCGCAACGGGCCCACCGACACGATCACCGTCGCCTTCCAGGGCCACTACTCGCGCTTCGTGGACATGGCCACCTGACGTCCCACCGGCCGGCGCCCACCGCCGGCCGGTGGAACAAGCGGGGCGGCGGCCCGGTTGCAGCCGACGAACAGTCCCGCTGGTGAAAGGTGCCCGTCGTGTCGCTCTCCCTGTCGATCCTGGACCTCGCCCACATCGGTCCGGGCAAGACGGCCGGTGAGAGCATCGCCGCCAGCGTCGAGCTGGCCCGCACCGCCGAGCGCACCGGGTACCAGCGCGTCTGGTACGCCGAGCACCACAACATGCCGCACATCGCGTCCTCGGCGCCCGCGGTGCTCATCGCCCACGTCGGCGCGCACACCTCCACCATCCGGCTCGGCGCCGGTGGCGTGATGCTGCCCAACCACTCCCCGCTGGCGATCGCGGAGCAGTTCGGCACCCTCGACGCGATGTACCCCGGGCGCATCGACCTCGGTCTGGGTCGCGCCCCCGGCTCCGACCAGGCGACGACGTACGCGCTGCGCCGCGACCCGTCGGCCTCCGAGACGTTCCCGCAGGACGTGGCGGAACTGCGCGACTACCTCGCGGGGCGCTCCAGCGTCCCCGGCGTGGACGTCGTCCCCGGTGCCGGGTCCCGCGTCCCGCTGTACGTGCTGGGCTCCTCCACGTTCGGCGCGCACCTGGCCGCCGCGCTGGGCCTGCCGTACGCGTTCGCCTCGCACTTCGCCCCGCAGGCCCTGCACGCCGCGGTCAGCGCCTACCGGCGCGAGTTCCAGCCGTCCGAGCAGCTGGACCGCCCCCACGTCATCGCCGGCGTGAACGTCGTCGCCGCCGACTCGGCCGACGACGCCCGCGCCGCCTTCGAGCAGGTGCAGCGCCGGTTCGCCGTCTCCCTGTTCGGCCGCGGCCGCACGTTCACCGAGGCGGAGGTCGACATCCTCATGCAGACCGCCGCCGGTCAGCACGTCGGCCAGATGTTGTCCTACGCCGCCGTCGGCACCCCCGCGGACGTGCGCCGCTACCTCGACTCCTTCCTCGACGCCTCCGGCGCCGACGAGCTCATCACCGCCCACCAGGCCCTCGACGACGAGGCGCGGCTGCGCTCCGTCGAGCTGCTCGCCGAGGTCGCGCAGGACGTCGCCGTCTGAGGCGCACCCACCCCGGTGGTGAGCGCACCGGCCACCGGGGCAGGGTGGGGGGATGAGCGAGCGAGCGGTCCCCGGCCCCGACTGGGTGCGGCACGCCGTCTTCTGGCACGTGTACCCGCTGGGTTTCACCGGCGCCGAGGCGCGCGCCGGGGACCTGACCGAACAGGTGCGGCACCGCCTGCCGCACCTGGCCGGCTGGCTCGACCACGTCCTCGCCCTCGGCGCGTCCGGTCTGCTGCTGGGTCCGGTGTTCGCCTCGGAGACCCACGGCTACGACACCGTCGACCACCTGCGCGTCGACCCGCGCCTGGGGAACGACGACGACCTCGACGCGCTGCTGCGCGCGGCGTCCGAGCGCGGTCTGCGCGTCGTGCTCGACGGCGTGTTCCACCACGTCGGCCGCTCCCACCCGGCGTTCCGCGCGGTGCTGGAGCAGGGGCCGTCCGCACCGACCGCCTCCTGGTTCCGGCTGCGCTGGCCCGGCGGTCCGGACGCGTGGACGCCGGGCACCGAACCCGACTACGACGACTTCGAGGGCCACCACCAGCTCGTCGCGCTCAACCACGCCGAGCCCGCCGTCGCCGACCACGTCGCCGACGTGATGACGCACTGGCTGGACCGCGGCGCGGCCGGGTGGAGGCTGGACGCCGCCTACGCCGTGCCCGCGGGTTTCTGGGCGCAGGTCGCCGACCGGGTGCGCGAGCGCCACCCCGACGCCTACCTCGTCGGGGAGGTCATCCACGGCGACTACGAGGCCGCCGTCGTCGACGGGCACCTGGACTCCGTGACGCAGTACGAGCTGTGGAAGGCGGTCTGGAGCAGCCTCAACGACGGGAACCTGCACGAGCTGGCGCACGCGCTGGGCCGCCACGACGGGTTCTCGCGGACGTTCGCGCCGCTGACGTTCCTCGGCAACCACGACGTCACCCGCATCGCCAGCCGTCTGCACGACCCCGCGCACCTCGCGCACGCCCTCGCCGTGCTCACCACGGTCGCGGGGACGCCGTGCGTGTACGCCGGGGACGAGCACGCCTTCCGCGGGGTCAAGGAGGACCGCGCCGGCGGCGACGACGCCGTCCGCCCGCCGTTCCCCGCCACGCCGGAGGAACTGTCGCCGCTGGGCCTGCCGACGTTCCACCTGCACCAGGAGCTCATCGGCCTGCGCCGCCGGCACGCGTGGTTGCACGGCGCGCGCACGAGCGTGCTGCACGTCGCGAACGACGCGCTCGCCTACGCCAGCGAGGGCGGGCCGGGGGAGCGGCTCGTCATCGCGCTGTCCACCGCGGGCGGGACGAGCGCCGTGCCCGCGCCGGGTGCGCGTGAGGTCCTCGCGGGTACCGGGCGCGTCCTCGACGCGGGGACGGACGGCGCGCGGGTGGAGCTGCCGCCGGGCGGGTGGGTGGTCGCCGCGGGGTGAGCCGTGGCCTCGGGGCGTGTACCGCCTGTCGACCGCGGCGGTGAGCACGACCCGGCGTCGGTCCGGGCCGCCGAACCCGGGCATGGACGCCCGGGGCACTGCTGTCGCGGACCGTCGAGGTGCCGGTGGGCCTCGCCGCTGCCCGGGAGGACGAGGACCAGGTCCCGGGGCGGACCTCTCGCGCACGAGGCTCTCGGGGTCGTCCCCTGGTGGTATACCCCCCAGGGGTTAACCTGGAGGCGTGCGACGGACCGCGGGCCCGGTGACCGGCTGGTCCCTGCTGCCGCGGCTGCTGCTGGTCGTGGCCCTGGGGGCCGGTCTGTCGGCGATGCACGTCCTGGCCGCTGCGGTGGGACCCCAGCGCACCTCGGGGCACGCCTCCAGCCGCACCGCCGGGGACGCCCCGGGGCACGTGGGGAGCGCTCCCCCGCACGGCCTGGCACCGGTGAGCGGGGCGGTGGCCTCGACGGGCGGCTCGACCGAGCCGCACGAGGCTGCGCGGGCGGGGGCCCGGCTCGGTGAGCACGACCACCACCCGACGGGTGAGTGCGTGCTGTTCCTGTCCGCCGGCGTCGCGCTGGTGCTCGTCCTGCTCGCCCGGTCCACCGCGCAGGCTCTGCGCGCGTCGTACCGGCTCGCCGGGGCGTGGCCCCGCCAACGCACCGCCACCACGCCGTGGCGCGGACCTCCGCCGTGGCGCTGGCCACGCGTGGCCCTGTGCGTGATCCGGGTCTAGGCCGAACGTCGGCGCGTCGTGGACGACGTCCACGCGCCGCCTCGTCGTTCACCCACACCCGTGACCTGTTCAAGGAGACGCACCCGTGATGCGCAACACCACCACCCGCACCACCCGCTCGACCCGACCTGCCGCCCGCCTCGGCGCTCTGGGCGCCGCTGCGACGCTGTCCCTGCTCCTGACCGCCTGCGGCGGTGACGACGCCGGCTCGATGGACCACTCCTCGATGGGCTCGGAGTCGTCCTCGTCGAGTCCTTCGGCCAGCGCGTCGAACGGCGCCGCGGTGGACGCCGAGCACGACGACCAGGACGTCGAGTTCGCCCAGATGATGATCGTGCATCACCGGGGCGCGATCGAGATGGCGCAGATGGCCGCCACCCGGGCCTCCAGCCAGGAGGTCCAGGACCTGGCCGCGACCATCGAGGCCGCGCAGCAGCCCGAGATCGAGCAGATGACCTCCTGGCTCGACGCCTGGGGCGAGCCGGTCGAGGCCCACTCCGGCATGCCGGGGATGGACCACTCCGGCATGCCGGGGATGATGACCGAGGAGCAGACGGGGCAGCTGCAGGACGCCACCGGGGACGAGTTCGACCGCCTGTTCCTGCAGATGATGATCGAGCACCACACCGGTGCGGTGCAGATGGCCGAGACCGAGCTGCAGGAGGGTTCCAACCCGCAGGCGCGGGAGCTGGCCGGCTCGATCGTGGAGAGCCAGAGCGCCGAGATCGAGCAGATGGAGGAGTTGCTCGCCGGCGCGAGCTGAGGCCGGGCCGACCGGTGGGGGGCGCGACCTGCCCGCCGGTCACCTCCTGGGCGTCCCTCGGGCCGTCACCGACCGGTCTCCCGGCGGTCGGCGGTCCGAGGGGCTCGGTGAAGGAGCCCGTGTCCGGGGAGTCCTGCCGGGGGTTCGGCTCGGCCGTGCGACGCGGCTGCCCGGACTCGTGCCGGTTCCCGCTCCCGGCCCCTTGTGCAATTACCCCCGGGGGGTATCTTTGCCGTCATGACCACCCGCGACGACGACCCACGGCTCGAGACCCGTCCGTCTGCGGTGGACCCCGTGTGCGGCATGACGGTGGACACCACGACGACCACCACGGCCGAGCACGCCGGCCGTACTCACCACTTCTGCTCCCCCGGCTGCCGGAGCGCCTTCGTCCAGGACCCCGGCCGGTACGTCGGTGCCGACCCCACCACCGCGGGCGGCCACGACCACCACGGTCACGACCACGGCGGTGGGCGTGGCGGCGCGGTCGTCCAGGCCGGCCCGGGCGAGGAGGTCGAGCACACCTGCCCGATGCACCCGCAGGTGCGCCAGAACGGCCCCGGCAGCTGCCCGATCTGCGGGATGGCGCTGGAGCCGGTCGTCGTGACCGCGCAGAGCGGCCCCAGCCACGAGCTGGTGGACATGCGCCGCCGGTTCCGGGTCGGGCTGGTGCTTGCGCTGCCGGTCCTGGTGCTGGAGATGGGCCGGCACTTCGTCACGGCCCTGCACGACCTGGTCCCGACCGGCGTGGCGACCTGGGGCCAGTTCGTGCTGGCCACCCCGGTGGTGCTGTGGGCCGGGTGGCCCTTCTTCGTCCGCGGCGCCGCCTCGGTGCGCAGCCGCAACCTGAACATGTTCACCCTGATCGCCATGGGCACCGGGGTGGCCTGGGTGTTCAGCACCGTCGCCACCTTCGCCCCGGGCATCTTCCCGGCCGCCTTCCGGGACGAGACGGGCGCGGTCGACGTCTACTTCGAGGCCGCCGCCGTGATCACCGTCCTGGTCCTGCTCGGGCAGGTGCTGGAGCTGCGGGCCCGGGAGCAGACCTCCGGCGCCGTCCGGGCCCTGCTGGACCTCACTCCCCAGACCGCCCGCCGCCTGGAGGCCGACGGCCGGGAGGTCGAGGTGCCCCTGGAGCAGGTCGCCCTCGGCGACCGGCTGCGGGTGCGTCCGGGGGAGAAGGTGCCGGTGGACGGCACCGTGCTCGAAGGCCGCTCCTCGGTCGACGAGTCGCTGGTGACGGGCGAGTCGATGCCGGTCACCAAGACCGACGGCGACCGGGTGCTGGGCGGCACCATCAGCTCCGCGGGGTCGCTGATCATGCGCGCCGACGCCGTCGGGCGCGACACGGTGCTGTCCCGGATCGTGGCCATGGTCGCCGAGGCGCAACGCTCGCGGGCCCCGATCCAGCGGCTGGCCGACAAGGTCTCGGCCGTCTTCGTCCCGGTGGTGATCGTCGTGGCGGTCGTCGCGTTCACCGTGTGGGCCCTCGCCGGCCCCGACCCGCGCCTGGCGCACGCGCTGATCGTGGCCGTCGCGGTCCTGATCATCGCCTGCCCGTGCGCGCTGGGCCTGGCCACGCCGATGTCGATCATGGTCGGGGTCGGCCGCGGTGCCCGCTCCGGTGTCCTGATCAAGAACGCCGAGGCGCTGGAACGGCTGGAGGAGGTCGACACCCTGGTCGTGGACAAGACCGGCACCCTCACCGAGGGCCGCCCCTCGGTCGACCGCGTCCTCCTGGTCCCCACCGCCCGGACCGACGGCGCCCCGACCGGTGCCGACCGCACCACCGGTGCGGGGGCCGGTGAGAGCGCCGAGGTCGAGGTGCTCCGCCTGGCCGCCGCCGTCGAACGCGGCTCGGAGCACCCGCTGGGGGAGGCCGTCGTCCGCGCCGCCGAGCAGCGGGGACTGGCGCTGCCGGCGGTCAGCGACTTCCAGGCCCCGGCTGGACGCGGGGTCAGCGGCGTGGTCGAGGGCCGCCGCGTGGCCATCGGCAGCGCCGGACTGCTGTCGTCCCTGGGCCTGGACGTCGGCCCGGCGCAGGCCCTCGCCGACGAGGTCCGTTCGACCGGGGCCATCGCCGTGCTGGTCGCGGTGGACGAGCGGGTGGCGGCGGTCGTCGCCATCGCCGACCGGGTCAAGGACAGCACCGCTCCCGCGCTGCAGCAGCTGCGCGGGGCCGGGCTGGACATCGTCATGCTCACCGGCGACAACCGCGTCACCGCTAGGGCGGTGGCGGCCGGACTGGGCATCGAGCGCGTCGAGGCCGAGGTCCTGCCCGACCGCAAGAGCGACGTCGTGCAGCGGCTGCGCTCCGAGGGCCGGGTGGTGGCCATGGCCGGGGACGGCGTCAACGACGCCCCCGCCCTGGCCGCGGCCGACGTCGGCATCGCGATGGGCACGGGCACCGACGTGGCGGTGGAGAGCGCCGGGGTGACCCTGCTGCGGGGGGACCTGACCGCGATCGTGCGGGCCCGGCGGATCTCGCAGCTGACGATGCGCAACATCCGCCAGAACCTGCTGTTCGCCTTCCTGTACAACGCCGCCGGCATCCCCGTCGCCGCCGGGGTGCTGTACCCGGTGTTCGGGCTGCTGCTCTCGCCGATCATCGCCGCGGCCGCGATGGCGCTGTCCTCGGTCAGCGTCATCACCAACGCGCTGCGGCTGCGCGCCCAGCGGCTGTAGCGACGGGGTGCGGGCTGCTCCGCGACCGGGCCGGCCGGACGGGACGCACCCGCGGATCGGCGATGATGAGGGACCCCGGCTGCCGCAGGAGGAGACAGCGATGACGGCCACGACGCCGCCCGGTTACGCCGACACCAAGACCTCGCAGCTCAAGCGGCTGCGCCGCGTCGAGGGCCAGGTCCGCGGGTTGCAGCGCATGATCGACGAGGACGCCTACTGCATCGACGTGCTCACCCAGGTGTCCGCGGCCACCAGGGCGCTGGAAGCGGTCGCGCTGAGCCTGCTGGAGGAGCACCTGGCCCACTGCGTCCGCGACGCCATCGCCCACGGTGGCGACGAGGCCGACGCGAAGATCAAGGAGGCGTCGGCCGCGATTGCCCGCCTGCTGCGCTCCTGAGCGCCCGCTGGAGGCGGGCTGTCGGCTCGCCCGGCGCTCGGCACCCAGCACTACCGGCGTCAGGGCGTGTGCAGCCTGTCGACCGCGACGGTGAGCACCACCCGCCGCTGGTCGGTGCCGCCGAACCCGGGGTAGGGGCGCCCGATGTACTTCTGCGAGAGCCCGTCGAGCTGCTCGCGCGCCCCCTCGGTGCTGGTCGCGACGACGCGGCCGCGCAGCGCCCACGAGCGCGAGGGGTTCGCCGGGTCGGCGATGCCGAGGGCGACCCGGCTGTCGCGGGCGACGTTGCGGGCCTTCTGGTGGGTCTCGACGGTGTTGACGATGACGTGCTCGCCGTCGGTGCCCGCCCACGTCTGGCTGATCTGCGGGGAGCCGTCGGGCATGAGGGTGGTCACGAAGCAGATCGCCCGGTCGTTCAGGACGTCGACGAGCGGCTGGGGCAGGGGCACGGCGGGGTTCCTCACTGGTGGTGGTGGCTGTAGAGGTGCTCGACGACGTCGCCGCCGGGAGCCGGTCCGGGCAGGTCGGCGTGCTGGAGGCCGGCGAGGGCGATCGCCAGGGCGCGCCGCCACAGGTCGGGGGCGGTGGTGGCGGAGGCGTCGAGGACACCGCCGACCATGACGTGGACGGCGACGAGGTCGGCCGGGACGACACCGGCGGGCAGCTGTCCGTCGCGCACGGCGCGCGCGATGAGGTCGGTGACCAGCGGGGTCATCCGCTCGTGCGCGCGGTGGGCGATGGCCCGCGGCCCCCGCTGCCCGCGCAGGATCTGCCCGAGCGCCCGGTTCGCGGCCTCGCGCTCGAGCTGCCGCTCGAGGAAACCCGTCAGCCCGCGCCAGGCGTCCTCGTCGCGGGCGGCGTCCTCGGCCATCGCGCACACGGCCTCGACGTGCTCGCTGAACAGGGCGTCGACGAGGTCGTCGCGGTCGGGGAAGCGCCGGTAGACGGTGCCGGTGCCCGTGCCGGCGGCGTGGGCGATGTCCTCGTAGGAGACGTCCAGGCCGTGGTGCGCCATGAGGTCGGCGGCGGTCGCCAGCAGCAACCGGCGGTTGCGCTCGGCGTCGCGGCGCAGGGGGCGGGCGGGGGGTGGCACGCGGCGAGCGTAACCAAGCGGAGGTCGGGTTCTCAAGTTGAACTCCGGTTCCACTTGTGGTCGGCTCCTGCCACCACCCCGACCAGCACGGAGGACCCCGTGACCCTCGCCCCTCCCGCGCCCGACCTCGTCCTCCCCTTCGAGGTCCACGTCCCGCAGGCCGACCTCGACGACCTCGCCGACCGCCTGGCCCGCACCCGCTGGCCCGAGGCGGAGACGGCCCCCGGGCAGGGGCCGGCCCTGCACCGCCTGCGCGACCTCGTCGCGCACTGGTCCGAGCGCTACGACTGGCGCCGCTGCGAGGCCGACCTGAACGCCCTCGGTTCCTCGCGCACCGTGATCGACGGGCTGGGGATCCACTTCCTGCACGTGCGCTCGGCCGAACCCACCGCCCGGCCCTTGCTGCTGTGCCACGGCTGGCCCGGTTCCGTCCTGGAGTTCCGGAAGCTGATCGGCCCGCTGACCGACCCCGTCGCCCACGGCGGCCGCGCCGAGGACGCCTTCCACGTCGTCGTCCCCTCGATGCCCGGTTTCGGGTTCTCCGACAAGCCGGCCGGACCCGGCTGGGGCGTCGCCCGGACCGCCGACGCGTGGATCGAGCTGATGCGCCGCCTCGGTTACGACGACTGGTTCGCCCAGGGCGGCGACTGGGGCGCCGCCGTCGTCGACGCGATCGGCCGCCGGCCCGGTTCCGGGTGCGCGGGGCTGCACGTCAACCTGCCGATGGTGTTCCCGACAGCGGAGGAGGTGCGCGACGCCGACCCGGTGGAGCGGCGGATGGTCGAGCGCGCGCAGCGGTACGCGGCGGACCAGGACGCCTACGCCCGCGAGCAGGCCACCCGCCCGCAGACGATCGGCTACTCCCTCGTGGACTCCCCGGTCGGGCTCGCCGCGTGGATCCTCACCATCTTCGACGACGTCGTCGACCACGACGGCGACCCGCTGGACGTCGTCGGCCGCGACGAGTTCCTGGACGACGTGATGATGCACTGGCTGCCCGGCACGGGCGCGTCCTCCGCGCGCCTGTACTGGGAGGCGCAGCGCGAGGGTGCCGGCGCCCGGGAGCCGGGCCCCACCCCGATCGGCGTCAGCGTCTTCCCCGGCGAGGCCGTCCAGGCGTCCCGGCGCTGGGTCGAGCGGCGCTACCGGACCGTCCTGCACCACGCCCTGCTCGAGCGCGGTGGCCACTTCGCCGCGATGGAGCAGCCCGACGTCCTCGTCGAGGAGGTCCGCACCACGTTCCGCCCGCTGCGCACCGCCTGAGCGCGGAGCGCGCGACGGACCGCGCCCCGGCCCGCGGGGCGCGGTCCGGGTTCAGGCGCCCGGTGCCACGACCCGCACGACGCTCGCGTCGTCGTCGGCGCCCATCCCGTGCGCCGCGCCCAGCCGGTACAGCTGCTCGGCGGCCGCGGCCACCGGCGTGGGCAGCCCGGCGCCCTTGGCGGCCGCCGTCACGATGCCCATGTCCTTGACGAAGATGTCCAGCCGGCTGAGCACCTCGGGGTCGCCGCCCTCCAGCGCCTCGACGACGCGCGGGCCGCGGTTGGCGAGCATGAACGAGCCCGCCGCGCCCGTGGCCAGGGTGTCCAGCGTCGTGCGCGGGTCCAGCCCCAGCGCCCGCGCCAGGGCGAGCGCCTCGGCGGCCGCCGCGATGTGCACCCCGCACAGCAGCTGGTTGACGGTCTTGAACGCCTGCCCGTCGCCGGGCCGGTCGCCGATGACG
This sequence comes from Kineococcus terrestris, assembly GCF_041020755.1. NCBI lineage: Bacteria > Bacillati > Actinomycetota > Actinomycetes > Kineosporiales > Kineosporiaceae > Kineococcus > Kineococcus terrestris. The sequence continues at coordinate 130,436 of NZ_JBEUEI010000001.1, read as the reverse complement.
CTGAGGGTGGAGGCCAGCTGCTCCAGCACCGGCGCCACGCGCTCGCGGGCGGCGGGGGCGCCGCCGACGACGATGAGCAGATCGCCCTCCCCGGCGCGCACCGGGCCGCCGCTGAGCGGGGCGTCGACCAGGTCGATCCCCGTCTCGGCCAGCCGCTCGGCGACGGTGGTGACCTCCTCGATCCCGACGGTGCTGGTCATGAGGACGACCGCGCCGGGGCGCAGCACCGCGGCCACGCCGTCCTCGCCGAACAGCGCCGCGCGCAGCTGCGCCCCGTCGCGGACGGCGAGCAGGACGGCGTCCACGCCCTCGGCGGCCGCCCGCGCGGAGGAGAACGGCGTCACGCCCGCGGCCCCGGCCAGGTCCAGGCGCTCGCGGGCGATGTCGAAGCCGTGGACGGGCAGGCGCTCGGCGAGGCGGCGGGCCATCGGCAGGCCCATCGCGCCCAGGCCGAGGACGGCGACGACGGGGGAGGGGGTCTCGCTCACGGTGGTCTCCAGGGTCAGCGGGCGGTCAGGGCCGGGTCGGCGAGGGTGTCCACGACGGCGGCCAGCGAGGCGTCGTCGCCGACGTTGCCCGCGAAGACGACGTAGGGGATCCCGGCGGCGGGGCCGTCGACGGGCTCCCACAGCGAGACGATGCCCGGCAGCATCGGCCCGCGGACCACGGCGTGCCGGATGCCCAGGCCGTGGGCGGCGACGTCGCTGGAGGTGATGCCGCCCTTGGCGACGACGAACCGCGGCGGGCGGGCGGCCAGGACGCGCTGGACGACCTCGACGACGGCGGCGGAGACCCGGCGGGCGATCTCCAGGCTGGCGGCCGGGTCGTCGGTGCGCTGCAGGACCCGGCTGGTGGAGACGACGACGTCGCCGTCGGCGAGCAGGCGCACCGCCTCGTCCACGACCTCGCCCAGGTGGGCGGCGGCGCGGTCGGCGGCCAGGACCTGCGGGACGTCCACGACGACGGAGCGCGCCTGCGGGCGCTCGGCCTGCAGCCGCTCCAGCTGGCGGGTGGTGAGGGCGACGTGCGAGCCGACGACGACGAGACCGCCGCCGGGGGCGCCGCCGCCGGGCCCGAAGACCTCCTCCGCGCTCAGCGGCGCGCGCACGTCCAGCCCGGCGCGGGCGCGCACGAACGGCGGCCCGACGCGGTGCAGCAGCTCCTTGCCGCGCGCCTCGGCCTCCAGCAGCCCCAGCGACAGGGCGCGCAGGTCGTCCTCGGTGACGGCGTCGGCGACCACGGGGGTGGCGTCGGTGACGGCGGCCAGGGCGTCGGCGACGGCGCGGGCGCCGGAGCGGATCGTCGTCAGGTCCAGGACGACGACGTCGTCGCGCCGGTGGCGGCCGCCGGACTTCTCCTGCACCCAGTCGCGCAGGTCGGAGCTGGTGAACCCGAAGGTGGCGTCGCGGGCGAACTCGGTCTCGCCGACGGGCACCAGGCCGTCGGGGGTGCGGGTGTAGTGCGTCCCGCCGATCGTGACGCGCCCGGCGTCGGGGAAGGCGGGGACGAGGACGACGGCGTCCACGCGGCGGCCGGCGCGCTCGGCCAGGACGGCGGCGATGACGTCGGTCTCCAGCGGGAAGTGCCCGCGCAGGGTGGAGTCGCTGCGGCTGACGAAGTCGGCGCGCACGCCGGCGCGCTCGGCGGCGGCCAGGGCGTGGGTGACGACCTCGCGGTTGCGCTCGGCGGCCGCGGCCGGGTCGAGGCTGCGCGCGTTGGTGAGCACGTAGACCGCGGGCGCGGAGCGGGCGAAGGCCCAGTCGAAGTCGCTCTCGTCCCACGCGGTGAGCACGGGCAGGTCGTGCACGGACTGGGTGCCGGTGGGGTCGTCGTCGAGGACGACGAGCACGGTGGGGCGGCGGGCCACGACCTCGGCGACCGCGGCGGCGGGCACGGCGACGGGGGCGGGGTGGTGCGCGAGCAGGACGGCTTCGTCCACGGGTCCCTCCTCGTGATCAGATGTCAGACATCTTACATCACGGACGCCGAGGGGCCTCGGGCGTCGGCGCCCACCCGCACCCTGCTCCTCCGGCTCCCCTCCCGCGCGGTGATCATGGATGGCTGAGGTCTCACGCATCCATGATCACGGCGAGGGGAATGCGATGATCATGGATGGGTGAGCGCTCACCCGTCCATGATCACCGTGGTCTCGCGGGGTTCCCCAGCAAGATCACGGAGGGGGGAGGGGTGGCAGAGCCCCGACGAGGTGGGGGGACGCCGGGAGCGCGGGTGCGGGGAGGGCGGGGGGTCAGGCGGGGCGGCGCAGGACGAGGTGCCGCAGGTCCTCGGCGGTCTGGCGCAGGTGCTCCTCCATCGCGCGCCGGGCGGCGTCGGGGTCGCCGGCGCGCACCGCCGCCAGCACGGCCTCGTGCGCGGCGAGCGCGTTGACCTGCACCTGCGGCACCGCCGACGTCTGCTCCCGGCGCTCGCGCAGCACCCGCCCCAGCGGCTCGAACAGCACGGCGACGAACACGTTGCCGGTGGCGCGCAGCAGGACGTCGTGGAAGGCGACGTCGCTGCGCGCGAAGGCCTCCGGGTCGCCGGCGGCGTGCGCGGCGCGCATCCGCTCCAGCAGGCCGGCCAGCTCGGCCAGGTCGTCCTCGTCGCGCCGCTGCGCGGCCAGGCCGGCCGCGCCGACCTCCAGCAGGCGGCGCACCTCCAGCAGCTGCACCGCCGCGGACTCGTCGCCGGCGCCGGCGGAGGTGGCGCGCAGCACCGCGTCCAGGCCCGTCCAGCGGGCCACCGGCTCCACGTAGGTGCCGACCCCGGGCGCGGCGCGGACGACGTGCTGCGCCTGCAGGGTCTTCAGCGCCTCGCGCAGCGTGACGCGGCTGACGCCGTAGCGGGCGCACAGCTCCGCCTCCGACGGCAGCAGCGAGCCCACGGGCACCGCCCCGCGCACGACCTCGTCGAGCAGGGCCTCGGCGACCTCGCTGACCAACGACCTGCGCGGCACCCGGCCCCCTCGACCCCTCGGCTCCTGCTCGTCGCGGGCGGGACCGCCGCGGCGGCTGCCGAGTCTAGGCCGACCGGGTCGGCGCGGGACCTCAGGCGGCGGCGCGGCGGGCCAGGCCGGCCAGCGACCAGGAGCGCTTGCGCGGCGCGGGCACGGCCTCGGCGACGGGGGCGGGCGCGACCTCGGCGACGGGGGCGGCGGGGGCCGGCGCCGGCTTCGGCGCGGGCAGCGGGGTGCGGCGGTCGGCGTAGGCCTCGGCGGCCAGGACGGACATGATGCTGATGCCGGAACCGTTGCGGTACACGGGGACTCCTCTCCACGGGCCGGGGCTCGTCCCCTGCGCTGCAGAGGGGTTCGGGCCGCGCCGGGCGCCGCTGGAGCGCCGGGCGCCAGGACCACCCGCTCGCCCGGGAACTCGCGTCCGGCCGCCACGGCGCGTCCCGGCCGTCCTCCCGCCGCCGCAGCGCGGGCGGGTGGCGCGCACCCCGGACGGCGCACGCGGCACCCCGAGCGGTCGCTCGGCGTGGTCGACCCGTCACCGGTTCGGCGCCGCTGCACACGGGCGGGCGGTTGTCGAACCGGGTCCCGGTCGCGGGGACGGTCCCGTCTCAGCGGCCTCTCAGCGCCCGTGGGGCAGGGTCCCCCCGGTGCCCGCCGCAGCCCGCGGCGGACGCGGACGAGCCAGGGGGAGGCCCGTGTGACGGTGGAGGGTGTCCGGCCGCGGCCGGGACGGGAGAGCACGGGGAGGGCCGCCGGCACGGGCGGCCACGGGCGCGAGTTCCACCCGGACGTGGAGGGCCTGCGCGCCGTCGCGCTGTTCCTGGTGTTCCTGTCCGCGGCGGGCGTGCCGCTGCTGAGCGGCGGCGTGATCGGCGTCGACGCGTTCTTCGTCATCTCCGGGTTCCTCATCACCGGGCTGCTCGTGCGCGAGGTCGAGCGCACCGGCACCGTCTCGCTGGCGCGCTTCTACGCGCGCCGCGCGCGGCGCATCATCCCCAGCGCCGCGTTCGTGCTCACCGCGACCCTGGCCGCCGTCCTCGTGCTCGCGCCCGGGACGGCCCGCGCCCTCGCGCAGGACGTCGTCGCCGCCTGCCTGCAGGTGGCGAACTGGTGGCTGCTGGCGGGCGACCTCGAGGAGCTGTCCGCGCGGGCGGCGGCCAGCCCGCTCAAGCACTACTGGACGCTGGCGGTGGAGGAGCAGTTCTACGTCCTGTGGCCGCTGCTGGTCATCGCCGTCACGGCGCTGGCCCGCCGGCGCGGGTGGTCCCTGCGGCGCAGCCTGTTCGGGGCGCTGCTCGGTCTGTCGGCGGTGTCCCTGGCGGTGTCCGCGCTCGTCACCCCGGCCGCGGAGCTGCTCGGCTACCTGGGCACCGGCTCGCGCGCCTGGCAGTTCGGCGCGGGCGGTCTGCTGGCCCTGGCCGCCCCCCGCGTCGTGGCGGCCTGCCGGGAGCCGCGGGTCCGCCGCGCCGTCGTCGCGGGCGGCTGGGCGGGGGCCCTGGCGCTGGGCACCTCGGCGCTGTGGGTGGTCTCGCTGCCGTACCCGGGCACGGTGGCGCTCGTGCCGACCCTGGGCGCCGTCGCGGTCATCGCCGCCGGCTGCGCGGGCACCGGTCGCGGCACCGTCGGCGGCGTCCTGTCGCACCCGGTGCTGCGGTTCTGCGGGCGGCTGTCCTACGTCTGGTACCTGTGGCACCTGCCGGTGATCCACCTGGCCCACGAGGCCGGCGTCCCCGACGGCTGGCGCGTCGACCTCGTCCTCGCGGTCCTGTCCGGCCTGCCCGCGCTGGCGACCATGCTGCTCGTCGAGCGCCCGCTGCGCTTCTCCCCGCTGGTGGCCCGCTCGGACCGGCGCGGCCTGCTCACCGGCCTGGTGGCCACCGCCGTGCCGCTGACGCTGGCGGCCGCCGTCCTGGTGACCGGCTGAGAGCCGGACCGGGTGCGCCACCGGCCGCCCGGCACACTGGCCGGGTGCCCGAGCGCCCCTCCCCGCGCCGCGCCTGGCGCGCCGCGGGCGTGCAGGTGCGCTCCGCCGTCGCCGCCACCGTCCTGCTCGGCGTGCTCGTGCTGGCCGGCAGCGGCCTGGGCCTGCTCGTGCTGCGCGACTCCCTGCACGAGGCCGTCGAGGCCTCCGGGTCGGTGCAGGCGCGCCTGGTGCGCCTGAGCGTCACCGGCGAGCTGCTGCGCGCCGGGCCCGAGCGCAGCGACGACGACGCCCGCGAGGCCCTGGACCGCGCCGTCGGCGCCGACGACGACCGCGGCTCGCTCATCCAGGTCGTGCGCCAGGACGACGTCGTCGTCGCCGCCAGCCGCGACGTCGCCGGTCTCGGCCCCCTCAGCGACGCCCGGCCCCGGGTGGCCACCGTCACCCAGGAGCGCGGCGACGTGCCCGGGCTGGACGGGCGGTGGTTCACCACGACGCTGGGCGCCTCCGCCGACGACGAGTACTACCGCGTCGTCGTCGTGCAGCGCGGCACGGCCGCGGAGGCCACGCTGCGCACCGCCAGCGCGATCCTCGCCGTCGCCACCCCCGGCCTCCTGCTGGCCGTCGCCGCCGCCACGTGGGTGTTCGTCGGGCGCAGCCTGCGGCCCGTGGAGGCCATCCGCCGCACCGTGGAGGGCATCGGCGCCGGTCACCTCGACGGGCGCGTGCCCGTCCCCGACGGCCGCGACGCCGTCGCCCGGCTGGCCGAGACGATGAACGCGATGCTGGCGCGGCTGGAGGCCTCCCAGCGCGCGCAGCGGCGGTTCGTCGCCGACGCCAGCCACGAGCTGCGCAGCCCCGTGGCGACCCTGCGCGCCGCGGCCGAGGTGTGGGCCGAGCACCCCGGCACCTCCTCCCCCGAGGAGTTCGCGGCCCTCGTGGCGGACGAGAGCGCCCGCCTGGAGCACCTCGTGGCCGACCTGCTCGTCCTGGCGCGCGCCGACGAGGGCCGGCTGGCCAGCGTCCGCGGCGACGTCGACCTCGACGAGCTCGTGGGCGCCGAGGCGGCCCGGCTGCGCGCCACCACCGCCCTGGCGGTGCGGGTGGCGGCCGCCCCCGCGCGCGTGCACGGCGACGCCGCCCAGCTGGCGCGCGTGCTGCGCAACCTCACCGACAACGCCGCCCGGCACGCGCGCGGCGCCGTCGCGCTGGGCGTGCGCGAGCGGGACGGCGCCGCCGTGCTGGAGGTCGCCGACGACGGGCCCGGCGTGCCGGCCGCCGAGCGCGGCCGCGTCTTCGGCCGGTTCGTGCGCCTGGAGGAGGCGCGCGGGCGCGGCAGCGGCGGCACCGGCCTGGGCCTGGCGATCGTCGCCGAGCTCGTCGCCGCCCACGGCGGCACCGTCGAGGTGGCCGACGCCCCCGGCGGCGGCGCGCTGTTCCGCGTGCGGCTGCCCGTCCCGCCCACCGGCTCGCCCGCGGACGCGGCTCAGCCCCCGTCGGCGGCCAGCCGGTAGCCGTGCCCGCGCACGGTCCGCAGCGCCTGCCGGCCGAACGGCGCGTCGACCTTGCGGCGCAGGTAGCCGACGTAGACCTCCACGACGTTCGGGTCCGGCTGCACCAGCGGGTCCCACACGGCCTCCAGCAGCGCCTGCTTGCTGAGGACCTCGTCGGGGTGGTGCAGGAAGTGGTGCAGCAGGGCGAACTCGCGCGCCGTCAGCGGCACCTCCACGTCCCCGCGCGCCACCCGCCGCGTCGAGGGGTCCAGCGTCAGGTCGCCCGCGGACAGCACCGCCGGGCGGGCCGGCGCCCCCCGCCGCAGCAGCGCGTGCACGCGCGCCACGAGGACGCGGAACGCGAACGGCTTGCGCAGGAAGTCGTCGGCGCCCAGGTCGAACGCGTCGGTCTCGTCGTACTCGCCGTCCTTGGCGGTCAGGACCAGCACGGGCGTCCACACCCCGGCCGAGCGCAGGTCGCGGCACACCTCGTAGCCGTTGCGGCCGGGCAGCATGAGGTCCAGGACGAGCACGTCGTAGTCCTGCTCGCGCGCGCGCCGGAACCCCTCCAGGCCGTCGTGGGCGACGTCCACGGAGAAACCCTCGGCGACCAGCCCGCGCCGCACCGTCTCGGCCAGGCGCACCTCGTCCTCGACCAGCAGGACCCTCACCGACGCACCCCCGTCCGCGCACCGCGCTCCGCCGCCCGAGCCTCGCACGGCGCCGGCGCCGGGGGCGCGCCCGGGCGGCCAGGACCGCCCGCCCGCACCGCCGCGGGCACGGGCGGTGGCCCCTGCTCGACGGTCGGCGACCGTTCCCGGCCCGCTGCGCGACCGTCACCGGATGGTGATCCGGATCGGGCCGTTCCGAGTGGCCGAGGTCACGTCGCGCCCCTACCGTCTCGGCAGGAAGCGATCACCACGAAAGGACACGACCGTGCTGGGCACCATCATCGGACTCCTCGTCATCGGCCTCGTCGCCGGGTTCCTCGCCCGCGCGATCGTCCCCGGCAAGCAGTCCATGGGCATCGGCGGGACGATCCTGCTCGGTGTCGTGGGCTCGTTCATCGGCGGTTTCCTCGGCCGGGTCCTGTTCGGCAGCGGCGACAGCTTCGTGCAGCCGTCCAGCTGGATCGGCTCGATCATCGGCGCGATCATCGCGCTGCTGATCTGGACCCGCGTCGGCGGCCGCAGCCGCACCCGCGCCTGACACCCCGAGGCGCACGACCCGTCCGCTGAGCGCGGGCGGGGACCGAGCACCCGTCCGGCCGCGGCCGCCCCTCAGCGCAGCAGGTTCGCGCTCGAGACGGTGGTCGCGGCCAGGACGAGGTGCTCGAACCGCTTCTGGTCCAGGCGCTTGGCCACCCACCGGCCGGTGAACGCCCCGGCCACCACGGCGGGCAGCAGCAGCAGGTCCAGCCGCAGCGAGTCCAGCGTGATGAGCCCCAGGCCCACGCTGAACGGCAGCTTGAACACGTTGACGATGAAGAAGAACCAGGCGCCGGTGCCGAGGAAGGCCATGACGCCGAAACCCATCGTCAGCAGGTAGATCGACATCGCGGCACCGCCCGCGTTGGCGACCATCGTGGTGAAACCGGCGACGAAGCCGAAGAACACCCCGACGGCGATCCGGCGCCCCCGCGAGGCCGGCACGACGTCCCCCGCGCGCCGCTGCCGGAACACCCGCACGTAGTGGATCACCACGAGGGCCAGCAGCACCCCGCCGATGGAGCGGCGCATCACGGTGTCGCTGACGGCGTCCACGAACGCCACCCCGACGAGCACCCCGACGGCCACCGACGGGAACAGCCGCAGCAGCAGCCCCCAGTCGGCGTGCCGGCGGTACACCGCCAGCGCGAACAGGTCGCCGACGATGAGCAGCGGCAGGATCGTGCCCGTCGACTCCTTCGCCGGCAGGACCGCCGCGAACACCGCGACCGCGATGGAGGCGGCACCGCCCAGGCAGGTCTTGGCGAACCCGACGACGAGCGCGGCCAGCAGCAGGGCGACGAACCCGGTCGTCGTCACGTCCACGCGGCGGCCCCCGCCCGGTCGTGGCGGCTGCGGGGGGACGGGGGTGGGGCGTGGCGCACCCCGCGAGCGTAGGGGGCGCGAGGATGGGCTCCGTGCGGCTGCCCGACCCGACGCGACCCGGCGTGCTGCACCTGGACCTGGACGCCTTCTTCGCCGCCGTCGAGCAGCGCGACAAGCCGTCCCTGCGCGGCAAGCCCGTCGTCGTCGGCGGCACGGGCGGGCGCGGGGTCGTGGCCACCGCCTCCTACGAGGCGCGCGTGCACGGCGTCGGGTCCGCGCAGCCGATGGGGCAGGCGCGGCGGCTGAGCCCGCACGCGGCGTTCCTGGCGGGCCGGTTCGAGGCCTACCGCGCCGTGTCGGCGCAGGTGATGGCGATCGCGCGGGAGCTGTCGCCGCTGGTGGAGCCGGTGTCCCTGGACGAGGCGTACGTGGACGTCGGTGCGGTCCTGCCCGGCGTGGACGCCGCGGCCGTCGCGGAGGTGGGCGCCGCGCTGCGCGCGCGGGTGCGGGCGGCGACGGGGCTGACGGTGTCGGTGGGGGCCGGCGCCAGCAAGTTCGTCGCCAAGATCGCCTCGGACGCCCGCAAGCCCGACGGGCTGGTCGTCGTCCCGCCGGCCGAGCAGGCCGCGTGGCTGGCGCCGCTGAGCGTGCGCGTGGTGCCGGGGGTGGGGGCGGTGACCGCCGAGCGGCTGGCGCGCAGCGGCGTGCGCACCGTGGCCGACCTGGCCGCCGCTGACGAGGGCGACCTGGTCCGGCTGCTGGGCCGCGCGCACGGCACGTCGCTGCGGGCGCTGGCCCGCGGGCACGACCCGCGCCCGGTCGTGCCCGAGCGGGAGGCGAAGTCGGTGTCGGCGGAGGAGACGTTCCCCGTCGACCTCACCGACCGCCGGGAGCTGATCGAGCGGGCGCGGCGGACCGCCGCCCGGGTCGCCTCCCGGCTGCTGGCGGACGGGCTGTCCGGGCGCACCGTCACCGTCAAGGTGCGCCGCTTCGACTTCACGACGGTCAGCCGCTCGCGCACCCTCACCCACGCCACCTCCTCGGCCCGCGAGATCGGCGGGCACGCCGCGGACCTGCTGGCGGGGGTGGACGTGGCCGACGGCGTGCGGCTGCTGGGGGTGGGCGTGTCGGGGCTGAGCGAGTACGCGCAGGCGGACCTGCTGGCCGACCTGCTGCCGCCGCCGGGGGAGCCGGAGGAGCAGGAGGTGCTGGGCGAGCCGGAGGGGCCGGGGGACGGTGCCGAGGACGTGCCCGCGCCGGAGCCGGCGGGCGAGCCGGTGTGGCGGCCCGGGCAGGACGTCGTCCACGACGAGCACGGGCCCGGGTGGGTGCAGGGCTCGGGGGTGGGGCGGGTCACCGTGCGCTTCGAGGGCCCGCACACGCCCGTCGGCCGGGTGCGCACCTTCCGCGTCGGCGACCCGGCCCTGCGGCCCGGCCCGCCCCCCGTGTGGGACCCGGATCGTGACTCGCCGAGGTGAACGTGTTGCGCTCCGTGGGTGAACTCCCAGCGCGGTCACAGCTGCGGGTGGCACCCTCGGTGACCGGGTCGGGCGCGGGGGGCGCCCGGCCCGCGTCCCGACCGCGCGGCCGGGACGCCGGGACGACGCGGTGGGGGGACGGGCATGGGTGCGGGCACCAGGGCCGGCAGCGGGTACGAGGTCGAGCGGATCACCGTCGACGACGTCAGCGACGCGCTGCGCGCCGAGTGGTACGGCCTCCTCGGGCGCCAGGGCGCGCCCGCGAACCCGTTCAGCTCGCCGCTGTGGGTCGAGCACCACTACCGCACGGCCGTGCCCGACCGGGCGCAGCAGCACCTGCTGCTCGTGCGCGACGGCGCCGGCCGCCTGGCCGGGGTGGCGCCCTTCCACGAGCAGGTCGTGGGCCCGGCCCGCCTGCCGCTGGGCCGGCGCCTCGTCCTGGCCGGCTACGGCCGCCCCGGCCCGCTGGAGCTGCCGCAGGTCCTCGCGCCCGTCGACCCGCGCGGCGTCCACCAGGCCGTCGTGCGCGCCACCCGCGACGTGCCGGGCGTGGACTGGGCGGAGCTGTCGATGGCCCGCGACGACGCCTGGTTCGAGCCGGCCTGGGTGGAGGAGACCACCGCCGCGGCCCCGCACTCCGCCCACCGGGCCGCGCGCGCCTGCGTCGTGCTGCCGCTGGAGGGCGGCTGGGACCAGGTGCGCGCCGGTTTCAAGCGCAACCTCAAGGAGAGCCTGCGCCGCAGCCGCAACCGGCTGACCCGCACGGGCCGCGACTGGAGCGTGCGCGTGCTGGAGGGCGCCGAGGTCGACGACGCCGCCGTGCAGCGGCTGTTCCGCCTGCACGCGGCGCGCGCCGGGTTCGGCGGCAGCACCTCCACCCACCCCGACGCCTACGCCGACCCGGCGGTGCGCGAGCCGCTGCGGGCGCTGCTGCCGCGGCTGGCGGGGGCCAAGGAGGCCAGCCTGACCGAGCTCGTCGTGGACGGCGACGTCGTCGCCTCCCAGCTGGCTCTGCACGCGCCCGGCACGGCGTACGTGCACTCCTCCGGCCTGGACCCGGCGTACTGGGAGTTCTCGGCCGTCACGCTGCTGCAGGCGGCGGTGGTCCAGGCCGCCGCCGAGCGCGGGGACGCGTTCGTGAACTTCTCGCCCGGCCCGAACGTGGCGAAGATGCGCTGGAGCGAGCGCGTGCACGTGCAGGACGACGTCGCGTACGCGACCGGCTCGCGCGCCTCGGCGGTGCGCTACGCGGCGTTCTCCCAGCTGGCCGCCCTCAAGCAGGTGCGGCACGCCGTGGCGGTGGCGCGCGCCAACAGCCCGCGCCCGGCGCCCGGCGCGCCGTCCTGATCCTGTCGCTGCCGGCGGCGAGCCCGCTGGCGCTGACACCGCTGCGCCGGTTCCTCGCCGCCCACGCCGTGCCCGGGCTGGAGCGGCACGACCCGGTCACCGGTGAGCACGCCCGGCTGGTGCCCGGGGCCGGCGGGCCGGTGGCGGTGAGCGTCCGGCTGGGCGGGGAGGGGCCGGCCGGCGCCGTCGAGGTGGAGGTCGCCGACGGGCCGGACCCGGCGGGGGTGGCGGCGCGGGTCGCCCGCTGGCTGGACCTGGACGCGGACACCCGCGCGCCCGAGGCCGCGCTGGCCAGGGACGAGCTGCTCGGCCCGCTGGTGCGGGCCCGTCCCGGCCTGCGGGTGCCGCGCGCCGTCGACGGCGCCGAGACCGCGCTGCTGACCGTCCTGGGCCAGCAGGTGTCGCTGGCGGCCGCCCGCACGTTCGCCGGCCGGCTCGTCGCCGCCCACGGCCGGCCCGGTCCGGGCGGGCTGCGCGCCTTCCCCGAGCCGGCCGTCCTGGCGGCCGCGGGGCCCGAGGCGCTGCGCGCGGTCACCGGTGTCACCGGCGCGCGCGCCCGCACCCTGCACGCCCTGGCCGCTGCCCTGGCCGACGGCCTGGAGCTGGACGCCGCCGACCGCGCCGGCACGCGCGCGGCCCTGCTGGCGCTGCCGGGCGTCGGGCCGTGGACGGCCGACTACGTCGCGCTGCGCGTGCTCGGCGACGACGACGTGTTCCTCGACGGCGACCTGGTGGCCCGCCGCGCGGTGGGCGACCTGCCCGCCGCGCAGGTGCGCCGGCGGGCCGCGGCGTGGTCGCCGTGGCGCAGCTACGCCCTGCTGCACCTGTGGACGGGCGCGGTCTTCGCCTGATGCTCGCCGCGGCCACCGGCGGTGGTCGCGGACCGTCGCCACCGGTGTCGGTAGCGTGATCGCGTGGACGGGACCGTGGTCGTGACGGGTGGCAGCCGGGGCATCGGCGCGGCGGTCGTGCGGGCGCTGGCCGCCCGCGGCACGCCGGTCTGCTTCAGCTACGCCACCCACCGCGAGGCCGCCGAGTCCGTCGTCGCGCAGGCCGAGGAGCTGGGCACGACCGCCGTCGCGGTGCGCGCCGACGTCGCCGAGGAGGCCGACGTGCGCCGGCTGTTCGCCGCCGCCGACCGCCTCGGCCCGCTCGCGGGCCTGGTGAACAACGCCGGGCAGGTCGCCGCGCAGTCGCCCGTCGTGGACCTGGAGCCGGCGCGGATCCGCCGCCTGCTCGACGTCAACGTCCTCGGCGCGTTCCTGTGCGCGCAGGAGGCCGTGCGCCGCCTCGTGCCGGCCGGCGGCGGGACGGTCGTCAACGTGTCCTCGCGCGCGGCCGTGCTGGGCGGGGCGGGCGAGTACGTCGACTACGCCGCGTCCAAGGCCGCGGTCGACGCCCTGACGGTGGGGCTGGCGAAGGAGGTCGGGCCGGCCGGGGTGCGGGTGGTCGGGGTGCGCCCGGGGCTGATCCGCACCGACATCCACGCCGTCGCGGGGGAGCCGGGCCGGGTGGAGCGGCTGGCCCCCACGGTCCCGCTGGGCCGCGGCGGCGAGGCCGACGAGGTCGCCGAGGCCGTCGTCTGGCTGCTGTCGGAGGCCGCCTCCTACGTCACCGGCACGACCCTCGACGTCTCCGGCGGCCGCTGAACCCCGCGACCTCCGGCCGCCCTCACCCCCCGACCCCCTGTGATCTTGCAGGGTCTCCCAGCGAGATCACGGTGATCATGGATGGGTGAACGGCCCACCGTCCATGATCACGATGGGGGAGGGTGACCGGGCGGGGACGGCCGGGGGTGCGGGGGTGGCGGGATCAGCCGCGGACGAGGCCCCGCACACCGCCGCCGACGAGCGTGGCGACGTTCAGCATGGAGTTCGGCAGCGCCGGCCCGCCGGGGGCGGCGACGTAGCAGGTCCGCCACTCGGGCAGGAAGCCCTGCTTGAACGCCCGCAGGCCCTTGAAGTTGTAGAACTGCTCGCCGTGCGTCCACAGCAGGTGGCCGATCCGGTCCCAGAACGGGGCGGTGGCGTCGGTGCGCAGCCCCGACAGCGGGGCCATGCCGAGGTTGAACGCGGTGAAACCCCGCTCCTTCGCCCACAGCACCGCCTCCACGAACAGGAACGTCATGACGGTGCCGGGGCCGTCGGGCAGCCGCCGCATGAGGTCGACCTGCACCTCGCGCGCGTCCGCGCTGGTCCACAGCGTGGCGAACGCGACGACGCGCTCCTGCTGGCGCACCACGACCAGCGGGAACCGCCGGACGTAGTCCTCGTCGAAGGCGCCGAGGGAGAACCGCTTCTCCTTGCCGCTGCGCCGCTCCAGCCAGGCGTCCGAGACCTCCCGCAGCGCGGGCAGCAGCGGTTCCACGTCCTGCGGCGCGACGAACTCCACGGACATCCCCAGCCGCACCGACTTGTTGCGGCAGTTGCGCAGGTTCACCCGGGCCTTGCCGGTGAGGGTGAACCCCTCCAGGTCGACGACGGCCTCCTCCCCGAGCTTGGCCAGGCTCAGCCCGCACCGGCGGTACAGCTCGGCGTGCTCGGCGCGCACGTTGTAGAACACCGGCCGCCCGCCGTGCCGGTCCACCTCCTCCACGAACCCGAGGACGAGCTCGGGCACCTCGTCGGGGTCGCCGACGGGGTCGCCCATGACGACCCAGCTGCGTCCCTCGACCTGGTACATGAGGAAGGCGTCGCCGCCCGGGCTGACGTGGAAGCGCTTGTCGCCCGTGAACGCCAGCTGCGCCAGGCACGGGCCCGAGCGGGCGACGATGTCGCTGACGAGGGCCATCTGGTCCTCGTCCACGGTGTGCGGGGCCAGCGCCCGGGACCGGTGCACCCACCGCACCAGGAGGACGACCCCGACCGCGCCGGCCACCACGAGCAGCCGGTCGAGCGCCGAGGCCCCGTCGGCGAACGGCGCCGCCAGCAGCGGGACGTCCGCCGGGCTGCCGGAGCGGCTGGACTCCTGCCACCAGACCGCCGCGCCCAGCAGGACGGTCGCGGCGCCGGCCAGGACGAGGCTGCGCGGCCGCACGCACAGCGTGCCGCGGTGGAACGCCGGGCGGGCCGGTACGAGCAGCAGCGACAGCCCGCCGGTCACGACGGCCAGCACCAGGTCGCCGTGGGCGGCGGCGACGAGGGTGACCCCGGCCAGCAGGGCGACCGCGGCCGCCCAGGCGGCCTTCAGCCGGCGGTGCAGGCCGCGGGCCGTCAGCAGGGTGGCCAGCCCGGCCAGGCTGATGGTGACGGCCGACAGGTCCAGGGACCACGGCCCGGGCAGGTCGCCGACGAGGAGCGTGAAGACGCCCGCCCCGGCCGCGGCCAGCGCCAGGACGGAGGGGGTCAGCACCGAGGGGGTGAGCACCGGGGGTCTCGTCGCCGCGGGGGCGGGCGTCGTGCGCTCGCGCCCGGCCGCGGCGGCCTGCCGGGCCTCGTGGACGACGAGCAGCACGGCGGCCAGCGCCAGGGGCAGGACGAAGTAGGCCAGCCGGTAGGCGACCAGCGCGACCGCGAGGGCCGCGGGCGGGGTCGTCGGCCCGAGCAGCACGACGAGCGTCGCCTCGAAGACGCCCAGGCCGCCGGGGACGTTGCTCACCAGGCCCGCGACGGTGGCGATCGCGAACGCCACGGCGAACGGCAGGAACGCCGGCCGGTCCCCGGCGGGCAGCAGCACGTGCAGGACGGCCGCCATCGTCAGCCACTCCACCGTGGACAGCGCGACCTGCGCGAGCGCCAGCGCGGGCGCGGGCCTGTCGATCCGCCACCCGCGCAGGCCGATCGGCCGGCGACCGGCGAACGCCCACAGCAGGTACCCGGCGACCGCGGTCAGCAGCGCGCCCCCGAGGGCGGCGACCGCGGGCGCGGGCAGCCGCAGGGCCGCGCCGACCCCCGCGGGGTCGTGGACCGTCCCGCCGCCGGCCAGCACCGCCACGCCCAGGACCAGGGTGACGAGGTTGAAGCCGATGATCCGGGTGATGGCGAACCCGGGGACCCGCCAGGTGGAGTAGACCCGCGCGCGCAGCGCGGCCCCCACCACGGCCGAGGCGCCGAGGTTGTTGCCGAAGGCGGTGGCGATGAACGAGGCCAGGCCGTAGCGGCGGTACGGCAGGCGGTGCTCGACGTAGCGCAGCGCCAGCGCGTCGTACCCGGTCATCGCCAGGTAGGACAGCGCGGTCGCGCCCAGCGCGGCGGCGACCGTCCCCGGTCCCAGCGCGAGCAGGTCCGCGCCGAGCCGCTCCCAGGACAGGTCCCGGAAGGTGCGGTGCAGCAGGACGGCGGCGGCGGCGAGGAGACCCACCACCAGCGCCGGTGCGAGGGCTCGGCGCAGCGGGCCGGGCGACGGCCTGGACGGGGAGCTCACGCATCAGCAGTCGGCGGATCGGCGGTCGTCCTTGACGGGGCCGCCCGCGGTGGGACCTCCCACCCCCACCGTGATCTTGCAGGGAGACCCAGCAAGATCACGGTGATCATGGATGGGTGAACGGTCGACCATCCATGATCACGGCGAGGGTTGGGCGGGGCGGGTCGGGCGGGGCGGGTTCCGGACGAGGTGCCGGGGAGCACCGCGGCGGCGCGGCGGCGCGGGGGTCGGTCAGCGGGCCAGCAGGTCGGGGCTGGCCAGGACGAGGTCGCGGAAGGCGGCGGCCACCCGGGGCAGGGGCGCGTCGCGGTGGACCAGGCCCAGGGTGCGCGAGCGCGTCGGGCCGCTCAGCGGGCGCTCGACGACCCCCGCGGCGTCCGCGCCGCCGGGCGCCGGCGGCAGCACCGCCACGCCCAGGCCCGCGGCGACCAGCCCGCGCACGGTGCCCGCGTCCTCGCCCTCGAAGGCGACGGCGGGCGCGATCCCGGCCTCGGCGAACATCGCCTCGGCCGTCTCGCGCAGCCCGTAGCCGGGCTCGAACAGGACGAACGGCTCGCCGCCCGCGTCGCGCAGCGCCACCGCCGGCGAGCGCGCCAGCCGGTGCCCGGGCGGCAGGGCGAGCACGAGCGGCTGCTCGACGAGGGCGTGCGCGCGCAGCCCGGCGCGCCCGGGCAGCGGCGAGGTCAGGACGAGGTCCAGCTCCCCGGCGGTCAGGGCGTCCAGCAGCGCGCCGGCCGCGCCCTGCACGAGGGAGAAGCGGGCGCCCGGGTGCGCGGTGCGGAAGGCGCGCACGAGCGCGGGCACGGCCGCGGGGCCGAGGGTGTGCAGGAACCCCAGCGCGACGCGGCCGGTGCCGGGGGCGTCCTCCTCGCGCACCCGCCGCACGCCCTCGTCCAGCTCCGCGAGCGCCCGCCGCGCCGCCGCGGCCAGCTGCCGCCCCGCGCGGGTCAGCCGGACGCCGCGGCCCTCGGCGACGACGAGCGGCACCCCGACGGCCTCCTGCACGCGGGCCAGCGCCCGGCTGGTGGTCGGCTGGCCGAGGCCCAGCTCGGCCGCGGCGCGGGTGACGTGCTCGTGGTCGGCGACGGCCACCAGGACCCGCAGGGGCCCGGCGAGCGCGCGCAGGACGTCGGCGGTGGAGTCGTCCACACCGCCATCGAAGCATGAGTCCGAACCGACAGATGCATTGGACGCATGGGAGGCGCGTCCCTACCGTCGCCCGGGTGGACACCGCAGCGCCCGGGACGGGCCACCCGCGCGGCAGCCGCGGCTACCGGCGCGCCGTCCTGGCCCTGTCCGCCGCGGGCGTGGCGACCTTCGCGCAGCTGTACTCCGCGCAGGCCGTCCTGCCGGCCCTGGCCGCCGAGCTGGGCGGCACCGCCGCGCACGCGGCGCTGTCGGTGTCGGTGGCCACCGGGGCGCTCGCGGTGTCCGTCGTGGGCTGGAGCGCCCTGGCCGACCGCACCGGGCGGGTGCCCGCCATGGCCGCCTCGCTGCTGGTGGCGACCGCCGTCGGCCTGGCGGTGCCGCTGGCCGGCGACCTGGCGCAGCTGCTGGTGCTGCGGGCCCTGCAGGGCGCCGCCCTCGGCGGGCTGCCCGCCGTGGCGATGGCCTACCTGGCCGAGGAGCTGCGCGGGCGCGACGTGGCGCCCGCCGCGGCCGCCTACGTCGCCGGGACGTCGCTGGGCGGGCTGTCCGGGCGCCTGGTCTCCAGCGCCGTGGCCGACCTGGCCGGCTGGCGCTGGGGCGTGGCCGCCGTCGCGCTGCTGGCCGCCGCCGCCACCGCCGTCTTCGCCGCCCTCGTCCCGCGCGCCCGCGGGTTCGCGCGCCGCCGCCGCGACGACGGCGGTCCGCCGCTGGCCCACCGCGTGCGCGCGGCCCTGGCCGCCCCGGGCCTGCTGGCCCTCTACGCGCAGGCGCTGCTGCTCATGGGCGGGTTCGTCACCGTCTACAACTACCTGGCCTTCCGGCTGCTGGAACCGCCGTACGCGCTGTCGCAGACGCTCGTGGGGTCGCTGTTCGTCGTCTACCTGGCCGGGACGTGGAGCTCGGCGGCCGCCGGCCGGTGGGCGGCGCGCGCCGGCCGGCTGCGGGTGCTCGCGGTCGCCGTGGCGCTGTTCGCGGCCGGCACCGCCCTGACGGCCACGGCGCCGCTGCCGCTGGTGGTGGCCGGGCTCGTCGTCCTGACGGCCGGGTTCTTCGCCGCCCACGCCGTGGCCAGCGGCTGGGTGGGCGCGCTGGCCCCGCCGGGCGCGCGGGCGCAGGCCTCGGCCCTCTACACGTTCGGCTACTACGCCGGCTCGGGCCTGCTGGGCTGGCTGGGCGGGTACGCGTTCACCGCGGGCGGCTGGCCGGCGGTCGTCGCGGCCGTCGTCGCCTGCGCGCTGCTCGCCCTCGTGCTGGCCCTGCTCGCCCTGCGGGGCACCGGCGGCGTCCCCGACGCGAGGCGCCCGCGGCGCGCACGGGCGAGCATGGGCGCGTGAGCGCGCGCGAGCTGGACCGCCTGCAGGACCTCGTCGCCGCCGGGGGCGTGGCCGTCCTCGCCGGCGCGGGCCTGTCCACCGACTCCGGCATCCCCGACTACCGCGGCCCCAACGGCTCGCTGCAGCGGCACACCCCGATGACGTACCAGGAGTTCACCGGCTCCGCCGAGGCCCGCCGCCGGTACTGGGGCCGCAGCCACGTCGGCTGGGAGCACTTCCGCCGCGCCGAGCCCAACAGCGGCCACCGGGCCGTCGCCGCGCTCGGCGCCGCCGGGCTCGTCACCGGCACGATCACCCAGAACGTCGACGGGCTCGACCTGGCCGCCGGCTGCCGCGGCGTCGTGGAGCTGCACGGCAACCTCGACCGGGTCGTGTGCCTGTCGTGCGGCGAGGTGACCTCCCGCGCCGAGCTCGCCGTGCGGCTGACGGCCGCCAACCCCGGGTTCGGCGTCCGCGTCCAGGAGCTGCGCGCCCTGAACCCCGACGGCGACGCCGACCTCAGCGCCGAGCAGCTGGAGGGCTTCCGCACCGTCCCCTGCCGCCGCTGCGGCGCCGACGCCCTCAAGGCCGACGTCGTCTTCTTCGGCGAGACCGTCCCGAAGGACCGCGTCGAGGCGTCGTTCGCGCTCGTCGACGCCGCCGACGCCCTCCTCGTCGTCGGCTCCTCCCTGACCGTCATGTCCGGGTACCGGTTCGTCCTGCACGCCGCCAGGCGCGGCACCCCCGTCGCCGTCGTCAACGCCGGGCCCACCCGCGGCGACGCCAAGGCCGACGTCCGCGTCGACGCCCCCCTCGGCGAGGTCCTGCCGCGCCTGGCCGCGGCGCTAGCACCCGCCGGCTGATCCGGGCGCCCGGGCCAGCGGTGGCAGGATGCGCCGCACGAGCAGCGAGGAGGCGCGCGTGGACCTGGTCCTGGGTGTGGACGTCGGCACCGGCAGCAGCAAGGGGGTCCTCGCCACCCTCGACGGCCGCGTCGTGCACCGCGCGTCCGTGCCCCACCGCACCGAGTTCCCCCGCCCCGGCTGGGTCGAGCACGACGCCGACGGCGTCTGGTGGCACGACCTCGTCGTCCTCGCCCGCGAGCTGACCGGGCGGATCGTCGAGACGGGCGACCGCGTCGTGGCCGTGTGCGCCTCCGGCATCGGGCCCACCGTCCTGCTGGCCGACGCCGACGGCCGCCCCCTGCGCCCGGCCGTCCTGTACGGCGTCGACACCCGCGCGGTGGCCGAGGCCGCCGAGCTGGAGGAGCGCTACGGGCGCGAGGACCTGCTGGAGCGCTGCGGGTCCGTCATGTCCTCCCAGGCCGCCGGCGCCAAGCTGGAGTGGCTGCGCCGGCACGAGCCGGAGGTGTTCTCCCGCGCCCGGTACTTCTTCATGTCGAACTCCTACCTGGCGTTCCGGCTGACCGGCGAGTACGTCCTCGACCACCACTCCGCCAGCCAGACCACGCCCCTGTACGACCGGCACACGCGGACGTGGATCGAGGACCGCTGCGCGGAGGTCGCCCCCGGCCTGCCGGTGCCCCGGCTGGTGGACCCGTCCGGGCGGGTCGGCGCCGTCACCCGAGACGCCGCCCGCGAGACGGGGATCCCCGAGGGCACGCCCGTGGCCGCCGGCACCGTCGACGCGTGGGCGGAGGCCGAGAGCGTCGACGTCGGCGAACCCGGCGACCTCATGGTCATGTACGGCTCCACGACGTTCTTCGTCGCCGTCACCGACGGCCCGCGCACCCACCCGGCGCTGTGGGGCACGGCCGGGGTGCGGCCGGGGCAGTCGACGTTCGGGGCGGGCATGGCCAGCTCCGGCAGCGCCGCGGAGTGGTGGCGCACCACGATCGGCTCGCCCGACGTCGCCGAGCTCGTCGAGCGCGCCGCGCAGGTGCCCGCCGGGTCCCACGGGCTGCTCGCCCTGCCGTACTTCGCCGGCGAGCGCACCCCCTTCGCCGACCCCGACGCCCGCGGCGCCCTCCTCGGCCTGACGCTGCGCACCACGCCCGCCGAGGTGCACCGGGCGCTGCTGGAGGCCACCGCGTACGGCGTGCGGCACAACGTGGAGGCGCTCGCGGCCGCCGGCGCGGACGTGCGCCGCGTCGTCGCCGTCGGCGGCGGGACCGGCTCGGCGCTGTGGCCGCAGATCGTCAGCGACGTCACGGGGCTGGAGCAGGAGGTGCCGGCCGTGCGCATCGGCGCCTCGTTCGGGGACGCCAAGCTCGCGGCCGTGGCGATCGGCGCGGTCGACGTCGACGCGCGCTGGAACGCCGTGGAGTCGGTGACGCGGCCGCACCCGGACGAGGCGGAGGTGTACGCGCAGCTGTACCCGGCCTACCGGGAGCTGCACGAGCGCACCGCGGACCTGCAGCACCGGCTCACCGCGCTGGAGCGGGGGACGCGCCGGTGAGGCCCGTGCGCCTCGCGCTGGCCGGTGCCGGGTACCGCGCCGGCATGCACCTGCGGGTGGCCGCCCGGCTGCCGGAGCTCTTCGAGGTGAGCGGGGTGCTGGCCCGCGGACCGGCCGCGGTGCAGCGCGTCGCGCCGTTCGGGGTCCGCGTGCACGACGGCCTGGAGGACCTGCTGGCCGACCGCCCGGACGTGGTGGTGACCGCGCTGCCCGCGGGCGAGAACGAGCGCCTGGTCGCCGAGGCCGTCGCCGCGGGCGCCCACGTGCTGTCCGAGACGCCACCGGCCGCCGACCTGGACGGCCTGCGGCGGCTGTGGGACGCGGTCGGCGCGTCCGGGCGCGTGCACGTGGCCGAGCAGTACCCGTCGGTGCCCTTCAACGCCGCCCGCCGCGCGCTCGTCGAGCGCGGCCTGCTCGGCGAGGTGACCAGCGTGCAGGTCTCCTCCACCCAGCACCACCACGCGGCGGCCCTCGTGCGCGACCTGCTGGGCCGCCCGACGGGGCCGGTCGAGGTGCGGGCCGTGGAGCTGACCGCGCCGCTGGCCGACCCGGTCGGCCGGGCCGGCTGGTCCGGGGACGCCACCCCGCGGCCGCTGGCCACGACGATCGCCGTGCTCGACCTCGGCGACGGCCGCCACGGCCTGTACGACTTCACCGAGACCCAGACCCGCAACCCGCTGCGCGCCCGGCGCACCGTCGTGCGCGGGACGCTGGGTGAGGTCGTCGACGAGCGCGTGGTGCGGCTGGTCGACCCGCGCACCGTCGTGGAGTCGGCGCTGGTGCGCCGCCAGACCGGCTGGCACCAGGACGTCGAGGGCTTCGCGCTGCAGCACGTGTCCCTGGACGGCGAGGTGCTGTGGCGCAACCCGTTCGCGCCCGCCCGGCTCAACGACGAGGAGGTCGCCGTGGCGACGGTGCTGCGCAGCGCGGGCGAGCACGCCCGGGGTGGAGGACCGGGCCCGTACCCGCTGGCGCAGGGGGCGCAGGACCACCTGCTCGGCCTGGCGATCCGCGAGGCCGCGGCGACCGGGCGGCCCGTGCGCACCGCGCGCGAGGCCTGGAGCTGACAGCCGGCCTGCGCGACCGGCGCGACACGCCGGTGTCCACGGCGCGCGGGACGGCGTGTCGCCGTGCACGTGCAGGCCGGCTGTCAGCGGCGGCGGGGACCGGCGCGGCGGCGGTCCGGCCGCCGGAGGGTCCCGCCGGGTGACGGTGGTTCCCGCCGGGGCCCGCGTGGCGGACACTCGAGGCATGTCACCCCGTGCGAGCGTCCCCCGCCGTCACCTGCCGACCAGCCCGTTCCAGCCGGCGCCGCCCGCCCCGCGCAGCGAGGAGTTCGCCCCCGGTGACCGCGTGACCCACGACCGCCACGGCATGGGGACCGTCGTCTCCGTCGAGGTGGACGACTGGTGCACCGTGCGCTTCTCCTCCGGGGAGCTGCGCCGGGTCCCCGGGCTCTCGCTCGGCAAGCTCTGAGCCCGGGCCGCGCCGGGCCCGGTCAGCCCCGGCCGGCGACCGGGGTGCAGAACTCCGCGCGCACGCCGGTGACCAGCTCGCGGACGCGCTCGAGGAACGCCGCAGTGGCGGGGCGCGCCTCGTGGGCGCGGTGGGCGTCGCGGTCGCGGTAGACCTCGTGGAAGACCCGCGCCAGCGGCTCCTCGTCCACGGTCATCGGGGTGTACACGAGGGTGCCCTCCTCCTCGGCGAGGATCCCGGGCACGGTGGCGGCGACGAGCTGGTCGAACTCGGCCGCGGCGGCCTCGTCGCGCAGGTCGAACCGGACGACGATGACGAAGGTGCTGTCCACGGCTCCACCGTCCCACGCCCCCGCCGCGCCCGCCCCGCCACCTCGTCCCACCCCGCCGTGATCATGGACGGGTGAACGCTCACCCTTCCGTGATCACCGCGAGGGGACCGCTGTGATCGTGCTGGGAGTCCCCGCGAGGTCGCAGCAGGGGGTGGGGTCAGGGCAGGTGGGGGGTGGGCGGGGGCAGGTCGGGGACGGGGCCGTCGGCCGCGGGGGCGCGGTCGCCGGCGGAGCTGGCGCGCACGACGAGCTGCGGGGCGACGACCACGGTGCGGTGCACGTGGCCGGCCTCGTGGGCGGCCTCCTCCAGCAGCAGCCGGACGGCCTCCCGTCCCACCTCCTGCCCGGTCAGGTGCACGGACGTCAGCGGCACCGCACCGCCCCAGCCGCGGGTGTCGTAGTCGCAGCCCATCACGGCGACGTCGCCCGGCACGTCCAGGCCGGCGGCCAGCAGCTCCTGCACGACCGTCATGGCCAGCAGGTCGGTCACGGCGATGACCGCCCGGGGGCGCCGCCGCGCGGGCATCGAGGCGATCTCCCGGCCGGCGGTCCGCCCGCCGGCGGGCCGCACGTCACCGGTGGCCACCTCCAGCAGGCTCGCGCGTCCTCCCGCCTCGGCGACGGCGCGGCGCGCCCCGGCGAGCCGGTCGCGCACCGGTTGCAGGCGGACGTGGTTGGCGCCGACGAAGGCCAGGCGCCGGAACCCCAGCCCGAGCAGGTGCTGCGCGGCCAGGTACCCGACGCGGTCGTTGTCGACGAGGACCGTGCACAGGTCGTCGCGGCCGGTGTCGTAGTTGACGAGGACGACGGGCGTGCCGTGCCGGCGGGCGCGGTCGACGGTGGCGCCGGGGTCGGCCATGGGGGAGAGCAGGACCCCCGCGACGCGGGTGCGGTCCAGGAACTCCAGGTGGGTGGCCTGCAGGTCGTCGTCGTTGTCGCTGTCGGCGGTCAGCAGGGTCGTCCCGCGCGCGTACGCCTCGCGCTGGGCGCCGCGCGCGATCTCGACGAACAGCGTGTTGCCGAGGTCGGCGACGACGAGGCCGAGGGTGCTGCTGCGGCCGGCGACGAGGGTGCGGGCGTTGGCGTTGGGGGTGAACCCCAGCTCCTCGATGACGGCCTCGACCTTCTCGCGGGTCGCCGGCCGCACCCGCTCGGGGTGGTTGAGGACGTGGGAGACCGTGCCGACGGACACCCCGGCCCGGGCGGCCACGTCGGTCACGCTGGGCGTGCGCCGCCCGTCGCTGCTCGGCACCCGGCGAGGGTACCGACGGGTGCCGCCGGAGGCGTTGACACGCCCCGGGGTCACCCCTAGCGTCGTCGTTGAAGGGTTTCAGAGCCGTCGTTCCGACGGCCCGCGCTCGACGAGGAGACGACCCCGGTGACGACCGCCACCACCGCCCCCACCACCGCCCCCACCACCGACGCCCGCACCGACGTGGTCGTCACCGACCTGCGCGCCGAGCAGCTCGACCCGCCCCTGGGCCTGGGCACCGGGACGCCCCGGCTGTCGTGGGTCGCGCGCCCCGCCGGGCAGGTGCCCGCCGGCTGGCGGCAGGTCGCCCACGAGGTGCGCGTCGTGCCCGACCCGCCCGCCGGCCCGGGGCCCGCGCGGGAGAGCGGGCGCACCCCGTCGGCCGACGGCGTGCTCGTCGAGTGGCCGGTCGCGCCGCTGACCTCGCGCGAGCGGGTGCTCGTGCAGGTGCGCGTGTGGAGCGCCGACGACGAGCGGCCCACCGCCTGGAGCCCGCCGCTGGCCGTGGAGTCCGGGCTGCTGGAGCCGGCCGACTGGACGGCCGTGCCCGTCGGCCCGGACACCGAGGCCGACCCCGCGCAGGACCACCGCCCCGTCCTGCTGCGCCGGGGTTTCGCCGTCGACGGCGAGGTGGTCCGCGCGCGCCTGCACGTGACCGCGCACGGGCTGCTGGAGGCGGAGCTGAACGGCGTCCGCGTCGGCGACGAGGAGCTGGCGCCGGGCTGGACCAGCTACCACCACCGGCTGCGGTACCGCACCCACGACGTGACCGCCCTGGTGCGCGCGGGCGAGAACGTCCTGGGCGCGTGGCTGGCCGACGGCTGGTACCGCGGCAGGTTCGGCATCCGCGGCGCCAGCCGGAACCTGTACGGCGAGCGCACCGCGCTGCTGGCGCAGCTGGAGGTGGACCTGGCCGACGGCCGCCGCCTCGTCGTGGGCACCCACCCGGGGACGGGGGAGGACGGGCGCGCGTGGCGGGCCGCGGACAGCCCCGTGCTGGCGGCGAACCTGTACGACGGCGAGACGTACGACGCGCGCGAGGAACTGCCCGGCTGGAGCGCGCCCGGGTTCGACGACGCGGCGTGGGTCGGCGTGCGCCCCCACGAGCGCGACCCGGCGACCCTCGTGGCGGCGGACGGCCCGCCGGTGCGCTGCACGCGCGAGCTGCGGCCGGTGGCGGTGCTGACCAGCCCGAGCGGGCGCACCGTCCTGGACTTCGGGCAGAACCTCGCCGGGCGGGTGCGGATCCGCGTGCGCGGGACCGCGGGGCAGCGGGTGCGGCTGCGGCACGCGGAGGTGCTGCAGGACGGGGAGCTGTTCACCCGGGCGCTGCGCACGGCCGCCGCGACCGACGAGTACGTGCTGGCCGGTCGGGGGCAGGAGGTGTGGGAACCCCGGTTCACCGTCCACGGGTTCCGCTACGTGGAGGTGACGGGGTGGCCGGGCGCGCTCGGCGACGGCGACGTCGTGGCCCGCGTCCTGCACTCGGACACGCGGCGCACCGGGTGGTTCACGTGCTCGGACGCGCGGGTGGAGCGGCTGCACGAGAACGTCGTGTGGAGCACGCGCTCGAACTTCCTGGACGTGCCGACGGACTGCCCGCAGCGCGACGAGCGGCTGGGCTGGACCGGCGACATCCAGGTGTTCGCGCCGACGGCGGCGTTCCTGCACGACGTCGGGGGTTTCCTGTCCTCCTGGCTGGCGGACGTGGCCGCGGAGCAGTTCGAGGACGGCA
Organism: Kineococcus terrestris; assembly: GCF_041020755.1. Lineage (NCBI taxonomy): Bacteria > Bacillati > Actinomycetota > Actinomycetes > Kineosporiales > Kineosporiaceae > Kineococcus > Kineococcus terrestris. The sequence goes on along the minus strand of NZ_JBEUEI010000001.1, from coordinate 105,172 downwards.
CCGTCCCCTGGTACGTGCCAGACGTCCCCGGCGGGGACGTGTGGACGCCGGCGCGGCCGGGAGCGGTGTGGGGCGACGTCGCGGTCCTGACGCCGTGGGTGCTCTACGAGCGCTACGGCGACACCGGTGTGCTGGCGCGCCAGTACGACAGCGCGAAGAAGTGGGTGGACCTGGTGGCCCGCCTCGCCGGTCCGGACCGGTTGTGGGACAGCGGCTTCCAGCTCGGCGACTGGCTGGACCCGGCCGCCCCGCCGCACGACCCGGCGGACGCGCGCACCGACCGGTACCTGGTGGCGACGGCGTACTTCGCGCGCTCGGCGCAGGTGCTGTCGCAGATGGCGGGCGTCCTGGGCCGCGAGGACGACGCGACGTCCTACGACGCGCTGGCGCGCGAGGTGCGCAGCGCGTTCGCGAAGGCGTACGTCCTGCCGGGCGGGCGGCTGACGAGCGACGCGCAGACGGCGTACGCGCTGGCGGTCGTGTTCGACCTGATGCCCGACGAGGCGTCGCGGCGGGCCGCGGGCGACCGGCTCGCGGAACTGGTCGCCGAGGCGGGCCACCGCATCGCCACGGGTTTCGCCGGCGTCAACCTCGTCACCGACGCGCTGTCGCTGACCGGCCACGACGACGCCGCCCTGGCGATGCTCACCGAGACCGGCTGCCCGTCCTGGCTGTACCAGGTGCTCATGGGGGCGACGACGACGTGGGAGCGCTGGGACGGCCTGCTGCCCGACGGCACCCCGAACCCGGGGCAGATGCTGTCGTTCAACCACTACGCGCTCGGTTCGGTGGCCGACTGGGTGCACCGCGCCGTCGGCGGCCTGGCGCCCGCCGCGCCCGGCTACCGGGAGCTCCTGGTGCGCCCGCGCCCCGGCGCCGGCATCACGTCGGCGTCGGTGCGGCACGAGACCCCGCACGGCACGGCGGCGGTGTCGTGGCGGGTGCGCGACGGCGTCCTCGCCGTGGACGTGCACGTCCCGCTGGGGGTCAGCGCGGTGCTGGACCTGCCGGGTGCCGGGCCCAGCCGCGTGGGCGCCGGCTCGCACCACCTGGAGGTGCCGGTCCCCTGAGGGCTGGCGGATGGACGCCGTGCCGGGGCCCACCCGCTCACGCCACCGAGAACCCGCCGTCGACCTTGAGGTCCTGCCCGTTGACCATCGCTGAGGCGTCGGAGGCCAGGAACACCACGGCGTTGCTGACGTCGCGTGGTTCGGCGAAGTGCCCCAGGGGGATGCGCGCGATCATCGGCGCGGCCTTGGCCTCCTCGCCCCAGACCCGCTGCCCCATCTCGGTCATGACGACCGTCGGGCTGACCGAGTTCGCCCGCACACCGGAGGGCCCGAGCTCCAGTGCGAGGACCTTCGTGAGCATGTTCAGCGCAGCCTTGCTCGTGGAGTAGGCGTAGTGCTCGGCCAGCGCGAGGGAGCCCGCCAGCGAGGAGACGGTGACGACGCTGCCGCCCCCCGCGGCGGCCATCGCCCGCCCGACCCGCGAGCCCAGCAGCGCGGGCGCGCGCACGTTCACCGCCATCGTCAGGTCCCAGGTGTCCGCGTCGACGTCGACGGCCATCTGCGGGAAGGAGATCCCCGCGTTGCTGACGAGGACGTCCAGGCCGCCGAACACCTCCAGGGACTCTGCCGCCAGGCGCTCCACGTCCGCGGCGAGCGCCAGGTCGGCGGTCACGACGGCGGTGCGCACCCCGCGCTCGCCCGCCAGTTCGTGCGCCAGCGGTTCCAGCGCGGCGGCCGAGCGCGCGGACAGGACGAGGTCGGCGCCGGCGGCGGCCAGGGCGCGCACCACGTCGGTGCCGATGCCCTGCGAGGCGCCGGTGACGAGGGCGCGCTTGCCGGTGAGGTCGAACGGGCTGCTCACGGGGTTCCTCCGGGACGGTCGGGTCGGACGCCGAGCTCGGCGGCGAGCTCGGCGGCGGTGGCGGGGTCGGTGACCAGGTGGGTGAAGTGCCGTCCGCGCGCGCCGGCGACGATGCTGGGCACCTTCACCGAGCCGTGGGCGACGGCGATGCGGACGGGCACGGCGTGCAGGACGTCGAGGGGCACCGCCATGAGGCGCTCGGCGCCGTCCCAGGCGACCTCGCGGCCCTCGGCGTCGTAGAAGCGGCTGACGACGTCGCCGACGGCGCGGCGCACCCCCTCCTCGCCGACGGGCACGAACCCGGGGATCGACGCGCGCCGCGCGGGCGGCGCGCCCACGCCCATGACGGCGCAGCGCGCCCGCGCCCACAGGTCGAGCACCCGCTGGGTCGAGGGGTCGGCCAGCAGGCCGGCGCGCAGCTCCGCGCTCGGCAGGGCGGGGGCGAACAGGAAGCGGGGGACCCCGCCGACGGTGGCCGCCACCCGCCGGGTGATCTCGTTGGTGGCGTACCACGCCTCCGGCTCGTCCTGCCCACCGACCATGGGCACCACGAGCACCCCGGGCATGGGGGGCAGGTCGCGCTGGGCGACCTCGTGGAGGGTGCGGCCGGAGCTGACGAGGAGCACGTCGTCGCGGCCGAGGCCGACACCGGCCAGCACCTGCGCCAGCGCGGGGGAGACGGCCTCGGCGACGTGGTCGGGCGCGGCCGCGGCGGACAGGACCACGCGCTCCAGGCCGAGGGCGTCCTCCAGGCGGGCGGCCAGGCCGGTGGGGTCGTGCTCGTCGAGGGGGGCGACCTCGATGCGGACGATGCCGCGCTCGCGGGCCTCGCGCAGCAGGCGGCTGACGGTGGCCCGGCTGGTGCCCAGGCGCGCGGCGATCTCCGCCTGGGTGGCGTCCTGCAGGTAGTAGAGCGTCGCCGCCGTGTGCATGAGGGCCGCCGGGAACCGGGCCCCGGTGGCCCCGGTGGCCCCGGCGGACCCGGGGCGCGCCGGGTCGCCGGTGGGGGTCGTCGCCACGTCGGCCTCCTCCTCGTGCGCGGTGGGCGCCTGCCGCGGCGACCGCCGTCCGTGCTCGTCCGACTCCGGTGTCCGGATCCCTGCACAGATGTGCTGGACAAGTGTGCCGCACCGGTCGTAGCGTGCGGAAGGCCGCGGCGCGGTGGACCCGACGGAGGGGCCGCGCTGCACGAGGACCGCACCAGGACCGGACCGCGGCCGTGCCGACCCGGCCGGACCGCGACGCCCACCGCACCGGTGGACACCGCCCCGCACTCCCCGACCCGCACCCCGCCGACTGCGAAGGAGCAGCGCAGATGAGCGACCTGCCGGACACCATGAGGGCCGTCGTCGTCCACGGCCCCCGCGACTACCGCCTCGAGCGCCTGCCCGTGCCGACCGCCGGGCCCGGTCAGGCCCTGCTGAAGGTCGAGGCCGTGGGCATCTGCGCCTCGGACCTGAAGTGCTACCACGGCGCGGCGAAGTTCTGGGGCGACGAGAACCGCCCCGCCTGGACCGAGACGCAGGTCGTGCCCGGCCACGAGTTCACCGGCCGGATCGTCGAGATCGACGAGGAGGCCTCGCGCCGCTGGGGCGTCGCCGCCGGTGACCGGGTCGTGGCCGAGCAGATCGTGCCGTGCTGGCACTGCCGGTACTGCGGTCGCGGCGACTACCACATGTGCCAGCCGCACGACATGTTCGGCTTCAAGCGCCGCACCCCCGGCGCGATGGCCGAGTACCTCGTCCTGCCGGCCGAGGCCCTCGTGCACAAGGCGCCCTCGGACCTGCCCCCGTGGCAGGTGGCCTACGCCGAGCCCCTGTCGTGCGCCCTGCACGCCGTCGAGCGCGCCGGCATCCGCTTCGACGACACCGTGGTCGTCGCCGGCTGCGGTCCCATCGGCCTCGGCATGATCGCCGGCGCGGCCGCGAAGTTCCCGCAGCGCATCATCGCCCTGGACGCGCTGCCGCAGAAGCTCGCGCTCGCCGAGAAGTGCGGCGCCGACGTCACGCTGAACATCACCGAGGTCGACGTCGTGCAGACCGTCAAGGACCTCACCGACGGCTACGGCGCGGACGTCTACATCGAGGGCACCGGCCACCCCTCGGCGGTGCCGCAGGGCCTGAACCTGCTGCGCAAGCTGGGCACCTTCGTGGAGTACAGCGTCTTCAAGGACCCCGTCACCGTCGACTGGTCGATCATCAGCGACGACAAGGAGCTGAACGTCCTCGGCGCCCACCTGGGCCAGAACACCTGGCCGGCGGCGCTGAAGCTCATCGCGTCCGGGCGCCTGCCGATGGACGAGATCTGCTCGCACCAGCTGCCGCTGGAGGACTTCCAGAAGGGTCTGGACCTCGTCGCGGACTCGGCGAACTCCGTCAAGGTGTCGCTCGTCCCCTGACGCCCCGCACCGGCCCTCCCGGCGCACCGCGCGCCGACCGCCGCCGGGGACCCGCCCGGGTCCCCGGCGCGACTCCCCGCGCCGTGCGGCGCCCTCACGCGCCCTGCTCCGCCCCCAGGCGCCCCCACCGCCCCCAACCACCCCGACCGAGCAGAAATGACCCCCACCCAGCGGCCCTCACCCCAGGACCTGCTGCGCACCCTCGGTGCGGGCGGGGCGGCCCTCGCCACCGGGACGGCGCTCACCTCCTGCGGGATCGGCAGCGCCGCCCCGCCGGGCAACGGCGCCGCCGAGGTCACCGGTCCCTTCGACTGGCGCGCCGCCGAGGGCGAGACCCTCACGATCCTGCAGACCCCGCACCCCTACCAGCAGAGCTTCCAGCCGCTGCTGCGCGAGTTCACCGAGCTGACCGGTGTCGAGGTTCGCGCCGACATCGTCGCCGAGTCCGGCTACTACACCAAGCTGAACACCGAGCTGGCCGGGCAGACCGGCGCGCACGACGTGTTCATGGTCGGTGCCTACTTCCTGTGGCAGTACGGCCCGCCGGGCTGGATGGAGGACCTCGGCCCCTGGATCGAGAACGAGTCCGCCACCAACCCGGAGTACGACTTCGAGGACTTCTTCGAGGGTCTGCGCACCTCCACCCGCTGGGACTTCCAGAAGGGCTCCCCGCTGGGCACCGGTGCGCAGCTGGCGATCCCGTGGGGCTTCGAGACGAACGTCGTCTGCTACAACAAGGCCTACTTCGACCGGCGCGGCATCACGCTGCCCGACACGTTCGACGACTTCGTCCAGCTCGCCGTCGACCTCACCGACCGCTCGGAGAACCGCTACGGCGTCGCCTTCCGCGGCTCCAAGTCCTGGGCGACCATCCACCCCGGGTTCATGAGCCAGTTCACCCGCGAGGGCGCCCGCGACTACGAGCTGCAGGGCACCGAGCTGGTCGCCACGATGGACTCCGACGTCGCCGTCGACTTCACGACCAAGTGGGTCGAGCTGGCCCGCCGCGCCGGGCCGACGTCGTGGACCACCTACGAGTACCCCGACGCCACCGGCGACCTCGGCGACGGCTACGCGATGATGTGCTACGACGCCGACTCGGCGACGTACCCGAAGAACCAGCCCGGTGCCAGCCGCGAGGCCGGCAACCTGGGCTGGTACCCGGGCCCGGCCGGTCCCGACGGCAGCTACGGCACGAACCTGTGGACGTGGGCGCTGGCCATGAACGCGGCCTCGCGCAAGAAGCAGGCCGCCTGGTTGTTCATCCAGTGGGCCACCGGCAAGGACGCCATGTCCAAGGCCGTCCAGCAGGGCTCCTTCGCCGACCCGCCGCGCCAGTCCGTCTTCGACGGCGCCTTCAAGCAGACGCTCGGCGGCTTCCCCGGGTACCTGGAGACCTTCGAGCGCGTCATCGACGAGACGAAGATCCAGTTCACCCCGCAGACGAAGTTCTTCGAGACCACCGAGAACTGGGCGGTGGCCCTGCAGGACGTCTACGCCGGTGAGGACGCCCGGCAGCGCCTGTCCGACCTGGCCTCGGCCAGCACCGCGAGCGTGAACACGTGAGCCCGCAGGAGCGGGGAGGAGAGCGATGAGCACCACGAGCGCGTCCCGGGACACCTCGCGCGGCACGCCGCCGCGCCGGGACCTCCCGGTCGTCCCGGCGCGGCGCCGCCGGCTGCGGCCCTACCTGCTGTCCGTGCCGGCGGTCGCCCTGGTCGTCGGCATCCTGTACCCCTTCGTCATCGGGGTCGTCTACACCGTCCTCAACTACGCGGCCACCAACCCGAACCCGACCTTCGTCGGGTTCGACAACTTCGCCGCCGTCCTCGGCGACTCCCTGTTCTGGCGCAGCGTGCGCACCACCCTGCTGTTCGCGGTGGCGGCGACGGCCGTCGAGACCGTCCTCGGGGTGGCGATCGCCCTGCTGCTCAACCGCTCCAGCCTCGTCGGACGGATCTTCGAGAAGGTCCTCATCCTGCCGCTGATGATCGCCCCCGTGATCGCGGGCACCATCTGGGGCGTCATGTTCAACCCCCAGTTCGGCATCCTCAACCACGTCCTGGGGCTGGGCTCGACCTTCGACTGGCTCAGCGCCGAGCGCGCCCTGTGGTCCTCCGTCCTCGTGGACGCCTGGATCTTCACGCCGTTCGTCGCGATCCTCGTGCTGGCCGGTATCCGGTCGCTGCCGAAGGAGCCGTTCGAGGCCTCCGACGTCGACGGCGCGAGCTGGTGGTACATGTTCCGCCGCCTCATGCTGCCGATGATGTGGCCGTACGTCCTGGTCGCCGTCATCTTCCGCTTCATGGACTGCCTGAAGGTGTTCGACGTCATCAACGTCCTCACCGCCGGCGGCCCCGGCGTGGCGACCACCACGCTGCAGGTCGCCGCCTTCCAGAGCTCGATCACCAACCTCAACTACTCCCGCGGCAGCGTCTACATGTTCCTGCTGTGGGTCATCGTGTTCATCACCGCGCGCTACCTCGTGAGCGTGCTCGGCAAGGCGCAGCGTCGCGCTGCGGGAGCGGAGGGCTGATGGCCGCCAGGGAGCTCATGCCGGGACAGCGGCGCTTCACCGTCGGCAGCGTCACCGCCGACCTGCTGCTGCTCCTGTGGTTCGTGTTCGCGCTGTTCCCCATCGCGTGGATGTTCCTGCTGTCGCTGAAGACGACCGCGGAGCAGACCACGACGTACTTCGCGTTCACCCCCACGCTGGAGAACTTCGCCACCGTCCTCACCCAGCGGGGGGAGGACCTGACGGGTGTCGACTTCCTCGCCGCGCTCGGCACGAGCGTCGTCAACTGCGCCGGCGCGGTGCTCGTCTCGCTCCTCATCGGCATCCCGGCCGCCTACGCGGCGGGGCGGTGGAAGTTCCGCGGGTCCGAGGACCTCATGTTCACGCTGCTGTCGTTCCGGTTCGCCCCGGAGCTGATGGTCATCGTGCCGCTGTTCGTCATCTACACCCAGGTCGGCCTGTTCGACACCAAGCTGGGCATGGTGTGGGTGCTGCAGCTGGTCACCATGCCGCTGGTCGTGTGGATCCTGCGCTCGTACTTCCAGGACCTGCCCGCCGACCTGGAGCAGGCCGCGCTCGTCGACGGCTACACCCGCGTGCGGGCCTTCCTGTCCGTGGCGCTGCCGCTGGTGCGGCCCGGCATCGCGGCCGCCGCGCTGCTGTCGTTCATCTTCGCGTGGAACAACTACATCTTCCCGCTCATCCTGTCCGACGCGAACGCCACGACCATGACGGTCGCCGTCACCCGCTACCTCGGCGGCGGCGGGCAGGCCTACTACAACCTGACGGCCGCCGCCGCGCTGCTGGGCGCGCTGCCGCCGCTCGTCCTCGCCCTGACCATCCAGCGCTACCTGGTCCGGGGCCTGTCGTTCGGGGCGGTGAAGGCCTGATGGCCACGGTGGAGCTGAAGGACCTGACCACGCGGTACGGCGACGTCACCGCCCTGGACTCGGTGTCGCTGTCGGTGGGGGAGGGGGAGTTCTTCGTCGTCCTCGGCCCCTCCGGCGCCGGCAAGACGACGATGCTCAAGAGCGTCGCCGGGCTCGTGGACACCGCCGCGGGGGACGTGCTCATCGGCGGCACCCCGATGACGGGCGTCGAGCCGTACCACCGCGACGTCGCCATGGCGTTCGAGAGCTACGCGCTGTACCCGCAGAGGACGGTGTTCGACAACCTCGCCTCCCCGCTGCGCTCGGGGCGCACCGGCACCTACAGCGCCGACGAGCAGCGGCAGCGGATCGAGGCCGTCACCACGACGCTGGGCATCGCCCACCTGCTGCGGCGCTTCCCCCGCGAGCTGTCCAACGGCCAGCGCCAGCGCGTCGCCCTGGGCCGCGTCCTCGTGCGTCCCGCCGACGTGTACCTGCTCGACGAGCCCCTGTCGCACCTGGACGCCAAGCTGCGCGCCGCGATGCGCGCGGAGCTCAAGCAGCTGGGGGAGGTGTCGAACACCACGTCCCTGTACGTCACGCACGACTACCAGGAGGCCCTGGCCCTCGGCGACCGCGTCGCGGTGCTGCGCGCCGGCCGCCTCGTGCAGGTCGGCACCCCCCAGGAGGTGTGGCACACGCCCGTGGACACCTTCGTCGCCCGGGCGCTGGGCCAGCCGGAGGTCAACCTCCTGGACGCCGAGGTGGCCGACGGCCGGCTCGTCGCGGCCGGCGGCGCGCTCAGCCTGCCCGCTCCCGCCCACCTCGACCTGCCCGGCGGGCGCGCCCGCCTGGGCGTGCGACCGCGCGACCTGCGGGCCGGGCCGCCGTCCGGCGCGGACGACCTCGCGGTGCGCGGACGCGTGACGCTCGCCGAGCGGCTGGGCCGCGTCACCGAGATCGCCGTGGACGTGGCCGGCACCGAGCTCATCGCCGTCACCGACTCCGACGTGCGCGCCCGCGAGGGCGACGTCGTCGACCTGCACCTGCCGCTGGGCGACGTGCACGTGTTCGCCGCCCCCGCGCACGGCGAGCCCGCCGACGCGGACACCCCGCGGCTGGGCTCGGCCCACCCGCGCGCCGCCGCCACCACCGACGCCCGGACCGGAGCCTGAGATGACCGCCACCACCGAGCGGACCGGCGCCCAGAGCCTGGTCCTGGAGGACCTGCACAAGAACTACACCGCCCGCGGCCGGGAGTCCTTCCACGCCGTCAAGGGCATCGACCTGGACATCCGCCCCGGGGAGCTGGTGGCCCTGCTCGGCCCCTCCGGCTGCGGCAAGACCACCACGCTGCGGATGATCGCCGGTCTGGAGACCGTGACCTCCGGCGACATCCGCGTCGGCGACCGCTCGGTGGCCGACCTGCCGCCCGGCCGGCGGGACATCGGGGTGGGATTCGAGAGCTACGCCCTCTACCCGCCGCTGACGGTCCGCGAGAACCTCGCGTACGGGCTGAAGGCGCGCGGCGCGAAGGACGCCGACGCCCGCGTGGAGGCCATCGCCGAGCGCCTGGAGATGACCGACCTGCTGCCGCTGCGGCCGGCGAACCTGTCCAGCGGGCAGAAGCAGCGCGTCGCCCTGGGCCGGGCCCTCGTCCGCAACCCGCCCGTCCTGCTGCTGGACGAGCCGCTGTCGCACCTGGACGCCGCCCAGCGCCAGCGGGTGCGCCGCGAGCTGAAGGTGCTCCAGCGCGAGGCCGGCTGCACGACCATCGTCATCACCCACGACCAGCTGGAGGCGCTCAGCCTGGCCGACCGGCTGGCCGTCATGGACGCCGGCGTCATCCAGCAGTTCGGCACCGCCGACGAGATCTTCGACGACCCGGCGAACCTGTTCGTCGCCGACTTCGTGGGCGAGCCGAAGATCAACGTGCTGGAGGGCGTCGTCGAGTCGCCCGGCCTGGTGCGCCTCGGGCGCGAGGGGCGCCTGGCCACCGCCGCCACGTCCCCGGCGGCCGGGAGCGCCGTCACCGTCGGGCTGCGCCCGCAGGACACCCGCGAGGCCCGCGGGGACGAGCCCGCCGTGCCCGCCGAGGTCGTCGTCTTCGAGGACCTCCTGGAGTTCGGCTCGGGCACCGTGCGCGTGGAGGGCCTGGACACCGACCTCGTCGTGCAGACCCCCGCCGGTGTGCGCTGGCGGCGCGGGGACGTCGTGCGCCTGGCCGCCGCCCCCCGGCGCGTGCACCTGTTCGACCCGGACGGCGGCGCGCGCCTGCGCTGAGGTCCCGCTCCGCCCGTCCGGCCGCCCCCGCCCCGGCGTGCTTGGGTGGACGGGTGGAGCGGGGGGTCGGCTGGTGGTCGCGCGTACCGGCGCGCAGGTCGCGGCAGGTGGTGGCGGACGCCGCGTGGCTGGTCCTGGTGGCGCTCGCCGTCGCCTGCGGGCGCGCCGTGCACCGGGCGGTGTCCGCGCTGGGCGACCCCGCCCGCGGGTTCGCCGCCGGCGCCGACGACCTGGCCGGGCGGCTGCGCGACGCGGGGGAGCGGGTGGCCGGCGCCCCCCTCGTCGGCGACGAGGTCGCCGCCCCGCTGACCGGCGCCGCGGACGCCGCCGCCTCCCTGGGCGCGGCCGGGGCCGAGCAGGCCGAGGCCGCCGCCCGGCTCGCCCTGACGCTGGGCCTGCTCACCGCGCTCGTGCCCGCGCTGGCCCTCACCGCCCTCTGGCTGGGCGCCCGGCTGCGCTGGCGGCGCCGCGCCGGCCGGGCGCTGCGGCTGGCGCGGGCCCCCGGTGGCGACGAGCTGCTGGCCCTGCGCGCGCTGGCCGTCCTGCCCGCCGAGCAGCTGCTGGGCGCCCACCCCGACCCGTCGGCGGCCTGGCGGCGCGGGGACCCGGCGGCCGTGCGGGCGCTGGCCGACCTGCACCTGCGCTCGGTGGGCGTGCGCCGCTGAGGCCCGCGCTCCGCGGGGCGGTCAGGAGCGGTACCGGTCCAGGAGGGACGCCGCGCGGTCGCGCACCGCCGCGCGCAGGGTGTCCGGCGCGACCGCCTCGGCGTCCGTCCCCAGCCGCCACACGGCCCACAGCGCGTGCCGGAGGTCCTCGAAGGACAGGTCCACGCGCACCCAGCCGTCGGCCTCGGGCTCCTCGGCGCGGACGGCCCGCGCGGTGTCGAGGAGCTCCTCCCGGCGCGCGCGCCTGACCCGGACCACCGCCGCGACGTGGCCCTCGGAGAGGAACCGCGCGCTGCGCTCGGCCCAGACCCGGTCCAGGTCCAGGTGCGCGGGCCGCTGCGCCGGTTCCGCCAGCCCCTGCGCCGCCACGACCCGCGACAGCCGGTACGTGCGGTCCTCGCCGTCCCTCGTCGCCAGCAGGTAGGTGCGGCCGCGCACCACCACCAGCCCGAGGGGGTCCACGGTGCGGGAGGTCGGCGCCGCACCCGCGGTCGCGTACTCGAGGCGGAGCCGGCGACCGGCGAGCACCGCGCGGCGCACCTCCCCCACCACCTCCTCGGCCAGGTCCTCGGTGACCGCCGGCCGCGACAGCAGGTCCGTCGCGGGCTCGACGAGGAACCGCTGCGCCGCCCCGTCCAGGCGCCCGCGGTGCCCCTGCGGCAGCGCGTCGACGACCTTGCGCACCGCCGAGGCCAGCGCGGCGCCGAGCCCGAGGACGTCCCCGCCACGGCGCACCCCCGCGGTCAGCAGCGCGAGGGCCTCCTCGTGGTTCAGCCCGGCGAGCTCGGTGCGGAAACCGGGCAGCAGGGAGAACCCGCCGTGCCGACCGCGCTCCGCGTAGACGGGGACCCCCGCGGTCGAGAGCGCCTCGACGTCGCGCAGCACGGTGCGCTCGGACACCTCCAGCTCCGCGGCCAGCGCGCCCGCGGTCATCCGGCCGCGCTGGCGCAGGAGCAGGACCAGGGAGACGAGGCGGTCCGCGCGCACCGCTCCAGTCCTAGCAGGAAGCCTGACAGGAGGTGTCGTGATTCGTCGTCAGGCTGGGCGAGCGGACGTCGGGACGGTGGCCGCCCGGCCGCCGGGCGTCCGCGAGCGCAGATCGGAGCAGCCGTGGAACGGACCGCAGTGAACCCGGTGACGTGGTCGCGGGAGATGGGTTTCAACCAGGGGGAGCTCGTCTCCGGGGTCACCCGGACCCTCCACGTCTCCGGGCAGACCGCGATGAGCGCGGAGGGCCGCCCGCAGCACGAGGGCGACGTCGCCGCCCAGCTGGCCCTCGCCCTGGACAACCTCGAGGCCGTGCTGGCCGGGGCGGGCATGACGCTCGCGCACCTCGTGCGCCTCGGTGTCTTCACGACCGACGTGGACGCCCTGGTGCCCCACTACGGCGTGCTCGCCGGGAGGCTGGCCGCCGCGGGCGTCGCACCCGCGACCACGCTGCTCGGCGTCACCCGCCTCGCGGTCCCCGGCCAGGTGGTCGAGCTGGAGGGCACGGCGGTCGCGTAGGCCCGGCCACCCCGGCCACCCCGGCCGGGGCGGCCGGCGGCACGCACCGCCGGCCGCCCCGGCGCGCGGTCGTCCCGCCCCGGCGCGCGCGGGGGCCGCCCGGGGAGGAGCATCGCCCGCTGTGGAACACCGACACCTCGGCCGCTCCGGCCTGAAGATCTCCGAGATCACCTACGGCAACTGGCTGACCCACGGGTCCCAGGTCGAGAACGACGCCGCCAAGGCCTGCGTGCACGCCGCGCTGGACGCGGGCATCTCCACCTTCGACACCGCCGACGTCTACGCCAACACCGCCGCCGAGACCGTCCTGGGGGAGGCCCTGAAGGGCCAGCGGCGGGAGTCGCTGGAGATCCTCACCAAGGTCTTCGGCCCGATCGGGCCCAAGGGGCCCAACGACACCGGCCTGTCCCGCAAGCACGTCCTGGAGGCCTGCGAGGGGTCGCTGCGCCGGCTGGGCACCGACCACATCGACCTGTACCAGGCGCACCGCTACGACTACGCGACGCCGCTCGAGGAGACGATGCAGGCGTTCGCCGACCTCGTCCGCCAGGGCAAGGTGCTGTACGTCGGCGTCAGCGAGTGGACGGCCGAGCAGTTGCGCGCCGGTCACGCGCTCGCGCAGCAGCTGGGCTTCCAGCTCGTCTCGAACCAGCCGCAGTACTCGATGCTGTGGCGCGTCATCGAGGGCGAGGTCGTGCCCACCTCGAAGGAGCTGGGCGTCTCGCAGGTGGTGTGGTCGCCCATCGCCCAGGGCGTCCTGACCGGCAAGTACCGTCCCGGCGCGCAGGCGCCGGAGGGTTCGCGCGCCACCGACACCAAGGGCGGCGCGGACATGATCGCGCGGTGGATGCGCGACGACGTCCTGGAGCGCGTGCAGCTGCTGCAGCCCGTCGCCGGCGACCTCGGCCTGTCGATGGCCCAGCTGGCGGTGGCGTGGGTGCTCCAGAACGAGAACGTCGCCACGGCCATCATCGGCGCCTCGCGGCCCGAGCAGGTCGCGGACAACGCCGGCGCCGCCGGGGTGCGGATCCCCGCCGACGCGATGGCCCGCGTCGACGAGGTCCTCGGCGACGTCGTCGAGCGCGACCCGGCCCGCACGCTGGAGAGCTCCCCGAAGCAGCGCGAGGTCTGAGCCCGCGGCGCGCGGGCGGCCCTCAGCGCCAGGTGCCGCCCGCGCGCCGCTCGATCTCCGCGCGCTCGCCCAGCGGCCACGTCGGCACGTCCAGCAGCCGCGGCAGCAGGTCCGGGGCCGTGGTGATCGCCGCGAACGCCGTCCCCACCGTCACCCCGTGCGCGGGCACGTCGCGCACCTCGACGACCGCTCCGGCGCGCACCGTCCCCGGCTCCAGCACCCGCAGGTAGGCGCCGGGCACCCGCGCGGCCGTGAACCGCGGCACCCAGCGCTCCTCGCCCAGGTGCAGGGAGAACGTGCGGCAGGGGATCCGCGGGCAGCTGACCTCCAGCACCGGCCCGCCGTCGCCGACGTGCCAGCGCTCACCGAGCACGGCGCCCGTCACGTCGATCCCCGCGGTCGTCAGGTTCTCCCCGAAGCACCCGTCGGCCAGCGCCCGGCCCAGCTCGTCCTCCCAGGCGTCCAGGTCCTCGCGCGCGTACGCGTACACGGCCTGGTCGTCGCCGCCGTGGTGGCGGCGGTCGCCGACGTGGTCGCCGACCAGGCCGCTGCCGCCGGTGCCCTTGAGGCCGGGGGCGCGCACCGGCACGGGGTGGTCCACGGGCCGCTTGGCGATGCCGGTGGTCACCGTCCCCGCCGCGCCGCCGCTCTTGGCCGGGTTGGGGCGGGCCGCCCCCAGGTTCACGCTCCGGACGGTGCTCACGCCGGGCACGCTAGCCGGGCGGGCGCGGCGGCCTCCAGCGACTTCCGGGCGGGCGCTAGCCTCGCCGGGTGGCGAGCGCAGCGAGCACCGCGTACGGCGATCCCGGCAGCGGCGGGCAGGGGACGACGTACGTCCTCATCGACGGGGAGAACATCGACGCGACCCTGGGCGCGTCCATCCTCGACGGCCGTCCCGCTCCCGAGCAGCGCCCGCGCTGGGAGCGCCTGCTCGACTTCGCCCGCACCACGTTCCAGCAGCCCGCCAAGGGCCTGTTCTTCCTCAACGCCACCAGCGGGCACCTGCCGATGTCGTTCGTGCAGGCCCTGCTGGCCATCGGCTACCAGCCGATCCCGCTGGCCGGCACCGGCGGCGAGAAGGTCGTCGACATCGGCATCCAGCGCACGCTGGAGGCGATCGTCCCCCGCGACGGCGACGTCCTGCTCGCCACCCACGACGCCGACTTCGTGCCGCAGGTCGACGCCCTGCTGACCGGCGACCGGCTCGTCGGCCTGTTCGCGTTCCGCGAGTTCGTCAGCTCCCAGTACACGCCGCTGGTCGAGCGGGGCCTGAAGGTCTTCGACCTCGAGGACGACGTGCGCGCCTTCAACGTGGTCCTGCCGCGCGTGCGCATCATCCCGCTGGGCGACTTCGACCCCGTCCGCTACCTCTGAGGGCGGGGCCGGCGGCGGCCCACCGCTCAGTCCGGGCGGCCGGCGCGGTCCACCCGGTGTGCCTCCCGCCTTCGAGCGCCTCGTCCTGGCCCCGGGCGGGTGCGCCGCCGCCCAGCGGCGCTGGCGCGGCTGCCTCGCGCTCGTCACCGCCGGCCGCGTCGACCTCGTCGGCGTGCTCGCCCTGGTCGCCGGGGAGGAGGGCGGTCCGGCCGGCGCGTCGGTGCGCCTGGAGCGGGGCGCGTTCGTCCCGCTGGGCGACCTGGGCCCGGTGACGGTGCGCAACCCCGGCCCGGAGGAGGCGGTGGTGGTCCTGCTGCTCCTGCCCGCCCGCTCAGCGGACGGCGACGGGCTCCTCGCGGGCGGTGCGGGCGGTGGTGTCCAGGCGGCCGGTGCGGGTGGCCCAGCGCTCGAACCAGATGGTGAACAGCGGCGGGACGGCGGCGCCCAGGGCCAGCAGCGCCACCCACCAGCGCCAGCGCAGCACGACCGCGGCGACGACGGCGGAGACGACGGCGGAGACGCAGTAGACGACGAACGCGGCGCCGTGGACGGCGCCGACCACGGGGACACCGCCCTCGTGCGGGGCTTCGACGACGTGCTTCAGGAACATCGCGACCAGCAGCGCCGACCAGGACAGCGCCTCCACGACGGCGACGACGCGGAACCAGCGGGCTACGGCGGTGGTCACGGGACCTCCTTCGTCGGGGAGCGGTCCTCCGAGTCTGACGCGTCGTAGGAGACGCCCGCGACGCGGGAGCTGTGGGATCGCTCACCCGGCGAGCTCACCCGAGCAGCAGGTCGCCCTCCGCGGCCCGGTCCGGCGGGCAGCCCGCCCCGCCGGTGCGGCGCACCCAGCCGGGCACGTCCTCGGCGGGCATCGGCGCGCCCAGGTGGTTGCCCTGCGCCAGCCGCACCCCCAGCGCCCGCAGCGGGGCCAGCTGCCCCTCGTGCTCCACGCCCTCGGCGAGCACCTGCAGGTCCAGCGCCCGGCACAGCGCCGTGATGCCCGTCAGCAGCGGCACGTCCCCGCCCGCCGACACCAGCGACGTCAGCGACCGGTCCAGCTTCACGGTGGAGACGGGGAAGCGGCGCAGGTACGACAGCGACGTGTAGCCGATGCCGAAGTCGTCCAGGTCCAGGTGGAAGCCGGCCGCGACGACCTCGCGCAGCGACTCGGCGATCCACGGGTCGTCCGGCAGCTCCTCGTGCTCGGTGATCTCCAGGTGCAGGCGGTCGGGGTCGACGCCGTGCCGGGCCGCCAGCGCGGAGACCCACCGCACGGTCCCGCGGCGCAGCAGGCTGCCCACCCCGAGGTTGACGTGAAGGTGCAGCGGCGGCAGGCCCTGCGCGTCCCAGCCGGCCAGGTGGCCCAGGGCCCGCTCGGTGACGTGCTCGTCCAGGCGCGCGCCCAGCCCGGCGGCCTCGGCCTGCGGCAGGAACTCGTCCGGGCGCAGCAGACCGGCGCGCGGGTGCCGCCAGCGCACCAGCGCCTCCGTGGCCACCACCCGCACCGGGTCCAGCGTCACGACGGGCTGGTGGACGACGACCAGCTCGCCGACCTCCTCCGCCGGCGCCCCCTCCAGCAGCAGCCGGCGCAGCTCCTGCTGCAGGGCCAGCGCGCCCAGCACCTTCTCGCGCAGCTGCGGGCGGTAGGCCAGCGCGCGGCCCTTGCCGGCCTGCTTGGCCGCGTACATCGCCACGTCCGCGTCGACCAGCGCCTGCTCCAGCTCCACGCCCTCCGGCAGCGGGGCGGTGCCGACGCTCGCGGTGACCCGCCACGGCACGCCGGTGGCGTCGAAGGGGGCCTCCAGCGCCTCCAGCAGCAGGTCGCCCGGTCCCTCCCCGAGGGGCTCGGTGCTCACGACGGCGATGAACTCGTCCCCGCCCGTGCGGCAGACCACCCCGTGCGGGCCGACCGCCCGGCGCAGCCGGCCGGCCACGTCCAGCAGCAGCGCGTCGCCGACCGCGTGCCCGCGGGTGTCGTTGAGCTGCTTGAAGTCGTCCAGGTCCACCAGGCACACGTCCAGCGCCGCCCCGGGCACCCGCGCGCGCAGGCCGGCCACGGCCCGCGGCAGGCCGCGCCGGTTCACCAGGTCCGTCAGCGGGTCGTGGTCGGCGGCCCGCTCGGAGCGGCGCAGCGACAGCGCCGCCAGCAGCACGCCCGTGCAGGCCAGCACGTACCCGGCGGGGGCGACCACGGCCACGGCCACGTCGGGCAGCACGCCGAGGCGGCCCAGCAGCCACAGCGTCGGCACGGCGCAGAAGACCGGCACGACCGTCAGCAGGCGCTGGGCGCCGCCGCGCAGCTGACCGCCGCCCGCGGGCGTCGCGAACCGCCGCATCGAGGGGTGCTGGGCGGCCGCCGCCAGCAGCAGCGCCGCCAGCGCCCCCGGCAGCCGCAGCAGCGGGCCGTGGTCGGCGACGACGTCGGACAGCGCGGTCAGCAGGGTGCTCGTCACCAGGGACAGCGCCAGCGCCAGGACGACGAGGACGGTGGCCGGGGCGGTGCCGGTGCGGGTCGTCAGCAGCCGCAGCACCACGACGGCCAGCACCACGTCGGCGACCACCCCGGTGAGCACGGCCGGGTCGTCGACCCCGACGGCGCGCACCACGGCCAGCAGCTGCACCGCCAGCAGGGCGGTCCCGGCGGTGGTCAGCAGCACGTCCGGCCACGTCCTCTGCCCGGTGCCCGGGTCCGCGGCGCGCAGGGTGCGCACGGTGAACGGCACGGCGGTCAGCGCGACGAGCTGGACGGCGGCCAGGCCCAGCCGCAGCGTGCCGGGGTCGCCGTCGGTGGCGGCCACGGCCACCTCGGCCGCCGCCGTCGTCACCAGCAGCGCCGCCGGCGCGGCCCAGGCGCGCCGCACCTGCGGGCGGTGCCGCCGCACGCCGTGCAGCAGCACCAGCAGGGCGCCGGCGTGCACGACGACGGCGCCGGCCGCGGCCGTGGCCGGGGTGACCGGTGCGAGCGCCGCGAGGACGGCGAGCGCGGCCAGCAGCGCCAGCGCCGCGAGCGCGCCCGCGCCCAGGCCGGTGCGCGCCAGGGCGCGCGCCAGGGGGGCCGGGCCGCTGGGCGTGGTCTCGCGCATCCCGCTCCTCACCCGGTCCGGCTCCGTCCCCCGGTGCTCCCGGTCCGCGCCGCCCGGCCCACCGGTTCGGCTGTCCCCCCTACGTTCGGTCGCGGGAGCGGGGGACTGGCTCGCCCGATCGGGTGCCGCGGACGTCGCGGTGCTCGCGCGCGGTCCCGGTGGCGGGCGCACCGGCGGTGCGTAGCGTGCCGGGCGTGAACAGCGACGACCCGGTGCCCGGCGTCCCCTCCCCACCGCCCCGCGAGCGCGGACCCGTGATCAGCCTGTGGGGCGGCGGGCCCTGGGCGGACCCCGCCCGGCGCGCCGAGGCCCGCGAGGCGGCCGCGGAGGTGGAGGAGCTCGGCTACGCGCGGCTGTGGCTCTCGGGCGGCTTCGACCCCGGCCTGCACCCCGTGTTCGGCGACCTGCTGGACGCCACGCGGGAGCTGGGCGTGGCCAGCGGCATCGTCAGCGTGTGGGCGGCGACGCCGCAGGAGCTCGCCGAGGGGTGGGCCGACCTGGAACGCCGGCACCCCGGCCGCTTCCTGCTGGGGCTGGGCAACTCCCACGCGACGATCGTCGAGGGCGGCGGCGGGCGCTACGAGAAGCCGTACACGAGGACGGTCGAGCACCTCGACGCCCTCGGCGACGCCGTGCCGCCCCAGCGGCTGGTGCTGGCCGCGCTGGGCCCGCGGATGCTGCGGCTGGCGCGCGAGCGCACCCGCGGCGCGCACCCGTACTTCGTCCCGCCCGCGCACACGAGCTTCGCGCGCGAGGTGCTGGGCGGCTCGTCGTGGCTGGCGCCGGAGGTGGCGGTGGTGCTGGAGAGCGACCCCGGCCGGGCCCGCGCGGTGGCCCGCGAGCACACCCGCGGCTACCTGGCGCTGCCCAACTACGCGGACAACCTGCGGCGCCTGGGCTACGGCGACGACGACCTGCGCGACGGCGGCAGCGACCGGCTCGTCGACGAGCTGGTCTGCTGGGGCGAGCCGGCCACCGTGGCCGCGGGCGTCGCCCGGCACGTGGACGCCGGCGCCGACGAGGTCGCCGTGCAGGTCCTCACCGCCGACCCCGGCCGCTTCCCGCGCGCGGAGTGGGCGCAGCTGGCCGCGGCGCTGCTGCCCGCCTGAGGACCCGCCCGGACGAGCCCCCGCGCGCGCGGCGGGTCCCGGCCCCCGGGAGGGCGGGACCCGCCGCGCGGGCGGGGGAGCGGGGCTCAGTCGGTGCCGGCCTCCATGGCGGCCCGGTCCAGCAGCTCCTCGTCGGGCGAGACGGTCCCGCGCGAGGCGATCGCCTCGGCACCGCCCTCGTCCATCGCGCCGATGAGCCCGGTGGCGGCGGCCTGCGCGGCGCCGACCAGCACGGGCCGCTGCGACTCGCCGACCAGGCCGATGCGCGCGTACTGCTCCAGGCGGGCCCGCGAGTCGGCGATGTCGAGGTTGCGCATCGTCAGCTGCCCGATGCGGTCCACGGGGCCGAACGCCGAGTCCTCGGTGCGCTCCATCGACAGCTTGTCGGGGTGGTAGCTGAACGAGGGGCCGGTGGTGTCGAGGATCGAGTAGTCCTCCCCGCGGCGCAGCCGCAGCGTCACCTCGCCGGTGACGGCCATGCCGACCCAGCGCTGCAGCGACTCGCGCAGCATGAGCGCCTGCGGGTCCAGCCAGCGCCCCTCGTACATGAGGCGGCCCAGGCGCCGGCCCTCGTTGTGGTAGCTGGCGACGGTGTCCTCGTTGTGGACGGCGTTGACGAGGCGCTCGTAGGCGGCGTGCAGCAGCGCCATGCCCGGCGCCTCGTAGATGCCGCGGCTCTTGGCCTCGATGATGCGGTTCTCGATCTGGTCGGACATGCCCAGCCCGTGCCGGCCGCCGATCGCGTTGGCCTCCAGCACCAGGTCCACGGCCGAGTCGAACTCGCGCCCGTTGATCGTGACGGGGCGGCCCTGCTCGAAGCCGACGGTGACGTCCTCGGGGGCGATCTCGACCTCGGGGTCCCAGAACCGCACGCCCATGATCGGCTCGACGAGCTCGATGCCGACGTCGAGGTGCTCCAGCCGCTTGGCCTCGTGGGTGGCGCCCCAGATGTTGGCGTCGGTGGAGTACGCCTTCTCGGTGCTGGCGCGGTAGGGCAGGTCGCGCGCCTGCAGCCACTGCGACATCTCGGTGCGCCCGCCGAGCTCGGTGACGAAGTCGGCGTCCAGCCACGGCTTGTAGATGCGCAGGGACGGGTTGGCCAGCAGGCCGTAGCGGTAGAACCGCTCGATGTCGTTGCCCTTGTAGGTGGAGCCGTCGCCCCAGATCTGCACGTCGTCGGCGAGCATCGCGCGCACCAGCAGGGTGCCGGTGACGGCGCGGCCGAGCGGGGTGGTGTTGAAGTAGGCGCGCCCGCCGGAGCGGATGTGGAAGGCGCCGCACGTCAGGGCGGCCAGGCCCTCCTCCACGAGGGCGGCGCGGCCGTCGACGAGGCGGGCGACCTCGGCGCCGTAGTCGGTCGCGCGGCCGGGCACCGAGGCGATGTCGGTCTCGTCGTACTGGCCGATGTCGGCGGTGTAGGTGCACGGCACGGCGCCCTTCTCCCGCATCCAGGCGACCGCCACGGAGGTGTCCAGGCCGCCGGAGAAGGCGATCCCGACGCGCTCGCCGGTGGGCAGGGAGGTGAGGACCTTCGACATGCGGAAGATCATGCACGGAAGTGGATGAACATGCAAAGCGCCGCCGTGTCGGAGCGGTGTGACAAGCGTCCTTGACACCGGACGAGCGGCCGGGCAGGCTCGTCGCATGACAAGCACGCTTGACACCACGGGTCGCAGCCGCGGAGACCGCGCCCGGACCCGCGCCTACGCCCGGGACTTCGTGCCCGCCATGGCCGGCTACGTGGTGGCGATCGCCGCCGTGACCGTCTGGGGCGGCCTGGACGGCGACAGCCCGTGGCGCTTCGCCTGGGCCCTGCTGCCCGTCCTGCCGGTCCTCGCCGTCGTGCGCGCCGTCGTGCGGGCGCTGCGCCGGTCCGACGAGTACGCCCAGCTCGTGCAGCTGCGCGGCCTGGCCGTCGGCTTCGCCGTCGCGGTGGTCGCCTGCGTCGTCCTCGGGATGCTGCAGCTGGCCGGCCTGGTGGTCCCCGTCGCGCCCTGGCTGGTGGTCGGCGCGGCGATGACCTCCTGGGCCGTCGCCGCGGCCGTCGCCTCGCGCTGAGGCGGCGCCGTGGACAACCGCATCCGCGAGCTGCGCACCGCCCGCGGCTGGACCCAGGCGGGCCTGGCCGACCTGCTCGACGTCTCCCGGCAGACCGTCAACGCCCTGGAGACCGGCCGCTACGACCCCAGCCTGCCGCTGGCCTTCCGCCTGGCGCGGGTGCTCGGCGAGCCGCTGGAGGCGATCTTCGACCCGGGGGAGGAGCTCAGCGAGCGGACGGCCGCGCGCTGAGCCGGACCGGACGGCCGGCGCCTCAGTCGTGGGTGACGGGCTCGTGCCCGGCGTGCGAGGCCGGCTCCAGCTGGAACGTCGCGTGGTGCACGGCGACGGGGAAGTGCTCGGCCACGCACGCCTGCAGGTCGTCCAGGACCCGCGGGGCGTGCCCGTCGCCGAAGCACGAGTCGTCCAGGACCACGTGCGCCGACAGCACCGGCAGGCCGGTGGTGATCTGGCTGGCGTGCAGGTCGTGGACCGCCAGCACGTGCGGCAGCTCGAGCAGGTGCCGGCGCACGTCCTCCAGGTCCAGGCCCGGCGGGACGGCCTCCAGCAGCACGCCGGTCGTCTCCCGCAGCAGGCGCACCGTGCGCGGCAGGATGAGGCAGCCGATGAGGACGGACACCAGCGCGTCGGCGCGCGCCCACCCGGTCAGCGCGATGACGACGGCCGCGACGATCACGGCGACGGAGCCCAGGCCGTCGTTGGCGACCTCCAGCACCGCCGCGCGCAGGTTGACGTTGCGCGGCGCGCCCGACCGCCCGCCCCGGCCGCGCAGCAGGACGACGAGGCAGGCGACGTTGGCCACGAGGCCGACGACGCCGAAGACGAGCATGAGGCCGGAGGCCACCTCCGGCGGCTCCAGCAGCCGCCGCACCCCCTCGACGAGCACGAACACGCCCACGGCCAGCAGCACCGAGGCCTGCAGGGTGGCCGCCAGCACCTCGGCGCGCCGGTAGCCCCACGTGCGCCGCGGGGAGGCCGGGCGCAGCGCGAGCGTGGCGGCGACGAGGGCGATGACCAGCCCCGCGACGTCGGTGAGCACGTGCCCGGCGTCGGCCAGCAGCGCCAGGCTGCCCGACCAGGCGGCGCCCACGACCCCCGTGACCAGGGCGGCGCCGGTGATGGCCACGACGACCGCCAGCCGCCGCCGGTCGTCGCGCGGGTCGCCGCCCAGCGCGTGGCCGTGGCCGTGCCCGTGCCCGTGACCGGCGCTCACGAGGGCACCGCGCAGGTGGCCGGGTCGACCGCGAGGACGACGCCGAGCAGGTCGCCCAGGGCGTGGGCGATGCTCGCGTCGGCCAGCTCGTAGCGCGCGCGGCGCCCCTCGGGCACCGAGACCACCAGCCCGCACCCGCGCAGGCACGACAGGTGGTTGGACAGGTTCTGCCGGCTCACCCCGAGCAGGTCGGCCAGCTCCGCCGGGTAGCCGGGCGCCTCGCGCAGCGCCAGCAGCAGGCGCGCGCGCGTCGGGTCCGACAGGGCGTGCCCGAAGCGCGCGAGGACCTCGGCGCGGGTGGCGATCACCCCACCACTGTACAGCGATCGATGTATCCAGTCGAGCGTGAACCCAGCCGGGTACCCGCGGGCCGCCCCGGGTCAGTCGCCCTCGGCCAGGACGAACGGGTGCACGCCGTCCGCCCCCGCCCGGCGCAGCTGGCGCGCCGCCACCGCCAGCGTCCAGCCCGAGCGCACGCGGTCGTCGACCAGCAGCACCCGCCGCCCCTCCAGGGCCGCGTCCGCCGGCAGCCGGAAGCGGTCGTGCACCTGCGCCAGGCGGTGCGCGGAGTTCACGTCGCTGCGGGTGGGGCCCGCGCCCGGGCGCAGCTCGAACGTCGCCAGCAGCGGCAGGTCCGCCCACCGGGCCAGCCCGGCCGCCAGGTGCGCCACCAGCCGCGGGCGCGAGGCCGAGCACATCGCCACCACCCCGTCCAGGCCCAGGTCGCGGCCCCAGTCGCCCAGCACCTGCACCGCGGCGTGCCGCAGCGCCACCGGCACCTCGCCGTCCTCGGCGCCCGGCGCGAACAGCTCGCGCACCGCGCCGCCCCAGCCCAGGTCGGTCATCCGGGCCACGACGCGGCCCTCGGCCGGCTGCTCGGCCGGCGCGATCCGCCCGCGCAGCTCCACGCCCAGCGCCGCCAGCCCGCTGGGCCACGTCCGCTTCGGCGGCAGCGGCACCCCCGGGCGGTCCAGGTCGGCGCCCGCGCGCGCCACCGCCGCCTCGTCCACCTGCGCCGTCAGCGCGAAGGCGCCGCACGTGTCGCAGCGCCCGCACGGCGCCGCCTCCTCGTCGTCCAGCGCGCGGCGCAGGAACTCCAGGCGGCAGCCCGTCGTGGCCTCGTAGTCGAGCATCGCCCGCTGCTCGACCTCGCGGGCGCGCGCCACCCGCTCGTAGCGCTCGGCGTCGTACTCCCACGGCCGGCCCGTCGCCTCCCAGCCGCCGCGCACCCGGCGCACCGCGCCGTCCACGTCCAGCACCTTCAGCATCAGCTCCAGCCGGCTGCGCCGCAGCGCCACCCGCGTCTCCAGCGCCTGCGTCGACAGCGGCTCGCCGGCCGCCGTCAGCGCCTCCAGCGCCGCGCGCACGTCCGCCTCCGCCGGGAAGCCCACCGAGGCGAACCAGCGCCACACGTCCTGGTCCTCCGCGCCCGGCAGCAGGACCACCGCCGCGTCGTCGATGCCGCGCCCGGCGCGCCCGACCTGCTGGTAGTAGGCGATGGGGGACGACGGCGCGCCCAGGTGCACGACGAAGCCCAGGTCGGGCTTGTCGAAGCCCATGCCCAGCGCGCTGGTGGCCACCAGCGCCTTGACCCGGTCGCCCAGCAGGTCCTCCTCGGCCTGCAGGCGCTCGGCGGGGTCCGTCTGCCCCGTGTAGGCGGCCGCCTCGATCCCGTGCGCGCGCAGGTGCGCGGCCACGTCCGCGGCCGCCGCCACCGTCAGCACGTAGACGATGCCCGAGCCCTCGAAGCGGGGCAGGTTCTCCACCAGCCACGCCAGCCGGTGCGCGTGCGAGGGCAGCCGCAGCACCCCCAGCCGCAGCGACTCGCGGTCCAGCGACCCGCGCAGCACCAGGACGTCCTCCAGGGTGCGGGTGCCCGTGACCGACAGCTGCTCGGCGACGTCGGCGGTGACGCGCGCGTTGGCCGTCGCCGTGGTCGCCAGGACCGGGATGCCGTCGGGCAGGTCGGCCAGCAGCGTGCGGATGCGCCGGTAGTCGGGCCGGAAGTCGTGGCCCCAGTCCGAGACGCAGTGCGCCTCGTCGACCACGAGCAGCCCCGTGGTGGCCGCCAGCTGCGGCAGCACCTCGTCGCGGAAGCCGGGGTTGTTCAGGCGCTCGGGGGAGACCAGCAGCACGTCCACCCGCCCGGCGCGCACGTCGTCGTAGACCGCGCCCCACTCCTCGGCGTTCGTGGAGTTCACCGTCACCGCGCGCACCCCCGCGCGCTCGGCCGCGGCGACCTGGTTGCGCATGAGCGCCAGCAGCGGGGACACGATGACCGTCGGGCCCGCGCCCCGCGCCCGCAGCAGCGCCGTCGCCACGAAGTACACCGCCGACTTGCCCCAGCCCGTGCGCTGCACCACCAGCGCGCGCCGGCGGTCCGCCACCAGCGCCTCGACGGCCGTCCACTGGTCCTCGCGCAGGGCCGCGGACGGGTCCTGGACCAGCCGGCGCAGGACCTCCTCGGCCTCCTCGCGCAGGCCGGCGCCGCGGGTGACGTCGAGGGTCGCGGTCGGGGCGGGGGTCTCCATGGCCGCGATGCTGCCACCGCGCCACGACACGACCGCGCCGCGCGCCCGCCCCGTCCACCGCCCGGCGCGCGCGCCCTCCCGCTCAAGCCCTGTGGACCCCGTGACGACAACCCCCCATGGCCACCACGGTGCCCGTCGCGCCCGCCCCCGCGCGCCCCGCCGACCCGCCCGCCGGGCCGCCGGGCGGCGCGCCGGCGGACCCGCTCGCCGGGGCGCCCGCGACCGCCGCGCCCGCGCTGACGGCCCGCGACGTCGCCGCCTCGTGGGGGGAGTGGGCCACCGCCGCCGACCTCGCCGACGAGGTGGCGCTCGCCCTGCGCCTGCTGGCCACCCGCCCCGGGCCCGCGCCCGCCGACGACCGCGCCGCCGACCAGGCCGCGCAGGAGGCCGCCCGCCTGCACCTGCTGGCGCACGAGCCGGCCACGGGTCTCGCCGTCCTCGACGCGCTGGCCCGCGCCCGACCCGCCGTCCCGTCCCCCGCCGCGCCCACCGCCCCCGCCGAGGGGCCCCGCGCGGCCCTCGTGGCGGCCCTGCGCGCCGCCGCCGACCCCGGTCCCGTCGGCGAGCAGGCCTACCGCTGGCTGCTGGCGGGCCTGCGCAACGGCGACTGGTCCGCGTCCTGGCACTCCACCTACCTCGTCGGCGCGGCCGCCGACCAGCGCGGCGACCTGCCGACGGCCGACGAGATGTGGACCCGCGCGGCCTCCGTGCACGGCATCCGCACCCGCCCCGTCGTCCAGCGCGCGGCGGTGGCCCGCCTGGCGCGCCGCGACCGCACCGACGCCGCCGACAGCGCCGCGGCCGCCGCCGAGGCCGCCGCCCTGCTGACCGGGCTGCCCGGCGGCGCCGCCGCCGACGTGCCCGCGGTCGCGGCGACCGCCGCCGCGCTCGCGGCCCGCGGCGACGGGCACGGCGCGGCCCTGCTGCTGGCCGCCCTGCACCCCGAGGTGCCGCCGGGCACCGCCGCCGGCGCGCTGCCGGCCGGGGCGCGCGCCACCCGCGCCGAGCTGGCCGCCCTGGACCGCCTCGACGCCGAGGCGACCGGCGCGCCCGTGCCGGCCGCGGCCGCCGCCGCCGGGCTGGGCGCGCTGCTGCCGCTGGCCGCGGGCGCCGAGGGACTGCCGGTCCTGCTGGCCGCCGCCCTCGCCGCCGCCGCCGGGGCCGCCGGGTCGCTGCGCCTGGCCCGCCAGCGCCGCCGCAACGCCCGCGCCGCCGCCCGCCGCGGCGCGCTGCGCGACCAGCGCCGCCAGCTGGACCGCTGCGTCTGCTACGAGGCGCCCGTGGTCACCGGCGCGCACGTGCGCACGGTCCTGGAGCACCACCTCCTGCCCGTCGACGTGCCCGCCGACGTCGCCGCGGACCTGCCCGCCGACCTGCCCGTGGACCCGCCCGCAGCCGGCGGTCGCCTGGCCTGGTGCCCGCGCACGGGATTCCTGTGGCTGCACCGCGCGCAGGGCACGGCCGGGCAGGCGCTGCTGCTGCGCGGGCGCCCCGTCGCGGCCCGCGACGGCGAGGGCGCCCGCACGCCCTCGAGCGTCCCCACCGGCTTCTACCTCTGACCCGCCCGCCGCGCCCCGCCCGCGACCCCGTTCGGCGGACGTCGTGGGCGCGGTGTTGACTGCCGTCGTGCGCTACGTCGTGGTCGGGGCCGGAGCCGTCGGCGGGACGATCGGGGGCCGGCTGGCGCAGCACGGCCACGACGTCGTCCTCGTCGCCCGCGGCGCCCACGCCGAGCGGCTGGCCGCCGACGGGCTGCGGATGCTCACCCCCGACGGCCCCGTGCACGTGCGCCCGGCCGTGGCCACCGGCCCCGACGACGTCCGCCTCACCCCCGCCGACGTGCTCGTGCTCGCCGTGAAGGTGCAGGACACCGCGAGCGTGCTGCCCGAGTGGGCCGCCGCGCCCCTGGCCGGCGGCCCGGCCGGGCTCACCGCCGGCGCGCGGCTGCCCGTCGTCTGCGCGCAGAACGGCCTGGAGGGCGACCGGCTGGCGCAGCGGTGGTTCCGCCACGTCGTCGGCGCCTGCGTCTACCTGCCCGCCACCCACCTGGAGCCGGGCACGGTCGTCGCCGAGGGCGCCCCCGTCTCCGGGGCCCTCCTGCTGGGCCGCACCACCGCGGGCCCGCGCGAGCACGCCGAGCGGGTCGCGGCGGACCTGTCCGGCGCCGGGTTCGCGGCCCGCGCGGTCGACGACGTCGGCCCCGCCCAGCGCGGCAAGCTGCTGTCCAACACCGCCAACGCCGTGGACGCCGTCGTGCGCGAGCAGGAGCTGGACGGGGAGGCCGCCGACGCCCTGCGCGAGGACGCCCGCGCCGAGGGGGCCGCCGTGTTCGCCGCCGCCGGCCTGCCGGTGGCCGACCAGCTGGAGGCCCTGCCGGAGCTGCGCGGTCTGGGCTTCGGCGCCGCCCCCGTCGCCGGCGCCGAGCGCGGCGGGTCGTCCTCCTGGCAGAGCCTGCGCCGCGGCGGCACGGTGGAGACCGACTGGCTCAACGGCGAGGTCGTGCGCCGCGGTCGCGTCCTCGGCGTGCCCACCCCGGTCAACGAGGCGCTGCAGGTCCTCGCCGACGCCGCCGCCCGCAGCGGCGCCGGCCCGCGCACCCTCGCGGTGGCCGACGTGCGCCGCCTCGTGGACGAGCTGACCCGGGTCTCCTGAGACGATGCCGTCCATGCGCGTCGACCACGTCGGCTACGCCGCCGGCCCCGAGGGCCTGCAGGCCACGGCCCGCCGCCTGGCCGCGCAGCTGGGCGTGCGCACCGTCGACGGGGGCCCGCACCCCCGCTCCGGCACCCGCAACGTCGTGCTGCCGCTGTCCGACGGCTCCTACGTCGAGGTCGCCGAGGTCCTGGACCACCCGGTCGCCGACAAGGCCCTGTTCGGGCGCGCGGTGCGCGCCCGCTCCGAGGCCGGCGGCGGCTGGTTCGTGTGGGCGCTGACCGTCGACGACCTCGACGCCCACGCCGTGCGGCTGGGCGAGAGCGCCGAGCCGGGGGTGCGCCGGCGCCCCGACGGCGTGGAGCTGCGCTGGCGCCAGATCGGCGCCCCGGGCCTGCGCGAGGACCCGCAGCTGCCGCTGCTCATCGAGTGGTCCGGGCCCGCCACCCAGCACCCGTCGGCGATCGCGCTGGCCGGGGGCACCCGCCTGGCGGGGCTCACCATCGCCGGGCGCCCCGAGCGGGTGCGCAGCTGGCTGGGCCTGCCGCCGGAGTTCGCCGTCGAGCGCCTCGACTTCACCTTCGTCGACGAGGCCGGTGACCCCGGCCTGCGCGCGGTGACGTTCCAGACGCCCCGCGGCCCCGTCACGGTCTGACCCGGGGCGACGCCGTGCTCGACCAGCTCCCGGAGTGGTTCCCGTCGCTGACCGCGTCGGCGATCGCCCTGCTGGCGGTCGACCTCGTCATCCGCCTGACCGCGATCGCGGTCGTCCCCGTCAACCGCCGGCCCAGCTCCGCGCTGGCGTGGCTGCTGACGATCTTCTTCATCCCCTACGTCGGGGTCGTGGCGTTCCTGCTCATCGGCAACCCGAAGCTGCCGCGCGCCCGCCGCCGCAAGCAGCGCGAGATCAACCAGCTCATCCTGGACTCCACCCGCGGGATGGACCTGGTGAGCACCGACCACCCGTGGCCGCCGTGGCTGGAGGGCGTCGTCACCCTCAACCGCACCCTGGGCTCGATGCCGCTGGTCGGCGGGAACCGCGTGGAGGTCTCCGACGACTACGACGCGACGATCCGCGCGATGGCCGAGACGATCCGCGGCGCGAACCGCTACGTCCACGTCGAGTTCTACATCATGTCCCTGGACGACACGTCCCGTCCGATGTTCGAGGCGATGGCCGACGCGGTGCGCCGCGGGGTGACGGTGCGGGTGCTCATCGACCACCTCGGGACGTGGCGCTACCCGTACTACCGGCGCACCACCCGGTTCTTCGAGCAGCACGGCATCGAGTGGCACCCGATGCTGCCGGTGCAGCTGCACCGGCTGAAGTACCAGCGCCCGGACCTGCGCAACCACCGCAAGCTGCTCGTCGCCGACGGCGACGTGGCGTGGATCGGCTCGCAGAACGTCCTCGACCGCAGCTACAACCGCCGCGGCAACAAGCGCCGCGGGCTGCGGTGGCAGGACCTCATGGTGCGCCTGGAGGGTCCCGTCGTCACCGGGGTCGACGCCCTGTTCGTCACCGACTGGTACTCCGAGACCGACGAGCTGCTGAAGACGGAGACGCCCGAGGCGACCGTCCCCGACCCGCCCGGGGCGCTGGACTGCCAGGTGGTGCCCAGCGGCCCGGGGTTCGAGGGGCAGAACAACCTCAAGCTGTTCAACGCCCTGCTGTACGCGGCGCAGCGGCGCATCTCGATCACCAGCCCGTACTTCGTGCCCGACGAGTCGATGCTGGCGGCCATCACGACGGCCGCCGAGCGGGGCGTCGACGTGGAGCTGTTCACCTCCGAGGAGGGCGACCAGGCGCTGGTGTTCTACGCCGAGTGCTCCTACTACGAGGACCTCCTGCGCGCCGGGGTGCGCATCCACCGCTACCCGCCGCCGTACGTGCTGCACGCCAAGCACATGACGATCGACGAGGAGGTCAGCGTCGTCGGGTCCTCGAACATGGACATGCGCTCGTTCGAGCTGGACCTGGAGCTGACGCTCATGGTGTGCGGGCGCTCCTTCGCCGACGACCTGCGCCGGGTGGAGGACGGCTACCGCGCGGTGTGCAAGGAGCTGACGCTGGAGGAGTGGCTGGCGCGGCCGCGCTCGCACGTGCTGAAGGAGAACGTGTCGCGGCTGACGTCCGCGCTCCAGTGAGACGGCACGGACCGTTGAGGCGTTCCTCCCCTGCACAGCCGCTGCGCTGCTCCCCTCGGTGCGGTGGTTCCGCTCCGTCGTGAGGACGTGCTCGGAAATTTCCGGGGATGGCACACTGAGCGGGCAGAGGAGGCGATGTGTCCACAGACCAGCCGCGGGTGACCATCCACGACGTGGCACGCCGGGCCGGGGTGTCGGTGGCGACCGTGTCGCGCGCCCTCAACGACCGGACCGAGGTGGCCGAAGCCACCCGGCGGAAGGTGCGCGCAGCCGCCGACGACCTGGACTTCCGCTCCAACCGCCTGCCCAAGCGTCGCGGGACGGGCGCGCTCACGGTGGGCATCCTCACCAGCGACACGGTCGGCCGGATCAGCATGCCGGTGCTGCTGGGAGCGGAGAACGCACTGGGCGCCGGTCGGGTGGCCGTGCTGCTGTGCGACGCCCGAGGAGACTCCATCCGGGAGGCGCACTACCTGCAGATCCTGCTGGAGCGACGGGTGGACGGCATCGTCGTGGTCGGTGAGCACCCCGAGCCGCGGACTCGGCTGGCGCAGGACCTGCCGGTGCCGGTGGTCTACGCCTACGCCCCCTCGACCTGTGCCGACGACTTGTCGCTGGTGGCCGACAACGAGGCGGCGGCGAGGACGGCGACGGAGCACCTGCTGGCGCTGGGACGCCGGCGCATCGCGCACATCACCGGTCCCAGGGGCAGCGCCGCGGCGGACGAGCGCGAGCGCGGCATGCAGCGCGCGCTCGCGCACGCGGACCTGCAGGTGCTGGGGCAGGTGCTGCACGGCGACTGGTCGCAGCGCTGGGGGCGGCAGGCGGCGGCGGTGGTGCTGGCGGCCAGCCCGCAGGTCGACGCCGTCTTCTGCGGCAGCGACCGCATCGCGGCCGGAGTCCTGGACACGCTGCGCGAGCACGGGCGCCAGGTCCCCGAAGACGTGTCCGTGGTCGGCTTCGACAACTGGGACGTCGTGGCCGCCGAGACGCGGCCACCGCTGTCCACCGTCGACATGCAGTTGGAGCAGCTGGGCGCCGAAGCCGCCCGCAGCCTGGTGCAGGCCATCAACGGGGCGCCTGAGCACGGGCTGCGCCGGCTGCCGTGCCGCCTGGTGCTGCGGGAGTCGACCGCCCTGTTCCGTAAATAACCGAAAATTGCACGGAAGTATTGACGCCCTTCCGATGGGTGGGTCAAGCTCGGTCCACCGCCTCTCGGCGTGAGCCGAGAGGCGGTGACGGCACACCGGGTGCGCGCGCCGACGCGCGCGCCCGGCCGTGAAGGGACCTGTGCACGAACCCGAGCGTGGACGCCACGAGGCGCCGGGTCGCAGGTGTGACCGTCGGCGCTGCGATGACGCACCTCCACCCCGGAAGGACTCCCGATGCCCCGAACCGCCCGACGTCCCCTCCTCCTCGCGGCCCTGACCGGAACGCTCGTGCTGAGCGCCTGCGGCGGCGGCACCGGTGGAGGCGGTGACAGCGCCGCTGAAGACGCCGGCACGGTGACGATGTGGGCGCGCGCGGCCACCTCGGGGCAGAGCCAGGCGCTGGTCGACGCGTACAACGCCTCGCACGAGACCCAGGTGCAGCTGACCGTCGTGCCCACCGACAACTACCTGCAGAAGGTGGGGGTGGCCGCCGGCTCCCAGGACTTGCCGTGCCTGCTGGCCGCGGACGTGGTGTACGTGCCGGACTTCACCGCCAAGAACCTCTTCCAGGACATCACCGAGCGCGTCGACTCCCTGCCCTTCGCCGAGCAGCTGGCCCCGGCGCACATGGCGCAGGGCACCCGCGACGGTGCCCGGTACGTCGTCCCGCACACCATCGGCATGTCGGCGATCTTTCAGAACGACGTCCTGCTGCAGCGCGCCGGCATCGACCCGGCCGCGCCGATCACCAGCCTGCGTCAGCTGGCCGAGAACGCGACCAGAGTCGCCGAGCTGGGTCCGGACATCAACGGGCTGTACTTCACCGGCAACAGCGGAGGCAGCATCGCCTTCACGCACTTCCCGTCGGTCTGGGCTTCGGGGGGCACCGTCCTGTCCGAGGACGGCACCTCCGCCACCCTGGACGACACCGGCACGGCGGCGGCCTTCCAGGTCTACAACGACCTCTTCCAGGCCGGTGTGGTGCCCGACAGCGCCCGCAACGAGACCGGCGCGACGCGCAACGAGGTCTTCGCCGGCGGTCGGGTCGGTTACATGCTGGCCAGCAACTCCGTGCTGGAGACCGTCACCGAGACCGATGAGGTCAAGATCGGTGTGCAGGGCATCCCCGGGGTCGACGGCGGGGTGAGCACCTTCGTCGGCGGCGACGCCATCGGCATCTCCTCCTCCTGCGAGCAGCCCGACGCCGCGTGGGACTTCCTGCAGTGGTCGGTGGGGGAGGAGGCCCAGGTGCAGGTCTACGCCCAGTCGCGCCAGCTGACCGTGCGCACCGACTTGACCAGCAACGAGTACTCGGCGCAGGACCCGCGCGTGCAGACCCTCAACGAGCTCGTCGTCGAGGGGCAGACGCCGTACTCGGAGAAGTTCGGGCAGACCTTCAACGACCCGCAGGGGCCGTGGCTGGCGGTGGCCCGCGAAGCCCTGTTCGGTGAGCGTCCGGCCGCCGAGGCGCTGAGCGCAGGTCAGGACGCCGTCACCAGCTCGCTGGCGCCGTGATGAGCGCGCTGCTGCCCGGGGCGCCCGCCGCTTCCGGCTCCGCACCCAGCCGGCGGCGCGCCGACCCCTCCGCCCGCCTGCGCCGGCGCCGGTCCCTGGTCGGACTCGCCTACGCCGCACCCGCCGCGCTGGTCGTCGTGCTCCTGTTCGCCGTGCCGCTGCTGCTGTCGGTGTGGATGTCGCTCAACGACTGGCCGCTGATCGGTGAGCCGTCCTTCAACGCTCCTGCCAACTACCAGGCGATCGCCGGCAACGACCTGTTCCTGTCCTCGATCGCCTTCACGCTGAAGTACACGGTCGTGGTGACCATCCTCTACTTCGTGACCGCGCTGGGCTTGGCCCTGCTGGTGCAGCAGTCACGACCGGGTGTCGGTCTCCTCCGCACCGCCTTCTTCCTCCCCGCGGTCGTCGGGCTCGCATCGGCGTCGTTGCTGTTCTACGCCCTGTACAACAATGAGTTCGGCCCCGTTGACGACGTGCTGCGCGCTCTCGGACTGGTCGAGGGCGACGTCGACTTCCTGGGGCAACCGGACAACGCCTTCGCCTCCACCGTCGTGATGGTCACCTGGCGCTTCGCCGGGTTCAACATGCTGATCCTGCTCACCGGACTGCAAGCCATCTCCCCCGATGTGTACGAGGCGGCGCGCATGGACGGCGCCTCCTGGTGGCAGACGCTGCGGTCGATCACCCTGCCGCTGCTGCGGCCCACCATCGCCCTCATGCTCATCCTCAGCGTGACCGGGTCGCTGCTGGCGTTCGAGCCGTTCTACGTCCTGACCGCGGGTGGACCCAGCAACAGCACCGTCACCATGGTCATGGCGATGTTCCGCGAGGCGTTCACCCTCTTCGACCTCGGCACGGCCGCCGCGCTGGCGCTGGTGCTGCTGGTCGTGCTCGTCGTGCTCAACGTCCTGCAGTTCTGGCTCGTGAAGAGGGGCGACGACTGATGACCGTCCTCAGCGCCGGCCGGGCGCGGGGCGCGGAGGCTCCGCATCCCGCTCGTCCCGGCCGCGGCGCCCGGATCCGCTCCGCGACCTACTACGGCACCACCTCGGCGCTGGCCGTGCTCTTCCTCAGCCCGCTGGTGTGGTCGCTGTTCAGCTCCGTGCACGGTCCCCGCGCCAGTGGCGGCGCCGGCGGTTACGGCGTCGACAACTACCGCCGGCTGATCGAGTACGGCGAGGGCCTGGCCGTCTACGCGGTGAACAGCACCGTCATCTCGGTGCTCACCGTCGCCGGCACCCTGGTCGTCACCGTCCTCGGTGGCTACGCGTTCGCCCGCTTCCAGTTCCCCGGCAAGGACCTGCTCTTCCTGGGTGCGCTGGCCATCCTCATGATCCCCCACCCCACCATCCTCATCCCGCTGTACGAGATCCTGCGGACCGTCGGGCTGCAGAACTCCCTCGTAGGCGTGGCTCTGGTGATGGTCATGTTCCAACTGCCGTTCTCGCTGTTCATGATGCGCAACGCCTTCGAGTCCGTCCCGCGTGAGCTGGAGGAGGCCGCGCTGCTGGACGGGTGCACCTCGCTGACCGCGCTGCTGCGCATCCTGCTGCGCGCGGTCACCCCAGCCATGATCACCGTCGGGCTCTTCGCGTTCCTGGCGTCGTGGAACGAGTTCATCGCACCACTGATCTTCCTCAGCGAAGGTTCCAAGTTCACCCTGCCCGTCGCCCTGGTCAGCCTGCGCAGCGGCGAGCTGGGCGCCATCGACCTGGGCGCGCTGCAAGCCGGCATCGTCGTGACCGCCATCCCGTGCCTGCTGCTGTTCCTGCTGCTGCAGCGCTACTACGTCCGCGGCTTCACCGCCGGCGCCGTCCGCGGCTGACCCCTCCACGACCACCCCCTCCAGGAGCACCGCCATGTCCGTCCAGCCGCTCGACGACGCCCCCCGCACCGCTGGTGCCGCCCTCCCGGTTCGGCCTACGACCGGGTGCCTGGACCCGCTGCCCCTGGCGCAGGCGGCGATCACCGGAGGGTTCTGGGCCCGCATGCAGCAGTTGAACCGCGACGCCGTCATCCCGCACTGCGACGAGTCGTTGGAGAAGGTCGGCTGGATCGGCAACGTGCGCGCCGCCGTGGACGGCACCCTGGCCACCGAGCGCGTCGGGCGCCTGTTCACCGACTCGGAGATCTACAAGGTCATGGAGGCCATGGCCTGGGAGCAGGCGCGCAACGACTCGCCCCGCCTGCGAGGCCGGCTGGGTGAGCTGACCGCGCTCCTGGCGGCCGCTCAACACGGTGACGGGTACCTGAACACCTTCTACGGCTACCCGGGAGGGCCAGGACGCTACAGCGACCTGGAGTGGGGGCACGAGCTGTACTGCGCAGGGCACCTGATGCAGGCAGCCGTGGCGATGATCCGTTGCGGTGTGGACGAGGGCATCTCCTCCATCGCCCGGGCGGCGGCGGACCACGTCTGCGCGGAGTTCGCCGACGGCGCCCGCGAGGGCGTCTGCGGCCACCCGGAGATCGAGACGGCCCTGGTCGAGCTGTACCGCCTCACCGGCCAGGACCGCTACCTGGCGCAGGCTCGATCGTTCATCCAGCGCCGCGGGCGACGGACCCTCGGGGACACGATGTACGGCGGGCGCGACTATTACCAGGACTCCGTTCCGGTTCACGACGCAGACGTCCTGGTCGGGCACGCCGTGCGCGCCTTGTACCTGACCGCGGGCGCCGTCGACGTCGCCGTCGAGAGCGGCGACGAGGACCTGCTGCACGCCGCCCAGCGCCAGTACGACCGCACCCTGGAGCGGCGCACCTACCTGCACGGCGGGATGGGCGCGCACCACCACGGCGAAGCCTTCGGGGCGGACTTCGAGCTGCCGGCTGACCGCGCCTACGCCGAGACCTGCGCCGGCATCGCCTCCATCATGGTGGCGTGGCGGCTGCTGCTGGCCACCGGCCAGGAGCGCTACGCCGATGTGATCGAGCGCACCCTGTACAACGTCGTTGCCGCCTGCCCCGGCGAGGACGGCCGCGCCTTCTTCTACGTCAACACCCTCCACCGGCGCAGCCCCGGCACCGATCCGGAACCGGGTGTGCCCAGCTTGCGCCGCACCGACGGGCGCCGCGCTTCCTGGTTCACCACCTCGTGCTGCCCGACCAACGTCGCCCGCACCCTGGCCAGCCTCGACTGCTACCTGGCCACCAGCGACGCCGACGGACTGCAGGTGCACCAGTACGCCCCGGCGAACATCAGCGCCAGACTGCCAGGGCGGGGCACGGTCGCCGTGCGCGTGGAGACCGACTACCCCCACGACGGGCTGGTCCGCCTGCGCATCACGGACACGGTTTCCGGTCCGTGGACGCTGTCGCTGCGGATCCCGGGTTGGACCGCGGGTGGTGCACGCATCACCGGTGCTGCCGGCGACGTGCACGCCGACGGGGGACGGACCGACCTCACGCGCTCGTGGAGCGTGGGGGAGGAGGTGCTGCTGCACCTGGACTGCGGCCCGCGCGTGGTCCACGCCGACCCCCGGGTGGACGCGGTGCGCGGGTGCGTGGCTCTCGAGCGCGGTCCGCTCGTCTACTGCCTCGAGTCCGTCGACCAGCCGGACCTCGACTTGGACCTGGTCAGCGTCGACATCGACGATCGTCCCTCGGAGACCGCGACCGAGGTGGTCGTCACGGGCCATGTGCTGCCCGACCCCGCACAGTCCTGGCCGGACGCTGGTGCGGGTGCCGCGCGCGCCGACGGGAGTCCCGTGAAGCTGCGCTTCACGCCCTACTACCGCTGGGCCAACCGCGGCACTTCCACGATGCGCGTCTGGGTCCCCACCACCTGAGCCGATCATCGTCGTGCAGTTGCGCAGGAGCACTGCTGCAGTCCTGGACTGCCAGCACCTCACGTGCGAGCGCCGTCGCGGTGCGCTCAGCGCGGCCCGTCCCCGCCGCGCCCGACGAGCCCGGTCTCGTAGGCCGCGATCACCGCCTGGACGCGGTCGCGCAGCCCGAGCTTGGCCAGGACGTTGCCCACGTGGGTCTTCACCGTGGTCGCGGACAGCACGAGCCGCTGCGCGACCTCGGCGTTCGACAGCCCCTCCGCCACGCACCGCAGCACCTCCAGCTCGCGCGGCGTCAGCGACCGCAGCCGCGGGTCGAGCGCGCCGTCGCGCTGGTCCCCGGCCCCCGGTGGGGAAGTGCGGGGCGAACAGGTCGAGCATGCGCCGCACCACGCGCGGGGCCACCACCGAGCTGCCCGAGGCGACCGTCCTGATCGCGTCGGTGAGCTCGGCGGGCCGCGCGTTCTTCGCCAGGAAACCGCTGGCCCCCGCGCGCAGCGCCGCGAACGCGTGCTCGTCGAGGTCGAACGTCGTCAGGACCAGCACCCGCGAGGACGGGTGCTCCGCGACGATCCGCCGGGTGGCCTCGATGCCGTCCACACCGGGCATGCGGACGTCCATCAGCACGACCTCGGGGGCCAGCGCGGCGACCTGATCCAGGGCGACGGCGCCGTCGGAGGCCTCGCCGACCACCACCAGGTCGGGTTCGGACTCGATGACCAGCCGCAGGCCCGTGCGCAGCAGCGGCTGGTCGTCCACGAGCAGGACGGTCGTCACGGGGTCGCCTCCCCGGCGGAACCCCCGGCGGGTTCCTCGACGGGGATGACGACGTGGACGCGCCACCCGCCGCCGTCCACGGGCCCGGCCTCGGCGCGCCCGCCCAGGAGCGCGGCGCGCTCGCGCACGCCGGCGATGCCGCGCCGCGTCCCGGCGCCCGTCCCCGGCCGGGTGCCGCCGGCGTCGACGACCTCCACCTCGACGGCCGAGCCGGTGCGCCGCAGCGCGACCGCGGCGCCGGGAGTGCCGGGCGCGTGCCGCAGCACGTTGGTCAGGGCCTCGGTGACGATGCGCACGACGGCCAGGCGCACGGCCGCGTCGGGCGGCAGCGGGACGTCGAGCCCGCTGGCCGACAGGGACAGGCCGGTGGTGCGGAACCGCTCGACGACGGCGACGAGGTCCGTCCCCGCCGGCGCCGCCGGCCCGCCGTCCCCGGCCTCCGCGCCGTCGGCCCCCTCGTCCGGGTGCAGCGGCCCCAGCACGCTGCGCATGTCCGCCAGCGCGCCGCGGCCGGTCCGCGACAGCTCGGCCAGCGCCGAGCGCGACGCCTCCGGAGCGCGGTCCAGGGCCGAGAGCGCGCCGTCGGACAGCGCCACCATCACCGAGACGCTGTGCGCGACGACGTCGTGGACCTCGCGCGCGATCCGGGCGCGCTCGGCGGCGCGCGCCAGGGCCGCGCTGGCGTCGCGCTCGCGGGCCATCGCCGCGTACCGCTCGGCCACGTCGCGCGCGTGCAGGCGGCGGGCCCGCGAGCCGGCGCCGCTCACCCCGCCCAGCACCAGCAGCGCGAGCAGCAGCAGCACCGTCCACGTCCGGCGCCCGGCGGAGAACCCGGGTTCGGTCAGCCGCTGGAACACCGGCCCGTCGCCGGGCGGCAGCTCGTCGCTCCACAGCAGGACCTCGGCGAGGCCGACGACCTGCCACCGGAACACGGCGAGCGACACGACGACCAGCACCGCGGTGCCGGCGACCCACGCGGTGCGGGCGCTGCACCGCGCGGCCACCGCGTGCAGCGCCCACGCCAGGCAGAACCCCAGCACGCCGAGGACCTGCCCCAGCGCGAGCGAGAGCACCGCGAGCACCGTCAGCACCGCGGTGACGGCCAGCGGCCACCGGTTGCGGGCGAGGAGCGCGAGCGCCCCGGCCGCCGTCCCGGCCAGCCACGCCGTCGTGAACCGCGCGTCCGCGGGGGAGCCCGGCGCGAACAGCCCGAGGCTCGTGGCTCCCCGCACCGTCTCCGACGCGGCGGCCGCGGTGACCGACCCGAGCAGCAGGACCAGCGCGGCGAGCGCGACGTGCGCCGTCCACGGGTGGGCCAGGACGAGCCGGCCGGAGGTGCTGCGGTGGTGGACCTGCGCCGCGGTGAGGGCCGGCTGCCCGCCGGGCGCCCCGGGGTGCGCGGCGGGCGGTGTCGTCACCCCTGCACTGTGCCACCGGGCGGCGGCGGTCCCGGCCGCCGGCCGCTCAGGCGACGTCACGGCGCACCAGCCGGTGCCCGGCGAGCAGGAGCAGCGCGAGGCACCAGGCTCCTAGGACGAGCCCGCCGCCCCGCGCGCCGAGGTCGGGCCCGCCGCCCGCGGCGAGGGCGGCGAGCTGCGCGTCGTCGGCGAACAGCCGCGTCCCGCCGCCCGGCAGCAGCGCGCGGACGGTGCCGGTGACGCGGCCGGGGTTCGCGGCCAGCACCTGGTCGGCGAGCACGAACAGGGCCACCGCGGTCGTCAGCGCGGCCAGCGGCCGGCGCAGCAGCGCCCCGAGCAGGACCCCGCACACCGCCGCCCCGGTGAGGAACAGCACGTACCCGGCGGCGGCGCGCAGGTCCTGCGGGTCGGACAGCGCCCACGGCGCTCCCGCCGCGCGCCCGGTCCCCGCGGTCCCCGCGGTCGCCGCGACCGAGACCGCGAACGCGGCCAGCCCGGTGAGGGCCGCGAGGGCGCCGGTCACGACGACCTGCGCCCCCAGCACCGGCAGGCGCCGCGGCACGGCCGCGTACGTCGTCAGGCACGTGCCGGTGGCGGAGTCCGCGCTGCCGATCAGCACCCCGAGGACGAGCGCGCCGAGCTGGGCCAGCGGGTACCCGGAGGTCGCGAGCGAGGTGCCCGACACGGCGCTCCCGGGGCCGGCGAACGACCCCAGGACGAACGCCAGCGAACCCGCGGCGCCGACCGTGCCGGCGACCGTCCAGGCCGTCGAGGTGACGCCCGCGGCCTTCGTCCACTCCGCGGCGAGCACGCGCGGCGCGGTCACCGCCCGCCGCTGCGTCCGGTCGCGCCGCAGCGCCTCAGCCGAGGTCACGGCGGCGCAACCGGATCGCCGCGGCGGTCAGCGGGACCACCACCCAGCCCGCCAGGACCAGCGCGGAACCGCCCGCCCCGAGGTCGGGGGCACCGTCCAGCCCGCCGCCGCCGGGGTTCGTCAGCGCCGACCCGGCGCCGACGGGGGTGAACGTCTCCACGGTGTTCACCAGCACCGTCGCGGGCGGCGGGTGCTCGGGGTCGTACTCGGCCAGCGGGTCGGTGCCCGCCTCGGCCGCGAACGCGAGCACCACGGGCGCGACCAGCAGCACGACGACCGCGGCGACCAGCGCCGGCACCGCGCGGCGCAGCAGCGCCCCGGCCGCCAGGCCGAGCAGCCCGGCACCCACGAGGAAACCCACCGTCCCGAGCAGGAGCTGCGGGACCCCGGCGTTGCCCAGGTCGGGGGTCGTGCCCCGCGACGCGGCCGCGGGCAGGATCCCCAGCACCGCCGCGCCGACGCTCAGCACCCCGACCACGAGCACCACCGCGGCCGTGACGACGGCCTGCGCGAGCAGGACGGGGACCCGGCGCGGCACGGCGGCGAACGTGGAGCGGAAGGTCCCCGTGCTGAACTCCCCGGTGCCCACGAGCACCCCGAGGACGAGCGGCCCGAGGAACGCCAGCGGCAGCGCGTCCCCGAGGTTCCGCGTCGCGACGAAACCCGGGTCGCCCGAGGAGGCGCTGGCGGACAGGTGGGTGAGCAGCCCGGTCACCGCGACCGTGACGGCGGCGACGACGTGCGTGGAGCGCAGGCCGAGCAGCTTCGTCCACTCGGCGCGGACGACCCGCGCGAAGGACGGGCCGGAACGCGCCGCGGGGCGCGCGGGCAGTTCCGCGGTCGCGCTCACCGGGCACCCGCCCGGTGCTCGGCGGAACCGCTGGTCAGCTCCAGGTAGGCGGCCTCCAGCGACCCGGCCTCGGCGGCCAGTTCCAGGACGGTCGACCCGACCCGGCCCGCGGCCGCGCCGACCTCCTCGGCGGACGCGCCGCGCACGTGCAGGGAACCGTCCGGCTGGGCGGCGACCTCGGCGCCCGCGCGCGCCAGGGCCTCGGCAAGGACGGCGGGGTCGGTGGTGCGCACGCGCACGAGGCCCGCGCCCCGCGAGCGCTCCAGGAGTTCCGCCACCGTCGCGTCGGCCAGCAGCCGTCCGCGGCCGACGACCACGACCCGGTCCGCGCACAGCGCCAGCTCGTGCATCAGGTGCGAGGACAGGAACACCGTCCGGCCCTCCGCGGCCAGGTCCCGCACGAGCTGCCGCACCCACAGCACGCCGTCCGGGTCGAGGCCGTTGACGGGTTCGTCGAGCACGAGCGTCCCCGGGTCGCCCAGCAGCGCGGCGGCGATCCCGAGCCGCTGCCCCGTGCCGAGGGAGAAGGTCCCGGCCCGCTTCCCGGCGACCGTCTCCAGCCCCGTCAGCCCCAGGACCTCGTCCACGCGCGAGCGCGGGATCCCGTGGGTGCGGGCCAGCGCCAGGAGGTGGCAGGACGCCGTGCGGCCGGGGTGGACGGAGCGGGCGTCGAGCAGCGCCCCGACGGTGCGCAGCGGCGCCGGCAGGTCGGCGTAGCGCCGCCCGTCGACCGTGACGCTCCCGGACGTCGGGCGCTCCAGCCCGAGGACCATCCGCATCGTCGTGGACTTCCCCGCGCCGTTCGGGCCCAGGAAACCCGTCACCGTCCCGGGCGGCGCGGTGAACGACAGCCCGTCCACGGCCGTCGTCGCCCCGTAGCGCTTCGTCAGCGCCTCTGCCGTGATCACACGTCCTCCTCGTCCCGGGCGGCGCCCGCCGCGCCCGACGTCCCCGATGCTGGCGACGCGCGCGCGGCGCGGGCACCTGCCTCGGGACGACATCGGCGGGCGGCCGGCCTCCTCCCGCAGGAGGAGGCCGGCCACCCGCGGGGACGACGCGGGCGCGCCGCTCAGCGCTCCGGTGCGCGCCGTCCCGCCCGGCCGGCGGTGAGGGCGGCGACGTTGGCGAGGCTGACGACGGCGATGCCCACCCCCTCGTGCAGCGCCAGGTCCTCGCCGAGCAGGAGGAGGCCGACCACCGCCGCCAGCGCCGGCTGGGTGCTGGACAGCACGCCGAACAGGCGCGGCGGCACGGTGCGCAGCGCGGTGAGGTCGGCGGCGTACGGCAGGACGGAGGACAGCAGCCCGGCGGCCAGCGCGCGGGCCAGCGTGGGCCCGTCCCAGTGCCCGCCCGCGGTGAGGACCACGAGGACCGGCAGGTACCCCAGCGCGCACAGGCCGCTGGCCACGGCGGGGGCCTGCAACCCCGGCAGGCGCGCCCCGGCCGTGCGGTTGAGGACGATGTACGCCGCCCAGCAGGCACCGGCGACCAGGCCGATCGCGATGCCGACCAGGTCGCTGCTGGGGCCGGGCAGCACCAGCACGTACACCCCGGCGGCGGCGACGGCCGCGGTGAGCAGGTGCGCCCGGGTGCGGGAGGCCGCCAGCGCCACGGCCAGGGGCCCCAGGAACTCCAGCGTGACGGCCAGCGCCAGGCCGACGCGCGCGACGGCGGTGTAGAGGGCGAGGTTCATGGCGGCGAACACCAGCGCCAGCAGGAGCACCGGCCACCACTGCGACCACGTCATCCGCCGCAGCGGCGGGCGCGCCACGGGCAGCAGCACGGCGGCGGCGACGAGCTGGCGCACGGCGACCACCCCGGCCGGGCCGATCGCGCTGAAGGCCTGGGCGCCGACCCCGGCGCCCACCTGGTTGCCGGTCGCCCCCGCGAGGGCGATCGCGACACCGCGCCAGGGGCCGCGCTCTCCGGCGGGGGGCGAGGACGCGGGCGAGGACGGCGACGCGGGCGGCGAGGGCTGGGACGTGGACTGCGACGAGGGCGCGACGGGGACGTCCATGCTCCGAGGCTGGCCGCGCGCGCCGCCGCCGCGAAATGCGTGCGGGGACGTCCCCATACGCTGAGCGCATGGCGGTGGAGGTGCGTCACCTGCGGGCGCTGGTCAGCGTCCTGGAGGAGGGCACGTTCACCGACGCGGCGGTCGCGCTGGGCACCACGCAGGCCTCGGTCTCGCGGCTGGTGGCCGCGCTGGAGCGCGAGCTCGGCGCGCGGGTGCTGCAGCGCACCCCGCGCGGGGCGGTGGCCACCGCGGCCGGTGCGCGCGTGGCCGCCCACGCGCGCCGCGTGCTGCAGGAGGTGGAGGCGATCACCCGGCTGGCCGCGGAGGACGGCGACGTGCCCGCGGAGGTGCGGGTCGGGTACGCGTGGGCGGCGCTGGGCCGGCACACCACCGTCCTGCAGCGGTCCTGGCGGGAGCGGTACCCGGCCTCCGCGCTGGTGTTCACCCAGGCCGGCACCAGCACCGCGGGCCTGCTGGAGGGCCTGGCCGACGTCGCCGTCACGCGCCGCCGCCTCGACGAGCACCGGTTCGCCACCGCCGTCATCGGCACCGAGGCGCGCTTCGCCGCCCTGCCCCGCGACCACCCGCTGGCCCGCCGGCGCCGGGTGCGCCTGCACGACTTCCACGGCGCCGTCGTCGCCACCGACCCGCGCACCGGCACCACCACCGAGGACCTGTGGCCGCCGGGCACGGTGCCCGCCGCGACCCGCGACACCCACGGCGTGGACGAGTGGCTGACCCTGATCGCCGCGGGGCAGGCGATCGGCACCAGCACCGCGGCGACGACCTGGCAGCACCGGCGCCCGGGCGTGGTCTACCGCCCGGTCGCCGACGCCGACCCGGTGCCGGTCCGGCTGGTGTGGTGGCGCGACGCCGAACCGTCGTGGGCCGCCGCGCTGGTGCGGATGGCCGCCGAGCTGTACGCCGCGGACGGGTGAGGCCCACGTCCCCGGTCACGACGGGGTGGGCGCCCCGCCGGTGGTCAGGCGCTGCTCGAGCCAGGCCCGGAAGGGGCGCTGGAACGGCCGCTCGACCAGCCGGTGCAGCGCCCAGGCCAGGACGAGGCAGACGCCGGTGGCCAGGGCGAGGGTCGCCCAGCGCCCGGTGAGCGGGTGCAGGGCGCCGATGAGGGCCCACCCGACGTACTCGTGGGTCAGGTACAGCGGGTACGTCAGCGTGCCCAGCCACGTCAGGACGCGCAGGTCCACGTCGCGGACCGCGGGCACCAGCGCGGTCGCCGCCACCGCCAGGACGCACCCGAGGACGACCACGGCCAGCACGGGGCGCGAGACGTGGTGCCCGGTGGCGATGCGGTCGATCGCCGGGGCCTGGTGGACCCAGGCCAGGAGGACCGCCTGCGCGGTCGTCAGCGCCAGCAGCAGCCAGCGCCGGGCGCTGGGGCCGTCGCGGTGGACGACGTGCAGCACGACGCCGGCGGCGAACAGGGGCGCGTAGCCGAGGAGGGTCACCACGCCCGCCGACGCCGGCACCAGCAGGACGAGGGCCGTGCACACCAGCGGCACCCACAACGCCGCGGCCAGCACCCGGCGCCGGGTCAGGCCGACCACGATCCCCACGACCAGCAGCAGGTAGAACTGCCACTCCACCCACAGCGTCCAGTACACGCCGTCGACCCGGGGGACCCCGACGAGGTCCTGGAACATGGTGAGGTTCACCAGCACGTGCCACGGTTCGCGCTCGCCCAGGCCCGGCACGGCCCAGCGCAGCGCGGCGGTCAGCAGCACCGCCGCCCAGTAGGCGGGGTACAGGCGGCTGATCCGCGAGGCCAGGAAGTGCCCGACGCTCCGCCCGCGGGCGGACAGGGCCACCACGAAACCGCTGACGACGAAGAACAGGTGCACCCCCGCGTAGCCGTAGGCGGTGAGCACCGACAGGTGCGGGAAGGCGGTGTGCGTCGCCTCGCCCCAGCGGCTGTGGTCGCGGGCGGTGAAGTGGAACAGCAGGACGGCCAGGGCGGCCACCAGGCGCAGCGCGTCCATCGTGCGCAGGCGCGGCGGGGGGCCGCCGCGCCGCGCGGAGGGGGGGGGTGGCGGTGCCGTCACGGGGTCGAGGATGGCCGAGGGCGGGGTGGGGCGCGTGCGGGCGCTCGCCCCGGCGGACCTACCCCGGACGGGCGTAGGGGGGGTCACCGCCGTCCCCGGCCGGGGGCCGCCCGGTGAAGCGGGTGGGGGGCAGGGGCCCGGGCCGGGAGGTCCCCTCGAGGACGTCACCGGTCACGACGACGTCGAACTCCAGGTCCAGGCGCAGCGGCCGGGTGATCGACTGGCGCCACCGCACGCGCGAGCTCCCGGTCGCGTCCGGTTCGGCGCGGACGTCCCGCAGCGGGACCGTCTCCCAGCGCCCCGCGGCCTCGCCGGTCAGGGCGCCGGCGGTGCCGGTGATCGTCACCCGCGCCTCGATCCTGCCGACGGGTGTGCGCACGAGCAGGTCCCAGCTGCCCGGCACGGTGGTGGTCATCGTCTCCTCCTGGAGTTCCGGTCAGACGGGTCGGGGGTCGGCGCCGACGGCCCGCCAGACGGTGCCGCGGCGCTCGTGCTCGAAGAGGCGTTCGACGGCGTGCGCGACGCGGGGGCCGTGCAGCCTGTCGAGCAGGTGCAGCGCGAGGTCCAGCCCGGAGGTGACCCCGCCGGAGCTGACGAGGTCCCCGTCGTCGACGACGCGCGCCTCGACCACGTGGACACCGGTGGCCTCCAGCACCGCGTTGCCCAGGTGGTGGGTCACCG
Source organism: Kineococcus terrestris (assembly GCF_041020755.1). Lineage (NCBI taxonomy): Bacteria > Bacillati > Actinomycetota > Actinomycetes > Kineosporiales > Kineosporiaceae > Kineococcus > Kineococcus terrestris. Next base: position 60,624 of record NZ_JBEUEI010000001.1, on the reverse strand, counting down.
CGGTCCGTCCCTCCAGCAGCCCGGCCATCGCCAGCGCCAGCGAACCCCCGCACACGGTGGCGACCAGCGTGCCGGGCGCCGCGAAGCTGCGGCGCAGGAGGTCGGGCAGCGCGGTGCCGCCCAGCCGGGCCAGCAGGACGGGGACGGTGTCGACCTCGTCGGGGTCTCCGGCGACGGGGCCGGAGGCGCCGGGCACCAGCACGACCCCGGGTTCCTCCGGCGCCAGCGCGGCCGTCGCCCGCAGCTGGAGTCCCCGCGTGCCGCTGCGGACCGGGCCGGGACCGTCGATCCCGACGAGGCGGACGTCGAAGGCCCCGCCGAGCGCGTCCGAGCCGGCGCTGAGGACCTCGAAGGGGGCGATGACGTCGAGCGGGTCGAACCCGTCGAACAGCACGATCTGGACCGTCACGCGGACGACGCTAGGAGCCCGGCCCGCCGCCGACGAGTGGCGGACGAGCCGTCGACCGCAACGATCCCGCCACAGCGCGGGTACCCTCCCGCTGTGCACCGGGTGGCGGTCCTGGCCCTCGACGGGGTCATCGCGTTCGACCTGGCGACCCCGGTCGAGGTGTTCGGGCACACGCGTGTCGCGGGCGCACCGGCCTACGAGGTCGTGGTGTGCGGGCCCGCCCGCGAGGTCGCCTCCGGGCCGGTCGGCCTCACCGTCCCGCACGGCCTGGACCGCCTGGTCGCGGCGGACACCGTCGTGGTCCCGGGACGGGCCGACCCGGCCGCACCGGTGGACCCCCGGGCGCTGGAGGCGCTGCGCGCCGCGGCCGGGCGGGGTGCCCGGCTGGCGTCCGTGTGCGTGGGCGCGTTCGACCTGGCCGCGGCCGGCCTGCTGGACGGCCTGCGCGCCACGACCCACTGGCGGGCCGCGGCGGAGCTGGCCTCGCGCCACCCCCGCGTCGAGGTGGACCCGGCGGCCCTGTTCGTCGACAACGGGCAGGTGGCGACCTCCGCCGGGGCGGCCGCCGGGATCGACCTGTGCCTGCACCTCGTCGCCCGCGACCACGGGGGTGCCGTGGCGGCCGGCACCGCGCGCACCACGGTGGTCCCGCTGACCCGCGAGGCCGGCCAGGCGCAGTTCATCGTCGACGACGCGCTGGGCGCGACGGGGCTGGCGGCCGCCCTGCAGTGGGTCGAGGACCACGCCCACGAGGCGATCACCGTGGCCGACGTCGCCCGGGCCGCGGCCGTCAGCACCCGGACGCTGAACCGCCGCTTCGCCGCGGAGCTCGGCACGACGCCCAGCGGGTGGCTCACCCGCGCCCGGGTGCGCCGCGCCCAGCGGCTGCTGGAGACGACCGGCTGGCCCGTCGAGCGGGTCGCCCGCGCCGCCGGTCTGGGCACCGCGGCCAACCTGCGGGCGCGGTTCGCCGCCGTCGTCGGGACCAGCCCCACCCGCTACCGCGCGGCCATGCGGACGGTCACCGTCCCCGGCCCGTGAGCGGGGCGCCGTCGACCGGGGCGGGGACCGCGCCGGGCGGCGGTCGGGGTCACAGCGCGCAGGCGTCGGCGGTGCACCGCGGCCCGCCCCCGCCCGCGACGGGGGCGGTCGCGCTGACGGGTTCCGGCACGGCGGGGTCCGGTGCGCCCGGACCGCTCCCGGCGACCAGCGCCGCGACCTCCGCCCCCAGCCGCAGGTCCGGCAGGTGGCCGAACACGTGGCGCCGCAACCGCCCGGCGCGGTCGAGGAGCAGGAGCGTGGGGGTTCCCCGCATCCCGTAGCGCCGCATCGTCACCGGCAGGGGGTCCCCGTCGTCGCCGGGCGCGTCGACGCCCACGGGGAAGGTGATGCCGTACTCGTGGACGAAGGCCGCCAGGGTCTGCGCGCCCATCGCGCGGTGGTGCTCGAAGACCGTGTGCAGCCCGACGACGGCGACGTCCTCCTCGGGGAAGACGGCGCGGGCGAGCTTCAGCTGGGGGACCGTCCGCTCCACGCAGGCCGGGCAGAGCACCTGGAAGGCGGCCGCCACGACCACCCGCCCGGCGAGGTCCGGCACGTCGAGGGGGTGGTCGGTGTTCAGCCAGTGCGTCGTGCTCCAGAGCGGGGCCGGTGGCGGTCCGGGTTCTCGTGCGGGTGCGTGCTCCATCGTTCCTCCGTCGTCGTGGGGTGCCGCCGGGCGCGGCCCGCGGCGCGCCGCGGACCGCGCCCCGGGAGCGGTTCAGCGGGTGGTCAGCAGGCGGACCCCCGGGAAGTCCAGCGGCACCGCGAGGGCGACGTTGACGTAGTTGGTGAACAGGTTCAGCGCGACGTGGGCGATGAGCTCGACGATCTCCTCGTCGTCGAAGCCGTTCTCGCGCAGGGCGGTCAGGTCCTCCTCGTCCACCTGACCGCGCTGCTCGACGAGCGCGTGGGCGAAGGCGAGGGCGGCGGCCGTGCGCGGGTCGTCGGAGTGCCCGGCCTGCGCCCGGCTCATCTCGTCCCTGGTCGCGCCGGCCTTCCGGCCCAGGGCGGTGTGCGCGGCCAGGCAGTACTCGCAGCCGTTGCGGTCGGCGACCAGGACGGCGATCTTCTCGCCCAGCTCGGCCGGGAACCGGCCGGAGCCCAGCGCGCCGAACGCGCCCCACATCGTCTTCAGGGCCGCGGGGGAGTTGGCCACCGCGCGGAACATCGCCGGGGTGACGCCGAAGGTGGCGGTGATGTCGTCGAGCAGTTCCCTGGTCTCGCCGGTGGCGTCCTGGGGGGAGATCGAGGCTACGCGCGACACGGGGTCGCTCCTTCCGTCGGGGTCCACGCGGTGCTGGGCGCGGGGTTCCGCGCGGTGCGTACGTGGGGGTTCCGGGAACCGGTCGACCGGTAACCGTTAGGAGTACTATCTGTCTCGGTCGACGACGTGTCAAGAGTGTTAGGGTTCCGAAGTGAACGAGCCGGCCATCTTCGAGGCGCTGAGCGAACCGGTCGCCCGGCGCATCACCAGCGGCCTGTCGAGGATCGCCCTGGTCCTGCGCACCCAGGCCTGGCGCGGCGCGGAACCCGAGGGCGTCACCCCCACGCAGGCGCAGGCCCTGACGGCCCTGCGCGAGAGCGGTGGGGGCGTGCGGCTGGCCGAGCTCGCGGCCCAGCTCGGGGTGTCGGCGCCCACGATGAGCGTGCGGGTGAACGCGATGATCGCCAAGGGGCTGGTGGTGCGCGAGGCCGGGGCGGACAAGCGCTCGGTGCGGTTGCGGCTGAGCCCCGCCGGGGCCGACCTGCTCGAACGCGCGGCCCGGTGGTCCGACCCCCTCGACCGCGCCGTCGGCGTCCTCGACGACCGCGAGCAGGAGGACTTCCTGCGCTCGCTGGTCAAGGTCGTCCGGACCCTGCAGGTGCAGGGCGACATCGCCCCTCAGCGCACCTGCGTCACCTGCCGCCACTTCCGCCCGCTCGCCCACCCCGACGGCCCGCTGCCGCACCACTGCGCCTACGTCGACGCGCCGTTCGGCGACCGGCACCTGCGCCTGGCCTGCCCCGAGCACGAGGACGCGCCGCCGCCGCAGCAGGAGGCCGCGTGGGAGCGCTTCACCGGCCGGGCGCGGGGCTCCTCGCCGACCTGAGCGGACAGGGCTGAGCGGACGGGGGCGCGCGGCGGCGGTCAGGAGGTGGAGCCGAAGCCGCCGCCGCCCCGGTCGAAGAACTGGCTCCTCGCGTCCCGCTGCGACAGCGGGACGCGGACGTCGTCGGGCAGGTCCCCCTCGTCCGCGCGGCACCTGGTGCACGTGCGGAAGACCTGACCGTCCTCCGTGCGCCCGGTGGACCACGCGTGCAGGCCCACCAGGCACCGCAGCGGTCTCACGTGCTCCTCCTCCCGGACCGGTCCGGAACTCCTGCGACGCCCTCGTCAGCGAGGCCGGACCCCGGTCACATCCCCGTGCCGAAACCGGTCGGGCCGCCCTGGCCCCACCGGAACGCCTCCCCGGAACCCCTCACCGAGCTCACGTCCCACGCTCCCGGCCCGTCCCGGTGGCAGCGCGAGCACACGAGGCAGGTCTCGCCGTCCTCGGTGCGCTCCTCGGTCCACCGGTGGCGTCCCAGCCGGCACAGCACGTTCCTCACGCCGTCCACCTCCACGGTCCTGGTGCGGTCCCCGTCCCCGTCGGCGGGGAGGTGTCACAGGCGCAGCCCGGGGAACGTCCCGGACAGGCGCTGGACGTCCTCGGTCTCCTGCGTGTCCCTGCCGCAGCGGACGCACAGCAGGCACACGTGCCGGCCGCGCTCGTCCCACACGTCGCGCCACCGGTGCACCCCCAGCCGGCAGCGGATGTCCTTCCTCATCGCTCGCTCCTCCTCCCGGGACCCCGGCCGTCCGGCGCGGCCCGCGCCCGCCGCCGTGCCGTGGGACACAGGGTGCGCGCGGAGCCGGTCCCGTTCCATGCGTGAAACCACGTACACGCGCGACTAGCCTGCGCAGGGGGTGAGGCAGTGCAGCCGGCCCGTGCAGCGGGCCGGCCGGTCGTGCGGGGTGAGCGATGCAGCAGCGCCGGGTCCGGGCTCTGGACGACCTGCGGGCAGCCCTGCTGGAGGCCGTCGCCGCGGACGCCGCGGACCTGCCCGTGGACGTCGTCGCCGCGTGCCTCCTCGGCTCGGGGATCGCCGAGCAGGTGTCCTTCCAGGTGATGGCCCTGGACGACGCGGTCACCTGCCGGGTGCGGGTCTGGCCAGACCACCACGCCGAGCAGCGGCTGCTGGTGCTGGCACCCGCGGAGTGGGCGAGCGCCCACCCCGTGGCGCGCTGGCAGCTGGGCGGCGGTGCCCCGGCGGTCCTGGGACCGGAGGAGCTGTCCCCGCGGTGGCGCCGCTCGCACCCGTACCAGGTGGTGCGGCAGGCGGTGGGCATCACCGAGCAGCTGTGCTTCCCCGTCGAGGTGCGTCCCGGCCGCGCCGTGACCGGGTTCGGGGTCGGACGCGACGGGCGGGCCTTCTCCGCCGGCGAGCGCGAGCACGTCGAGCGGGTGCGGCGGGCGGTGGCCGCCGCCCAGACGACCCTCGCCCGCACCCGCCGGCTGCGCCGGGAGCTCGAGCGCGCGCTGCGGACCGGCAGCGGTCCACGTCCCGGCGAGCACCCCGGCCCCGCCCGCCAGGACGCCCCGGCCGCCGCCGCGCTGACGGCCCGGGAGCGGCAGGTGGTCGCGGCCGTCCTGAGCGGGGCCGGGCGACGCGCCGCGGCGCGCGAGCTGGGCGTCTCCCCGCGCACCGTCGACAAGCACCTCGAGCACGTCAACGCCAAGCTCGGCACCACCTCGCTGCTCCAGGCGGCCCACCGCCTCGGCGTGGTCCTCGGCCGGGCGGGGGACGACGGTGAGCGGTGGGGGCCCGGCGTCGACGACCGGTGAGCCGCCGCCTCGTCCCTGGCACGCTGGTGGCGTGATCCTCCCGGCGGTCCGCGACCCGCGGCTGGTGACGGTCCGCCGCGGCGGGACGCTGACCGACGAGGACCACCGGCTCCTGGCCCTGTGGGCCGCCGACTGCGCCGAGCACGTCCTGCACCTGTTCGAGGACGAGCACCCCTGCGACACCCGGCCGCGCGAGGCCGTCGGGGCGGCGCGGGCGGCGGCCGCGGACGGTCCCGCTGCCGGGCTGCTGGAACGCGACTGGCAGCGCGACCGGCTCCCGGAACGGGTCCGGGCCCTGGTGCTCGAGGACCAGGCCCGGCGCGACGCGATCTGCTGGTCCGTCTTCGGCGGCTGACGGGACCCGGCGGTGGTCCACCACCGCGAGGCGTCGGGGACTCCCCGCGCCCGGCAGCGCCTGCGGCTCCCGGGGGTCCTCAGGCGGGTGGGGCGCCGGCGCGGCCGGCCGTCGTCTCGCGGACCACGAGCCGGTGCCCGACGACGACGCTGCGCGGGCCGGGGTCCTCGCCGTCCCGCACGTCGATGCGCTCGGCGAGGCAGCGCACGGCTTCCCGCACGAGCGCCCGCTTGTCCGGCGCGACCGTGGTCAGCGACGGGGTGGCGTAGCGGCCGTCCTCGACGTCGTCGAAGCCGACGACGGCCACGTCCTCCGGCACGCGCAGGCCGTGCTCGTGGAGGACGCGCAGGGCTCCCAGCGCCAGCTGGTCGGTGAAGCAGAAGAGCGCGTCCACGGGCGGCCCGCCGGCGAGCAGTCGGCGCGCGGCCGCGGCGCCGTCGGCCCGGTGCAGGGCGTCGACGGGCAGTTCCAGGCGGGGGTCGTGGTCCACGCCGGCCGCGGCGAGGGCGCTGCGGTAGCCGTCCAGGCGCAGCCGCGCGGTGTCCTCGCCGACCCGGGAGCGCGCGCCGACCGCGGCGACGCGGCGCCGGCCCAGCGCGAGCAGGTGCGCCGTCGCTCCGGCGGCGGCGGCGACGTTGTCGACCACCACGTGGTCGGCGACGCCGTCGCCCACCCGCTCGCCGAGGAGGACGAGGGGGGCGGTGTCGCGCCGGTGCGCCAGGTCCTCGCCCCGGAGCGACCACGGGCTGAAGACGACCCCGTCCACGAGCTGCGCGCGCACGCCGTCGAGCAGGTGCCGCTCGCGCTCGCGGTCGCCGGAGGTCTGCTCGATGAGCAGGGTCCACCCCCGCTCCTCGGCGGCGGCGCTGAGCAGGGCGGCGATCTCCCCGAAGTAGGGGGAGTCGACCTCCGGCACGACGAGCGCGACGAGGCCCGAGCGGCCGCGGCGCAGGCTGCGGGCGGCGGCGTTGGGCCGGTAGCGCAGCGCGCGCAGGGCCTCCTCGACGCGCGCGCGGGTCGCGGGGGCCACGGGCACCGCGCCGCTGACGACGTTGGAGACGGTGCGCGGGGAGACGCCGGCGAGCGCCGCGACGTCCTTCATGCTCGGCCCCACCCGACCTCCTCCCCGCTGCCCGGCGGCCCATCGTGCCAGCTCCGGTGCCCGGTGCGAGGTCGGCCGCGTCCCTGTTGCCACGTGGCAATGCCACGTGGCAAGGTGGTCCGCGCCCGGACCACGACGTCGAGGAGGACACCGTGACGCTGACCGTGACGCGCACCACCGACGAGCTGCCCGTCCCCCCCGGGGCGGACGAGGAGACCGCCGAGGTCGTCCGCGGCCTCTACACCGACGGGATCGTCGCCCGCAGGGGGGCGTTCTCCCGCGAGTGGGTGACGCAGGTGCGCGAGGACCTCGAGGCGGCGTTCGAGGAGGCCCGCGGCCGCGAGGGCGGGACGGTCGGCCGCGGCCCGAACCGCTGCTACGTCGAGATCCACCCCGAGCAGCTGCGCGGGTTCGTCGAGCTCGTCGACCACCCGTGGGTCCGCACCGTCTGCGAGGCGGTCCTGGGACCGGACTACCAGGTCGTCGAGCTCGGTTTCGACGTCCCGTTCGCCGGGGCGGTCGACCAGCCGTGGCACCGGGACTTCCCCATGCCGGAGGAGACCCGCGCGGGCGGGCGGCTGACGTCCCTGGCCTTCAACCTCACCGCGGTCGACACCGAGGAGGACATGGGCCCCTTCGAGGTGGCGCCGGGGACCCAGTGGGACTGGTCGGAGGAGTTCGACCACGGGATGTTCCCGCCGAAGTCCCTGTACCCGCGCTACCAGGAGCGCGCGGTGCGCAAGTACCCGCGGATGGGCGACATCTCCGCGCGCTCCGCGCTGACGGTCCACCGCGGGACGCGGAACCTCTCCCAGCGGTCGCGGCCGGTCCTCGTCCTGGGCGTCGACGCCCCCGGCGCCGGCAACGCCGAGCACCACGACATGGCCGTGACCCGTGAGTTCCACGCGCAGCTGCCCCAGCGAGTGCGCGACCACCTCGGGTGCCCGGTCGTCGACGAGCTGACGCCGATCGTGCAGAAGCACACCATCGAGGGCCTGGTGATGGGCGAGGCCTGAGCGCCGCGGCGCTGGGCCCGTCCACCGGACCACGTCACAGCGCGGCGCCGCGTCACTACACTCCCGTGCACAGCGGGGGAGCCGGTCCTCCCGGGGCCGGGACCTCCCGCACCGCCACGGAGGGGGAGCCCCATGACGTCGGCCGCGCGCACGTTCGCCGCGATCTCCTCTCCCGCCCCGCCTCCCGGGAACCCCGTCCGCCTGGGGCGGGCCGTCGTGCTGGGCGGCAGCGTGGCCGGTCTGCTCGCCGCCCGGGTGCTGGCCGAGCACGCCGAGCGCGTGGTCGTGGTCGAGCGCGACCCGCTGGACACCGGTCCGGTGGCGCGGCGCGGCGTCCCGCAGGGCCGGCAGGTGCACGCCCTGCTGCGCGGCGGCGCGCAGCAGCTGGAGCGGTGGTTCCCCGGTTTCGCCGACCGCGCCGTCGCGGCCGGCGCCCAGCGCGTCCTGCCCGCGCAGCAGGCGCTCTACACCGACGGCGTGGGCAAGCCCGGTGTCTCGCAGGTGCTCTGCGCGACCCGGCCCTTCGTGGAGCACCAGGTGCGCGAACTCGTCCGGGACCTGCCGAACGTCGAGTTCCGCACCGGGCGCGCCACCGGGCTGGACGTCTCCGGCGGCGCGGTGCGGGCGGTGCGCGGGGAGTCCGGCGGGGTGGGGTTCCGCGAGCCGGGCGACCTCGTCGTCGACGCCAGCGGGCGCGCCAGCCGCGTCCCCGACCAGCTCGCCGCGGCCGGCTGGGACGTGCCGCCGCTGACGCGGCAGGCCACCGGCATCGACTACGCGACCGCGCTGTTCCGGCGGCCGCCCGGTCAGCACGACGAGCACGGGGTGCGGGTGGCGGCGGCGCTCGTGAGCCCCGGCACCGGCAGCGTCCTGGGCGGTGGCGCGTTCACCCCGGTCGAGGGGGACCGGTGGATCGTCCTGCTGGCCGGTTACGGCACCCGCCCGGGCGGCACCGCCGAGGAGTTCGTCCGGCTCTGCCGCCGCGACCTGCCCGCGCCGTTCGGGCGGGTCGCGGCGAACGAGCTGCTCGGCGACGTCGTCACCCACCACCAGGGTGACAGCCGCCGCCGGGACTGGACCGCGGCCGCGCGCCTGCCCGCGCGGCTGCTGGCCGTGGGGGACGCGGTGTCCTCGTTCAACCCGGTGTACGGGCAGGGGATGTCCTCGGCGGCCCTGCACGCGTCCTGCCTGTCGGCGTTCCTGCGCTCCGGCGCCGACCTCGACGACCCGGCCCGCCGCTTCTTCGCGCTGCAGCGGGTGGTGGTGGACGCGGCGTGGACGGTGTCCACCGGCGGCGACCGCGCCCGCACCGGCGTCCCGCCGCGCGGCCCGGAACGCCTGGCCGCCGGACTGCTCGGCCTCGTCGTCGACGCCACCGTCGTCGACCCCGTGGTGGCGCGCGCCTTCGACGACGTCACGCAGATGGTCGAGCACCCCGCGACGCTGCTGTCGCCGGGCGTCGTGTGGCGCTCCGTGCGGGCGCGGCGCCGACCCCGCCCCCGACCCGTCCCGCCGCTGGAACCCGCGGTCCTGCTCGGGCCCACGGCGCTCCCGGCGCGCGGGGCGGGGTGACCCCTCTCCGGTGAGCGCGGTCGCGGCCGACGGTCCCCGCGCGGGTCAGCGGCCGACGAGCCCGTTGTCGTGGGCCAGGACGACGGCCTGGACGCGGTCGCGGAGCCCGAGCTTGGTGAGGATGCCGGTGACGTGCGACTTCACGGTCGTCTCCGCCAGGTGCAGCTCACGGCCGATCTCCGCGTTCGAGGCGCCCCGCGCGAGCACCAGGAGGACGTCCAGCTCCCGGGGCGTCAGCGCGTCCAGCCCCGGTGCCCGCGGACGCTGCCCGGCGGGCGGGTGGGCGACGTAGCTCTCCGCCAGCCGCTGCACCACGCTGGGTGCGAGCTGCAGCTCGCCCGAGGAGCACGCCCGGACGGCGCGCACGAGCTCCGACGGCGGCGCCGTCTTCAGGAGGAACCCGGACGCGCCCGCCCGCAGCGCCCGGAACACGTACTCGTCCAGGTCGAAGGTCGTCAGCACCAGCACGCGGGTCGCCGGGCCGTCCGCGAGGATCCGGTCGATGGCGCTCAGGCCGTCCCCGCCGGGCATCTGCACGTCCAGCAGGACCACGTCGGGGCGCAGCTCCCGCGCGGCGCGCACCGACGACGGCCCGTCGGCGGCCTGCCCGACGACGCGCACCCCGTCGGCGGCGCCGAGGAGCGCCACGAGACCGGCGCGCAGCACCTCGTGGTCGTCGACCACCAGCACCCGCAGCGCGCCGCCGCTGCCCGCGGGGGCGCTCACGCCCCGACCTCCGCAGGCAGCCGGGCCCGCACGCGGAAACCCCGTCCGCCGGGACCGGGGCCCGTCTCCAGCCGGCCGCCGACGCGCTCGACGCGTTCGGCGAGCCCGACGAGGCCGTAGCCGCGGCGCGCGCCCGCACCCCGCCCCGGCCCGTCGTCCACGACGTCCACCAGGACCTCGCCCGGCCGGGTGGTGACCTCCACGGCGACCGACGAGCCGGGGGCGTGGCGCGCGACGTTCGTCAGGGACTCCTGGACGACCCGGTAGACGACGGTCGTCAGCGCCGCCCCCACCCCGGGCCCCAGCGGCTGCACGGTCAGGGAGACGTCCAGCCCCGCGCCGCGCACGCGCTCGACGAGGGCCGTCACGTCGCCCGGGCCGTGCTCCACGGCGCCCGGTGGTGCCGGGGACCCCAGCGCTCCGCGGTCGATGACCGCCGTGAGCTCGTCCAGCTCCCCGAGGGTCTCCGCCGTCGTGCGCCGCACGACGTCCAGGGAGGCGCGGGCCGCCGCCGGGTCCTGCTCCCGCAGCGCCTCGGCCGCGCCAGAGTGGACCACGACGACCCCCACCGCGCTGGAGACGAGGTCGTGCAGGTCGCGCGCGACGCTGAGGCGCTGCGCGCGCACCGCCTCCTCCGTCGCCCGCGCCAGCTGGTCCGCGCGCTCGCCGGCGCGCCGGCGCGCCCGCTGACCGCTGCGCGTCGCGCCGCGGACCGCGAGGCCGCCGGCGGCGCTGCCCACGAGGGCGACGACGACGACCGGTGCGTTCGACGGGTCGTCCGCGGCGAGGGAGGCGCCCGTCCCGGCCAGCAGGAGGACCACTCCCGCCAGGCCCTCGGGGAGGCGCTCCTGCCGCGCCGCGCAGGCCCAGGCCAGGACCCCCACGACCGCCAGGACCCACAGGCCGGGGGAGACGGGCGAGCCGGTGAGGTGCCCGGCGGTGAACACCCCTCCGCACGCGGCCGCCCCCAGCGACGGCCGCGCCCGCCGCGCCAGGACCGTCCCCGCCGCCAGCGCGGTCAGCACGGCCCCCGCCGCGCCTCCGGCGACCTGCACGCCGTAGAGGGTCCGCTCGGCCAGCGCCAGCGCCACCAGCGCCGCGGCCAGCGGCACGTCCCCGCGCGGGAGCGCCGTCGCGGGCGCCGGGCCCGCCACCGCGGCGGGGTCCGCCTGCTCGGACTCCCGCAGGAGCCCGAGCAGGCGCCGCAGCTCCAGCGCCGCCCGCTCGCCCTCGGCCTGGACCTCCCGCAGCGCCGGGCGGGGGTCGCGGTCCCAGTCCCGCTGCGCCACCTCGGCCGAGGCGGTCATCCGCAGGACGGCCGAGCGGACCACGGCCTCGATGTCCGCCGCGAGCCGCCCGCGCTCCACGACGACCGCCCGCCGGGCCACCTCCTCCGCGGAGGTCCCCGCCAGCCGGCGCGCCCGCCCGCGCTCGTCCAGCGCCCGCGCCCCCGCCCGCAGCGCCAGTCGCAGCAGCGTGAGGAGGCCGGCGAGCAGGCAGGCCCCGAAGACCACGTCCCACGGGGCGGAGGCCGCCGGGTCGAGCGCGACCCCCGCGGCGGCCCCCGCCACCGAGACGCCCACGACCAGGGCGTGCCCGCCCCGAGACCCCATCCGGCGACGGTAGCCAGCCCCGGTCGCCCCGCGCCTCCTCCTCGAGGAGGAGGCCGGTCCCGACGTCGCGCAGCACGACCGTGTCCGCCGCGGACGAGGCGGCCGGGGCGCGCGCCCGCCTAGCGTCCGCGGGACAGACGGCCGGCTCCGGGCCGCCGTCCAGGACCGGGAGAAGATCGTGGACGCACTCGGACGGGCTGCCCTCACCGCAGCGGTCTGCGCCTCCGCCGTCGCCGTCGGGGACGCCGTCGTGCTCGGCCTGACCGGCGACAACCTCGTCGACGACGACTCGGTGCGCTGGTGGTCGGGCGTCGTGGACGTCGTCCACGCGGCGGCCTACGCGCTGCTCGCGGCCGGTCTCGTCCGCGCGGGCGCCGCCGCCGACGCCGGCTCGCGCGCCCGCCGGGTGCTGCGGCGGGTGGTCACCGCGGCGCTGGTGGTGCTCGCCGTCTGCTTCGCGGTCGGCGCCGTCGCCGGCGGTGCTCCGGCGCTGCTGGAGGTCCCCGGCGGGACGGCGTTCCTGCTGCTGTTCCTGGCCGGCGCGGTGCTGGGGGTGACGCTGCTGCGCGTGCCCGGGGCCGGGACGGCGGGCGCGCTGATGGCCGCGCCGGTGCTCCTGCTGGGACTGGCCGTCGCGGCCGGCGCGCTGGCCCCCCGGTGGGCGCACCCCGGGTACGCCGAAGCCGCCCTGTACGTCGGCCTCGCGCTGCTCGGCGCCCGCCGCGCGGACGCGGTCGTCGCGGGCCGCGGCGCCGCGACCCTCAGGAACCCGGCAGCAGCACCGTGACCCCGGCGGCGGCGGCCGTGCCCACCTCCGCGAGCGCCCGGGGCCCGTCGGCCAGCGGCAGTTCCCGCGTCACCAGCTCCGCCAGCGGGAACGCGCCGCCGTCGACGAGCTCCAGCAGCCGCGGGTAGTCGTGGGCGGCCATCCCGTGGCTGCCCAGCACCCGCAGCTCGAACGCGACGACGCGGTCCATGGGCACCAGCGGGCGCCCGGACGCCGCGGGCAGCAACCCGACCTGCACGTGCCGCCCGCGCCGGCGCAGGGACCGCACCGACGCCTCGCACGTGGCCGCCAGGCCCACCGCGTCCAGGGAGGCGTGCGCGCCGCCGCCGGTCAGCTCGGTGACGGCCTCCACGACGTCGACGGCGGCCGGGTCCACGACGTGCGCGGCGCCGAAGCGGCCGGCCAGCTCCCGCGCCGCGGGCGAGGGGTCGCTGGCGACCACGCGCGCCCCGCACGCGGCGGCCACCGCGACGGCGGACAGGCCCACCCCGCCGCAGCCGTGCACGGCGACGGTCTCCCCGGCGCGCACCTGCGCGACGTCCACGACGGCGCGGAACGCCGTCGCCACCCGGCAGCCCAGCGCCGCGGCGGACGCGGCGGGGCGCTCTCCGAGGGTGACGAGGTTCGTGTCGGCGTGGTCCAGGGCGACGAGCTCCGCGAACGAGCCCCACCCGGTGAAACCCGGCTGGGTCTGCTCGCGGCACACCTGCTGCTGCCCGGCCGCGCACTCCGGGCACGTCCCGCACGCGGTGACGAACGGCGTCGTCACCCGGTCCCCGGCGCGCCAGCGGCGCACGTCGCGCCCGGCGGCGACGACCCGACCGGCCAGCTCGTGCCCGGGCACGTGCGGCAGGACGACGTCCTCGTCGTGGCCCTGCCAGGCGTGCCAGTCGCTGCGGCACACCCCGGTCGCCTCGACGGCGACGACCACGCCGTGCGGGGCGGGGGAGGGGTCGGGCACCTCGGCCACGCGGGCCGGGGCGCCGAAACCCTCGACGAGGACCGCGCGCACGTCAGCCGCGGGGTGCGTCGAGGACGTCCACCAGCGCGGCCGCGTCGCCCGTGTACGCGCCGGGGGTCAGGTCCGCCAGGCGCGCGGCCTCGTCGGCGGGCAGGCCGAGACCGGCGACGAACTCGCGCAGCTTGGCCTGGTCGACCCTGCGCCCGCGGGTGAGCTCCTTGAGCCGCTCGTACGGCTCGGGCAGCCCGTGCACGCGCATCACCGACTGCACGGCCTCGCCGAGCACCTCCCACGTGGCGTCCAGGTCGGCGGCCAGCGCCTGCGGCACCGCGTCCAGCCCGGCCAGTCCCTTGCGGGCGTTCTCCACCGCCAGCAGCGAGTGCCCGAACGCGACACCGATGTTGCGCTGCATCGAGGAGTCCGTCAGGTCGCGCTGCAGGCGCGAGGTCGTCAGCGTCTCCTCCAGCACCCGGAACAGCCCGCCGGAGACCTCCAGGTTCGCCTCGGCGTTCTCGAACCGGATGGGGTTCACCTTGTGCGGCATCGTCGAGGACCCCACGGTGCCCTGCCCGCGCACCTGCGCGAAGTACCCGTAGGAGATGTACGTCCAGACGTCGGTGCACAGGTTGTGCAGCACGCGGCCGTAGCGGGCGACGTCGGCGTACAGCTCCGCCTGCCAGTCGTGCGACTCGATCTGCGTCGTCAGCGGGTTCCACGTCAGGCCCAGGGAGGTGACGAACTCGCGCGAGACGGCCGGCCAGTCGGTGCCGGGAACGGCGGCGCGGTGCGCGGCGTAGGTGCCGGTGGCGCCGTTGAACTTGCCCAGGTACTCCGCGCGCGCCACGCGGTCCAGCTGGCGGCGCAGGCGGTGCGCCAGGACCGCGAGCTCCTTGCCGAGGGTGGTGGGGGTGGCCGGCTGCCCGTGGGTGCGGGCCAGCATCGGCAGGTCGCGCAGCTCGTGCGCCATCCGCGCCACGTCGTCGGCCAGCGCGCTCGCCGCGGGCAGCCACACCAGGCGCACGGCGTCGCGCACCATCAGCGCGTAGGAGAGGTTGTTGACGTCCTCGCTGGTGCAGAACAGGTGCGTGAGCTCGGCGACGTCGGCCAGCGACGTGCCCTCCAGCCGCCGCTTGACCCAGTACTCCACGGCCTTGACGTCGTGCACGGTGACGCGCTCGATCTCGGCGAGCTCGGCCACGGCCGCGGCGTCGAACGCCAGCGGCAGGGAGCGCAGGAACGCCACCTCGTCGCCCGTCAGGCGCCGCACGCCGGGCACGACGTCGTGGGTGCCCAGGTGCACCAGCCACTCGACCTCGACGTGCACGCGGCGGCGGTTCAGCGCCGCCTCGGACAGGTGCTCGGCCAGCGGGGCGACGGAGCGCCGGTAGCGGCCGTCGAGGGGGCCGAGGGCGGGTCCGCCGAGGTCGGCGGGCCGCGGGTCGGTCGGGACGTCGGCGGTGGTGGGCTCCGTCACGCGCGTCATGGTCCCACGCGGGCCGGGGCGCCCCCGCCGCCCGGGCGGCCCGTCGGGGGCCGTCCGGGCCGCGCTCGGGCCCCGCTCAGGCCTTGTCGACCGAGGACTCCTTGTGGGCGGCCTCCTTGCCGGACTTGTCGCTCTCCACGACGACCTGCGGGTCGTCGTCGGAGGCCCGGCGCTGCTTGCCGTCCAGCTCGAAGTCGTCGGTCTTCCGGTCCACGACCTCCCCCTCGGTCTTGCCCTGGGAGGTGTTCCACTCGACGTGGTCGCCCTTCTTCACCATGGACCCACCCTGGCGCCGCCCACCCCGGTGCGCACCCCGGCGCGGGCGGGCTTCACTGCAGCGGTACCCGCCGCAGGACGGCCTCCCCGGCGCGGGCGGCGTCCAGCGGCACGGACGAGCGCAGCGTCGCCGGCCCGCGCGACAGGCGCCCGCTCGTGAGCGGCGTGCAGCGCAGCCCGCCGCGCCCGCGCAGCGCCCGGTGCGCGCCGGGGGCGACCACCCGGTCCATCCACGCGCACGGGTTCGCCGGGCGTCCGCCGTGGAAGAGCACCGACCCGGCCGCCGTCTCGAGCAGGAAGTCCGTGCCGCGCAGCGGGTCCAGCTCCAGCCCGCGCACCACGAGGTTGCGCCGCGCCAGCAGCGGGTCGGGCACGGCGCCCAGCCGCAGGTCCGCGGCGACCGCCTCCCACGCCTCCACCGCCAGGAACGTGACGGCGGCGTCCATGTGCGCGGCCTTGCCGAAGAACCGGTCCCCGACGATCCCCTTGCCCGCCACCACCTCCACCTCGTCGGCGTCGGTGGTCGGCACGTCGGCGGCCCCGTCGCGGGGACGGCCGAAGTAGGCGTGCTCGGGCGAGACGAGCAGGTGCAGCAGCTCCACCCGCGCCGCGTGCGGCAGCTTGGCCGCGGCCGGGTGCCCGGCGGCGTTCACAGCGCCGCGCAGGCGCTCGCCGCGCGCACGGCCTGCGCCGCGTACCCGCCGCCGAACAGGACGGTGTGCACCAGCAGCGGGTGCAGCTGGTGCAGCGGCACCCGCTCGCGCCAGCCGTCCGGGGTGCCGGCGGCCTCCGCGTGCGCGGCCAGGACGCGGTCCAGGTGCGGGGCGCCGAACAGCGCCAGCATCGCCAGGTCCGTCTCCGGGTGCCCGCCGTGCGCGGCCGGGTCGATGAGCACCGCGCCGCCCGCCGACCACAGCACGTTGCCCGACCACAGGTCCCCGTGCAGCCGCGCCGGGCGCTCGCCGCCGGCGACCAGGGCCCCGTCGCCGTCCTCCAGCCGGGCGCAGACCCGCTCCACGACCGCGACGTCGTCGGCGTCCAGGGCGCCCGCGTCGCGCGCGGCGCGCAGGTACGGCTGCAGCCGGTGCCGGGCGTAGAAGGCGCCCCAGGGCAGGTCCTCGCCCTCGCGCGTCATCGGCAGCCGCAGCGCCGCGATCCACGCGTCGCCCTCCACCCCGGGCGGGGGCGCGCCGAAGCGGGGCGCGCCGGCGGCGTGCGTGCGGGCCAGGTCCCGCCCGAAGCGCTCGGCGGCGGCCGGGGTGGCCCGGGTCTCGACGACCCGGTCGAGGACGAGCTCGTCCTCGTCCACCGCGTGCACCCGCACCACGGCCGCGCCGCCCGCGGCGGCCAGCCAGCGCAGCCCGGCGGCCTCGGCGGCCAGCGCGCCCGGGGCGCGGTGCGCGGCGGGCAGCCGCTTGACGTGCAGGTCCGGGCTCGCGCTCACGGCGCCCATGCTGCCCGGCGCCGCCCGCTGCCGCCCGGTCGCGCCGCGGGACCCACAGGCCGGCCCGGTCCCGCCCGTCCACAGGCCGCGACCGCGGGCGGAGTCCCGCACCGGCCCGCTGCCTAGCGTCCCGCGGGTGTCGGGACCGGGTCGGGGTGCGGGAGGTGCGGGCGGATGCCGGTGGGTGTGACGGGCGTGGAGGTCGCGGCGGGTGCCGGGGCGGGGCTGCGGGGCGAGCTGGCCGAGCAGGTGCGGGAGCTGGCCGTGCGCGCCGACGGCGGCGCCCACCGCGCCGACGTCGTGGCGCAGCGGCTGCGGGCGCTCGCGGCGGACGGCGGCACCGGGTGGCAGGGACGGGCCGCGGCCGCCTTCGCCGGGCGGGCCGCGGAGCGCGAGGGTGCGGCGCGCGCCCTCGCGCGGGCGTGGGAGGACGTCGCGGCGGCCGCGCGCGCCCACGCCGCCGCGGTGGAGACCGGCGCGTGAGCGCGGGCGGCGCAGGGGCGCTGCACGTCAGCACCGGTGGCCCGGCGGTCGTGGACCTCGCGCTGCTGGAGGGGACGGCGGCCGCGCTGGGCGCGGCGGCCGAGGAGCTGGTGCTGCTGGGCGCCGACGCGGTCCGCTGGGCGGCCTCCCCGCAGCTGCTCGTCAGCGCCCCCGCGGCACCGGCCTCGGCGTGGACGCTGGCCGCGGCGGTGCACGACCTGCTGCTCGGCCCGCGCAACGCCGCCGCCGTCGCGGCGGAGACGATCGCGCTGGCCGGCCGGCTGCGCTTCGCGGCGCTGCGCTACCGCGTCGGGGACGAGGCCGCAGAGGCGGTCGTGGCGGCCGCCCGGCGCGCCACCGCCGGGCTGGTCGTCGAGGCGGCGCCGGGCCTGGCGGCCGGGGCCGCCGCCGTCGTGGCCGCCGACGCCCTGCGCCGGGTCGACGTCGTCACCGGCGCGGTCGCGGTCGAGGCGGTGCGCCAGGCGCGGACGGGCGACCTGGACACCGCCCGCCTGGAGCGGGTCGCGGCCGACACCGCCCGCGAGCAGCTGGCCGACGCCGAGCACGACGCGCGCGCCCTGGCCGTCGACGTGTTCGCCGCCCACCCGGGGCTCACCCGCGAGGTCGTCGCGCTGACCCCGCACCTCCTCGCCGCCGCCGGGCAGCGCCAGCCGCTGCTCGGCGCGGCCGCGCAGGTGCTCGCGCCCGGCGCGGACGACGACGTCGCGGGCGTGGCCGGAGCCGTCGTCGCGGCCGGCGGGCTGGCCGGCGCCCTCGGCGGCGGGCGCCGCACCGACGCCGTCACCGTCCGCCCCGTGGCCGGTCGCGCCGCGCCCGTGCGGCCCGCGGCCGGGCTGGCGGAGCTGCTCGACGGGGTGGCGCAGCAGTCGACGGGCTGGCCGCCGGGCCGGGAGAGCCTGGGCGGGCGGGTGCCGGGGGCGACGACCCCGCCACCGGGGTCCCTGCGCGTCGAGCGCGTCACCGGCGCCGACGGGCGGGTCGCCTGGGTCGTGGCCGTGCCGGGCACCCAGGAGTGGAGCCCGGTGCCCGGCGCCAACCCGATGGACCTGACGACGAACGTGCGCGCGGTGGCCGGGCAGGAGACCGCCACCGCGGGCGCCGTCGTGCAGGCGCTGCGGGCCGCCGGCGCCGCACCGGGGGAACCGGTGCTGCTGGCCGGGCACAGCCAGGGCGGGCTGACGGTGTCCGCCGTCGCCGCCGACCCGGCCGTCCGCGAGGAGTTCACGGTCACCCACGTCGTCACCGCCGGCGCGCCCACCGACACCACCGCCGTCCCGGCGGACGTGCGCGTCCTGTCGCTGGAGCACGTGGACGACGTCGTGCCCTCCCTCGACGGGGCCGACGCGCCGTCCTCGGACAGCCGCACCGTCGTGCGCCGCGACACCGGCGCGTCCGGCGGCCTGGACCCGCTGGCGGCGCACGCCTCCTCGGCCTACGTGGCCACCGCGGCGCTCGCCGACCGCAGCGACGACCCCGCCCTGGTCGTGTTCCGGGCGTCGGCCGCCCCCTTCCTCGACCGCCCCGGCGCCCGCGTGGAGGTCTTCGACTACACCGCCGAGCGGCTGCCGCGAGCGGCCGCACCGTGAGCGGCCGCCGCCCGCAGCACCGGTCCCCAGCGCTCGGCGTAGGCCTCCAGCGCGGGCGAGCCCGCGCCCTCGGTGTCGAGCAGGTACAGCCCCGGCGCCGGCAGCGCGGCGCCCAGCTCGGCCAGGACCGGCTTGAGCAGCAGGTCCGCGGCCAGCGCGTGCGCGGGACCCGCCCCGAGCATCAGCGGCACCGCGGTCACGTCGCGCAGCCCCTCCCCGCCGGCGAAGCGGTCCAGGAACAGCTTCAGCAGCCCCGTGTAGGTGGCCTTGTAGGTGGGGCTGGCCACCACCAGCAGGTCGAGGGCACCGACCTCCTCGACGGCGCGGCCCACGGCCTCGTCGCCCCAGCTCAGCAGCCCCGGGCCGAGGGTGGTCACGTCCACGACGAGGTCGGGCGCGCGCCCGGACAGCAGCTCCACCGCCCGCACGGCCGCCGCCAGCGTCCGCGAGGCGGGCTTCGGGTTGCCGACCACCACGCCCGTGCGCGGCGCGGGCGCCTCCCGCCCGCCGGCCGCGCTCACGCGCCCACCCGCGGCTGCAGCGCCCGGAACCCGCTGCCGTGCCACACCAGCGGCTCCAGGTCGGCGTCCGTGGCCATCTTGTGCACCTGCAGCAGGACGACGTCGTGGTCGCCGGCGGGGAACTGCGAGTGGACGCTGCACTCCAGCCACACCGGCGCCCCGTCGACGAACAGCGACCCCTCCGGGGTGGTCGTCGTCGGGATCCCCGCGAACCGGTCGCCCGCTTTGGAGGCCATCTGCCGCGCGGCGGTGTCGTGGGCCTCCCCGAGCACCGAGATCCCGATGCGCGGCACCGTCGCCAGCTTCGGCCAGCTCGTCGAGGTGTGCTGCACGGCCACGAGGACCAGCGGCGGCTTGGCCGAGATGCCCACCTGGAAGGAGGAGGCGACGAGCACGACGGGGTTGCCGTCCACGACGGCCGACAGCGCCGCCACGCCGGAGGGGAAGAGCGCGAAGGTGGCGAAGAGCGCCTTGGGGTCGTCGGAGTAGTCGATGAGCTCAGGCATCAGGTCCGTCCACGTTCGCTGGGGCAGGGTCGGCCGGCGCCGGGGGGCGCGGCCGACGGCACGCACCACCGGCACCCGCCCCGTCGGCCCGTGCTGGGCCCATCGTGCACCCCCGCGCCGCTCCCGGCACCGGAGCGGGCGGGGCGCTGGCGGGACGCGGGCGAGCCCCCGGCCGGCGGCCGCCGCGGCCTAGCCTGGGGCCATGCCCAGCACCCCGTCCGCCCCGCGGCTGCGCCCGCACCTGGAGAAGGTCCCCGCCTACGTCGCCGGCAAGCCGGCGCTCGCGCGGGAGGGGCTGCGGGTGTGGAAGCTGTCGTCCAACGAGAACCCCTACCCGCCGCTGCCGAGCGTGGTCAGCGCCGTCGCCGAGGCCGCGGCCGGCCTCAACCGCTACCCGGACCCGGCGGCCGCGGAGATGCTCGCGGCCGTCGCGCGGCGCTGGGACGTGCCGGCCGAGCAGCTGGTCGCCGCCACCGGCAGCGTGCGGCTGCTGGCGCAGCTGGCCGAGACGACGTGCGGGCCCGGCGACGAGGTCGTCTACGCGTGGCGCTCCTTCGAGGCGTACCCCGTCACCGCGGCGCTGGCCGAGGCGACCGCCGTGCAGGTGCCGCTGACCGCGGACGCCCGGCACGACCTGCCCGCGATGCTCGCCGCGATCACCCCCCGCACGCGCCTGGTGGTGCTGTGCTCGCCCAACAACCCCACCGGCCCGGCGCTGCGCAGCGGCGAGCTGACGGACTTCCTGGACCGCGCGCCCGGCGACGTGCTCGTCGTCCTCGACGAGGCGTACCGCGAGTTCGTCGACGACCCCGACGTGCCGGACGGTGTCCAGCTGTCGCGCCGGTACCCCAACCTCGTCGTGCTGCGCACCTTCTCCAAGGCGTACGGGCTGGCCGGGCTGCGCGTGGGCGTGGCCCTGGCCGAGGCGCGCGTGGCCTCCGCGCTGCGCCGCTCCTCCACGCCCTTCGGCGTCTCGGGCGTCGCCCAGGCCGCGGTCGTGGCGTCCCTGCGCCCGGCCGCGGAGGCCGAGCTGATGGAGCGCGTCGCGGCGCTGGCCGCCGAGCGCCGCCGCGTCCTCGGCGGGCTGCGCGCGCAGGGCTGGGACGTGCCCGACGCGCAGGGCAACTTCGTGTGGCTGCCCGTGGGGGAGCGGGCGCTGGAGCTGGCCGACGCCTTCGCGGTGGAGGGCCTCGTGGTGCGCCCGTTCGCGGGCGACGGGATCCGCGTCACCGTCGCCGAGACCGCCGCCAACGACCGCCTGCTGGAGGTCGCCGCCGGCCTGCGCTGAGGCGGCCGCCGCGGTGGCGGGTGCCCGCGCGGCTCAGCCGGGCAGCCGCACCGGGGTCCCCGAGGTGGCGCGCCGTCGGCGCTTGTCCTCGTACATGGCCGCGTCGGCCCGTCGCACCAGGTCCTCGGGGTCCACGGGGGCGGTGGTCGCGGCGGTGCCGGCGCTCGCGCCGACGCCGCAGGTCCTGCCGGACCCGTCCAGGGGGACGGGGGCGACCAGCGCGGCGCGCAGCCGCTCCGCGAGGGCCGCGGGCGCTGCGGCTGCGGACCCGCGCAGCACGACGACGAACTCGTCCCCGCCGGTGCGCGCCAGTGCCGCGCCCGCCGGGACGGCGGCCGCCAGGCGCGCGGCGACCTGCACCAGCAGCCGGTCACCGGCCTGGTGGCCGTGCACGTCGTTGACGAGCTTGAACCCGTCGAGGTCCAGGTAGACGAGGGCGGCGGGCTCCCGCGGGCTCGCGGCCCGGACGGCGGCGGCCAGCGCCTCGCCGGCCCCGCGGCGGTTGAGCAGGCCGGTCAGCGGGTCGTGCAGCGCCGCGTGCAGCAGCTCGTCGTGGCGCCGGCGCTGCTCGGCGGCCAGCGCCTCGGCCGCGCGGCGCTCCCGCGCGGCCAGCCGGGTGACGCTCAGCAGGACCGTGACCGACAGCGTCAGGAGCACCAGGGCGGCCACGTGCGACAGCGCCGGCGGCAGGGTCAGCCACAGCCACCCCGCGTGCACGGCGCCCTCGACGGCCAGCGTGCCGACGACCGTGGTCACCACACCCGCGACCGTGGTGCGCGGGCCGGGTTCGCGCTGGGCGACGTGCGCGGCCAGGGCGGCGGCCAGGAAGGGGTAGACGAAGGGCAGCCCCGTCGAGGCGGACGCCACGGCCAGGGCGGCGGAGACGACGACGAGGCGCAGCTCCACCCGCCGGTGCGGCGAGCGCCCGGCCACCAGGTCCTGCACGTCGTCGGTGAACAGGACGGTCGCCACGCCCCACGTGAGCAGCTGGCTGCCCAGGCTGGCCCGCGGCGCGTCCAGGACGCCGGCCAGCCACCACGCGAACAGGACGCACAGCAGGTAGGAGGCGGTGAAGGCGGTCACGCGCAGCACGCGCCAGCCCGGCGCGCGGGAGGTGCGCAGTGCCCGACGCCACGTCTCGACGTTCACACCCCTCCATCGACCGGTGCGCGCCACGCCTCGACCACCCCTCACCCGGTCGGCGCCCGTCGGCGCGTCGACGTCGCACCTGCTTCCGCGTAGGGTACGCAGGCGTAAGGTACGCGACCGTAGGTTCGGCTCCTCCGCCCGCCGGGGCGGTCCGGGCGGGACCCGCCCAGGACCCGGACGAGGGGGAGCACGTGAGCGACGCGGCGGCCGGCCCGGCCCGCACCGAGCCGATGGTGCAGCTGCTCGACCCCTCGGGGGTCCGGCGCCACCACCCCGAGCACGACGTGGACCTCGCGCCGGACGAGCTGCGCGACGTCCTGCGCGACCTGGTGCTGCTGCGCCGGCTGGACGCGGAGGCGGAGGCGCTGCAGCGCCAGGGCGAGCTGGGCCTGTGGGCCGGCAGCCGGGGCCAGGAGGGCGCCCAGGTCGGCGCCGCCCGCGCGACCCGCCCGCACGACCAGGTCTTCCCCACCTACCGCGACCACGGCGCCGTCCTGGGCCGCGGCATCGACCCGCTGCACGTGCTGAGCCTGTACCGCGGCACCGACCACGGCGGCTGGGACCCGGCCGCGCACCGCGTGCACCCGTACACGCTCGTCATCGCCGCGCAGCTGCTGCCGGCCGTCGGCTACGGCATGGGGATCCAGCGCGACGGGGCCGTCGGCACCGGCGACCCGGCCCGCGACACCGCCGTCATCGCCTACCTGGGCGACGGCGCCAGCTCGCAGGGCGAGACCGCGGAGGCGCTGAGCTGGGCGGCGGTGTTCAACGCCCCCGTCGTGTTCTTCTGCCAGAACAACCAGTGGGCCATCTCCGAGCCGGTCGAGCGCCAGACCCGCGTGCCGATCCACCGCCGCGCCGAGGGCGCCGGGATGCCGGGCGTCCTCGTCGACGGCAACGACGTGCTGGCCTGCCTGGCCGTCGTCCGCTCCGCCCTGGACCGCGCCCGCGCCGGCGGCGGGCCCACGTTCGTCGAGGCGTACACGTACCGGATGGGCGCGCACACCACCTCCGACGACCCGACCCGCTACCGCAGCGCGGCCGACGTGGACGCCTGGCGCGACAAGGACCCGATCGACCGGTTCCGCGCGCACCTCGCCTCCGAGGGCCTGCTCGACGAGGCGTTCGAGACCGCGCTGGCGGCGGAGGCCGACGCGTTCGCCGAGCGGCTGCGCGCCGGGGTGCGCGCGCTGCCCGAGCCGGACCCGGCGGCGATGTTCGACCACGCCTACGCCGAGCCGCACACCCAGGTCGTCGAGGAGCGCGACGAGTTCCTCGCCGCGTGGGCGCGCCACGACGAGGAGTCCGCCGCGATCACCGGAGGAGCACGCTGATGGAGCGCATGGCGCTGGGCAAGGCGATCACGGCGGGTCTGCGGGCGGCGATGGACCGCGACCCGCGCGTCGTCCTCATGGGCGAGGACATCGGCAAGCTGGGCGGGGTCTTCCGCGTCACCGACGGCCTGCAGAAGGACTTCGGCGAGGACCGCGTCATCGACACCCCGCTGGCCGAGGCCGGCATCGTCGGCACCGCGACCGGCATGGCGCTGCGCGGGTACCGGCCCGTCTGCGAGATCCAGTTCAACGGGTTCGTGTACCCGGCGGTGAACCAGATCGTCACGCAGCTGGCGAAGCTGCGGGCCCGCTCGCGCGGGCGCCTGAGCGTGCCCGTCGTCATCCGGATGCCCGCGGGCGGGGGGATCGGCTCGGTCGAGCACCACTCCGAGAGCCCCGAGGCCCTGTTCGCGCACGTGGCCGGCCTGCGCGTGGTCACCCCCGCCTCCGCGCACGACGCGTACTGGATGGTGCAGCAGTCGATCGCCTCCGCGGACCCGGTGCTGTTCCTGGAGCCGGAGCGCCGCTACTGGGAGAAGGGCGACGTGGACGTCGACCTGGCTCCCGGGCAGGTCACCCCCCTGCACCGCGCGCGCGTCCTGCGCGCCGGCACCGACGCGACCGTCGTCGCCTACGGCCCCACGGTGCGGCTGGCGCTGGACGCCGCCGCGGCCGCCGCCGAGGACGGCACGCAGCTGGAGGTCGTGGACCTGCGCTCGATCTCCCCGATGGACGTGGACACCGTCGCCGAGTCGGTGC
This sequence comes from Kineococcus terrestris, assembly GCF_041020755.1. NCBI lineage: Bacteria > Bacillati > Actinomycetota > Actinomycetes > Kineosporiales > Kineosporiaceae > Kineococcus > Kineococcus terrestris. Next base: position 36,326 of record NZ_JBEUEI010000001.1, on the reverse strand, counting down.
AGCGCACCGGCCGGCTGGTGGTGGTGCAGGAGGCGCCGACGTTCTTCGGCGCCGGCGCCGAGCTGGCCGCGCGCGTGCAGGAGCGCTGCTTCTACTCGCTGGAGGCGCCCGTGCAGCGCGTCGGCGGTTTCCACGTGCCGTACCCGGTCGCCCGCGTCGAGGAGCACTACCTGCCCGGGATCGACCGGGTGCTCGACGCCGTCGACCGCGCGCTCGCCGCCTGAGCGCGGCCCGGACGACCGCAGGAACCCCAGGAAACGCCCGAGAGGAACCCGTGGACCAGCGCTTCGCCCTGCCCGACGTCGGTGAGGGGCTCACCGAGGCGGAGATCGTCTCCTGGAAGGTCCGCGAGGGCGACCTCGTGGCCGTCAACGACGTCCTCGTCGAGATCGAGACGGCGAAGTCGCTGGTGGAGCTGCCCAGCCCGTACGCGGGCACGGTGGCGCAGCTGCTGGTCCCCGAGGGCGCCACCGTCGAGGTCGGCGCGGACATCGTCGTGGTGCGCACCGGCAGCACCGAGGCCCCCGGGCCCGTGGACCCGCCGGCCGCCGAACCCGCCGCCGCGGCCGCGGACGCCTCCGGCGCGACCCTCGTCGGCTACGGCACCCGCGAGGCCGCCCCGCGCCGGCGCCGCTCCTCCCCGGCGGCCCCGCAGCCGGCCGCGCAGACCGTCGCGCGGGAGACCGCTGCGCCGCAGCCGGTCCCGCCGGAGCCGGCCACCGCACCCGCCGCCCAGCGCGTGCTGGCCAAGCCGCCCGTGCGCAAGCTGGCCCGCGACCTCGGCGTCGACCTGGCCGACGCCACCCCCACCGGCCCCGGCGGCACCGTGACCCGCAGCGACGTCCTCGCCCTCGTGCCCGGCGCCCCCGAGGAACCCGCGCGCCGCGTGGAGCGGCACGAGCGCGAGCACCACGTGCCGATCCGCGGGGTGCGCAAGGCCACGGCCGCCGCGATGGTCGAGAGCGCGTTCTCCGCCCCGCACGTCACGGTGTTCACCACGGTCGACGTCACCCGCACCATGAAGCTGTACCAGCGGCTGAAGCAGGACCGGGAGTTCGAGGGCGTGCGCGTCTCCCCGCTGCTGCTGGTCGCCAAGGCGCTGCTGGTCGCGGTGCGCCGCAACCCGGACGTGAACTCCACGTGGGACGAGGCCAACCAGGTCATCGTCGTGAAGAACTACGTGAACCTCGGCATCGCCGTGGCGACCCCGCGCGGGCTGCTCGTGCCGAACGTCAAGGACGCCGACGCCATGACGCTCAAGGAGCTGGCCGTCGCGCTGGGCGAGCTGACGACGACCGCGCGCGCCGGCAAGGCGTCCCCGCGGGACCTGGCCGAGGGCACCATCACCATCACCAACGTCGGCACCTTCGGCATCGACACCGGCACCCCCATCCTCAACCCGGGGGAGGCGGCGATCCTGGCCGTCGGCACCATCGCCGAGCGCCCCTGGGTGCACCGCGGCAAGGTCAAGCCGCGCTGGACGGTGACCCTGAGCCTGTCCTTCGACCACCGGATGCTCGACGGGGAGAGCGGCTCGCGCGTGCTGGCCGACATCGCCGCCGTCCTGGAGGACCCGGCCCGCGCGCTCGTCTGGAGCTGACCCCGCAAGTCTCGCCGGGCCGTCGTCCGGCCCGGGCGGTCGCCCCCCTCCCGGACGGCCGCGCCCTCCCCGATGGTTGCTCGGGTTCACGAACGGGTAGGGGTCCTGCGGAACGGGTCGGCGACGGGAGGAGGACGGCGTGCCGGGGTGGCTGGAAGCCGGGGCGTGGGGGTTGTTCGGCGGGGCGGCGCTGGTCGTCGGCGCGCTCGTGGCGTGGTTCGCGCCCGTGCCGCGCACCGTCGTCGCGGGCGTCATGGCGTTCGGGTCGGGCGTGCTCATCTCCGCCCTGGCCTTCGACCTGGCGCAGGAGGCCGCCGACACCGGCGGGCTGGCCGTCACGGTGGGCAGCCTGCTGGCCGGGGCGCTGCTGTACGTGGCGGCGAACGCGGCCCTGGCCCGGCACGGCGCCCGGCACCGCAAGCGCTCCGGCGGCCAGCAGCCGTCGGAGTCCGAGCAGGGCGGCAGCGGCGCGGCGATCGCGGTCGGCGCCCTGCTCGACGGGGTGCCCGAGTCGGTGGTGCTGGGCCTGGGGCTGCTCGGCGGGGGCGGCGTGAGCACCGCCGTCGTCGCCGCGGTCGCGATCTCCAACGTGCCGGAGGGGCTGTCCAGCGTGGCGGGCATGAAGCGCGCCGGCCGCAGCGCCCGGTACGTGTTCGGGGTGTGGGGCGGCATCGCCCTGGTCAGCGGGCTGGCCGCCGCGCTGGGGTACCTGGCGCTGGGCGGGGCCTCCCCGCAGGTCGTCGCGGCCATCACGGCGCTGGCCGCGGGCGCCATCCTCACCATGGTCGCCGACACGATGATCCCCGAGGCGTTCGAGCGCACCGGCCTGCTGACCGGGCTCGTCACCACGCTCGGCTTCGTCCTCGCCTTCGCGGTCAGCCGTTCCGGGGGGTGAGGCGGCGGGTGAGGCGGGGGAGGGGCTGACCGGGGGCTGGGGCCGCCGCTAGCGTCCGGGCGACGGCCGCCCGCGAGGGCGACGACGCGAGAGGCGGAGCCCCGTGACCCACACCCCGACCGGACCGCTGCCGGCGCGCCCGGGACCGCTGCCGCGCATCAGCGTGCCGGTGCCGCACGTGGCCCAGCCGCTGCGGCGGTTCCTGGCCACCGAGTCCGGCGGGGCGGTGCTGCTGCTGACCGCGACGGCCGCCGCGCTGGTCTGGGCGAACCTGCCCGGCTCCGGGTACGAGGAGTTCTGGCACACCGAGGGGTCGGTGCGCCTGGGCGGCTGGGAACTGGCCCTGGACCTGCGGCACTGGGTCAACGACGCCGCGATGGCCGTGTTCTTCCTCGTCGTCGGCCTGGAGATCAGCCGCGAGGTCACGGTGGGGGAGCTGCGGAACCCGCGCTCCGTCGTCGTGCCCGTCCTCGGCGCGCTGGGCGGGCTGGCCCTGCCCGCGCTGCTGTACCTGGCGGTCAACCCCAGCGGGCCCGCGGCGGTCGGCTGGGGCATCCCCATGTCCACCGACACCGCGTTCCTCGTCGGCGTCCTGGCGCTGTTCGGGCCGCGCTGCCCGGACCAGCTGCGCCTGTTCCTGCTGACGCTGGCGATCGTCGACGACGTCGGCGCCGTCACCGTGATGGCCGTCTTCTACAGCGACGAGGTGTCGCTGGGCGCGCTGGCCGTCTCGGCGGTCCTGGTGGCGGTGCTCGCGCTGCTGCGCTGGGCGGGGGTGTGGCAGCTGACCCCGTACGTGCTCGTCGGGATCGCGCTGTGGCTGGCCGTGTACGCCTCCGGCGTGCACCCCACCCTGGCCGGCGTCCTCGTCGGCGTCCTCGTCCCGGCCGCGCGCGTGTCGCCCGAGCAGCGCGAGCGGGTGCGCACCTACGGGCGGGCCCTGCTGGAGCGGCCCACCCCGTTCCGGGCGCGGATGGCGACGACGGCGGCGCGCGCCGCGGTGCCCGCCAACGACCGCCTGCAGGACGCCCTGCACCCCCTGAGCGCCTACGTCGTCGTCCCGCTGTTCGGGCTGGCCAACGCCGGTGTCGTCCTGGACGGCGAGGCGCTGCGCACGGCGCTGACCTCGCCGGTGACCGGCGGGATCGTGCTGGCCCTCGTCGTCGGCAACGGCGTGGGCATCTCCGTGGCCGCCGCTCTCGCCCTGCGCACCGGGCTGGGCGACCTGCCCGGCCGCGTGCGCTACGGGCACCTGGTGGGCGGGGCGCTGCTGGCCGGGATCGGGTTCACCATCTCCCTGTTCATCACCGACCTGGCCTTCGACGACGCCGCGCTGCGCGACCAGGCGAAGATCGGCGTGCTCGCCGGCTCGCTCGTCTCGGCCGTCCTGGGGTCGCTGGCGCTGCGCGTCCTGGGCGAGCGGATGCCGCTGTGCACCGTGGACGAGGACCAGCTGCCCGAGCTGCCCGCCGGGCCCTGGCTGGACCCCACCCGGGCGTGAGGCGGGCGGACGGGCCTCAGCGGTGCAGGCCCAGGTTGGTGCGCAGCGCGGACACCTCGACCCGCCCGGTGTAGGCGCGGCCGTCGACGAACAGGGTCGGGGTGCCGCGCGCGCCGTCCGCCGCCCCGGCGCGGTAGTCGGCCTCCACGGCCGGGCGGTGCGCCTGCGCCGCCGCGCCGACCACCTCGCCGACCGCTCCGGCCCGCTGGGCGTAGGCGGCCAGGTCGGGGTCGGTCAGCCGGTCCTGGTGGGCGAACAGCAGGTCGTGCAGCGGCCAGAACGCCTCCCCGGCCGCCTCCGCGGCCAGGGCCGCCGTCAGCGCGAACGGGTGCTTGGTGAACAGCGGGAAGTGCCGGAACACCAGCCGCACCCGGCCCGCGGACCCCTCGACGACCTCGCGCAGCACGGGGGCGGCGGCCGCGCAGTAGGGGCACTCGAAGTCGCCGTACTCGACGATCGTCGTGGCCGCCGCCGGGTCGCCCAGCACGTGCCGGTCCAGGTCCACCGCCACCGGGGCGCCCGCGCCCGCCGCGTCCGCCGTCCCCGTCGCGGGCGCCTCGCCCGGTCCGCTCGCCGTCACGGCCCGGACCGTAGCGCCGCGGCGGCGGCCGGTCGAGCCCCGCCCGCCGTGCCCGGCCCCGCGCCGGCCCCCCGCTCAGCCTGGTCCTGCCAGGCCCTCCCGCGGGAACGGCGGCGGGGTTACCGTCAGCGCTGGCGAGCGCTCCCACGGGTCCGTCCCGCGCGAGCGCCCACCGCCCGGTCCGCCCGTCCCGTCCGCCGGAGGTCCCGTGACCACCACCGCCGACAGCCCGCCCGCGCCGCTCGCGGCGCCCGGTGGCGGGCCCGTCGAGGAGGCCCGCCGCCCCGTCATCCTCTGCGTCGACGACGACCCCGGCGTCGTGCGCGCCGTCGCCCGCGATCTGCGCCGCCGCTACGGGCACAGCCACCGCGTGGTGCGCGCCGACTCCGGCCGCGAGGGCCTGCGCGCCCTGGAGGAGCTGGTCGTGCGCAACCAGCCCGTCGCCGTCGTCATGGCCGACCACCGGATGCCGTCGATGACGGGCGTGGAGTTCCTCGAGGAGGCGATGGACGTCGTCCCGGCCGCCAAGCGGGTCCTGCTGACCGCCTACGCCGACACCGACGCCGCGATCCGCGCCATCAACGAGGTCGACCTCGACCGCTACCTGCTCAAGCCGTGGGACCCGCCGGAGGAGCGGCTGTACCCGCCGCTGGACGAGCTGCTGGCCGACTGGCAGGCCGCCACCCGCCCGGCCGCCGCGGGGCTGTCCGTCGTCGGGCACCAGTGGTCGGCGCAGACGCAGGAGCTCAAGGAGTTCCTGGCCCGCACCTCCCTGCCGTACCGGTACGTCGACGTGCGCAGCGCCGAGGCGCAGCGCCTGCTGCGCATCGCCGGCCTGGACGACGGCCCGGACGCCCTGCCCGTCGTGTTCCTGCCCGACGGCGGGACCGTGCCCGCGTGCCGCCCGCGCGAGCTGGTGCAGCGCCTGGGGTTCCCCACGACCGCGGCCGCGCCCTTCTACGACGTGGTCATCGTCGGCGGCGGCCCCGCCGGGCTGGGCGCGTCGGTGTACGCGGCCAGCGAGGGGCTGCGCACCCTGCTCGTGGAGCGCTCGACGACGGGCGGTCAGGCCGGGCAGAGCAGCCGCATCGAGAACTACCTGGGCTTCCCCAAGGGCGTCTCGGGCAACGAGCTGGCCCAGCGGGCCCGCGACCAGGCGCTGCGCTTCGGGGTCGAGGTGGTGAAGACGGTCGAGTGCGTCGGCGTCGAGGCCGCCGGCGACGGGCGCCGCGTCCGCCTCGACGACGGGTCGGCCGTCGCCTGCCACGCCGTCGTCCTGGCCACCGGCGTGACGTACTCGGCGCTCGCCGCGCCCGGCCTGGCCGAGTTCACCGGCCGCGGCGTGTACCAGGGGGCCGCCGCCCACGAGGCCGCGAACTGCGCCGGGAAGGTCGTCCACGTCGTCGGGGCCGCGAACTCCGCGGGGCAGGCGGCGCTGTTCTTCTCCCAGCACGCCTCCGAGGTCGTCGTGCTGGTGCGCGGGGACTCGTTGCGGCGCAGCATGAGCGAGTACCTGGTGGCGAGGATCGAGGCGACGCCGAACATCCGGGTGCGGCTGCGCACCGAGATCACCGGCGCCTCCGGCGACGGGCACCTGCAGCGGCTGTCGCTGTGCGAGCGCGCCACCGGCCGCGAGGAGGTCGTCGACACGGAGCACCTGTTCGTGTTCATCGGCGCCGCCCCCCGCACCGACTGGCTGGGCGAGGCGTTTGTCCGCGACGCCAAGGGGTTCCTCGTCACCGGACCGGACCTGCTCGACGAGCGGGGCCGCCCGCCCGCCGGGTGGGACGTCCCCCGCGACCCGTACCTGCTGGAGTCCAGCGTCCCCGGCGTGTTCGTCGCCGGCGACGCCCGCGCCGCCTCGATCAAGCGGGTCGCCTCCGCCGTCGGCGAGGGCGCCCTGGCCGTGAACCTGGTGCACCGCTACCTGGAGGGGCTGTGAGCGTCGAGGAGGCCGCCGGGCCGGCCACCGTCGGGGTCGAGGAGCTGCGCACGCTGTTCCTGTTCGAGCACCTGGACGAGGAGGACGTGCGCTGGCTCGCCGGGCGCGGCGACCGGCGCACCTACCCGGCCGGCGCGACCGTGTTCGCCACCGGCGAGCCCGCCGGGCACCTGTGGGTGCTGCTGGAGGGGGAGGTGCGCCAGGAGAAGCAGGTCGGCGGCCGGCCCGTCGTCCTGGGCACCACCAGCCAGCGCGGCGCCTACGCCGGGGCCGTGCGCGCCTTCGTCGACGAGGGCCAGCAGGTCTACGCGAACACCCTGTCCACCACGACGACCACGAGCCTGTTCCGCCTGCCCGCGCGGGACTTCGCCGCGTTCGTGCGCACCCGGATGCCGATGGCCGTGCACCTGCTGGACGGGCTGTACGTGGGCCTGCGCAACACCGAGGCCACCGTGCGCCAGCAGGAGCACCTGGCCCGCCTGGGGCACCTGTCCGCCGGGCTGGCGCACGAGCTGAACAACCCCGCCGCGGCCGCCGTGCGCGCCGCCTCGCAGTTCGGGCGCGTCCTGGGCGTGCTGGCCGACCCGCCGCCGGTCGTGGACGGGCTGGCCGGCGCCGCCGCCGAGGTGCTGGCCGCGGCCCGCGAGCGCGCCCGCGACGGCGGCGGGGTCGCGCTGGGCGCGCTGGAGCGCGCCGACGCCGAGGACGAGGTCGCCGACGTCCTGGAGGACGCCGGGGTCGCCGAGGCGCAGGAGGCCGCCGTCGTCCTCGTCGCCGCCGGGCTGGGCGCGGACGAGGTCGCCGCCGCGGTGGAGCGGCTGCGCGGGCCGGGCCTGTCCGAGCGCGTCGGCTGGCTGGCGGCCGTCCTGGAGGCCGACGCCCTGGCCCGCGAGATCGGCACGGCCACGCAGGCGATCTCGGCGCTCGTCGCGGCCGTCAAGGCGTACAGCTACCTGGACTCCGGCAGCGCGCAGGACGTCGACGTGCACGCCGGGCTGGACAGCACCCTGACGATGCTCGGGCACAAGCTGCGCGACGTGCGGGTGGTGCGCGAGTACGCCGACGGCCTGCCGCGCGTCAGCGCCCACGGCGCCGAGCTGAACCAGGTGTGGACGAACCTGCTCGACAACGCCGTGCACGCCGTCGGCGGGCGCGGCACCGTCGTGCTGCGCACCCGCGCCACCGGCGACGGGGTGCGCGTGGAGGTCGCCGACGACGGCCCCGGCGTCGACGAGGCCGTGCGCGACCGGCTGTTCGACGCGTTCGTCACCACCAAGGGCCCCGGCGGCGGCACCGGCCTGGGCCTGGACGCGTGCCGGCGCATCGTCGAGGACCGCCACCACGGCCGCATCTCCTTCACCACCGGGCCCGGCGGCACGACCTTCGCGGTCGACCTGCCGGTCGTCCGGCCCCGCTGAAGAACCCGCTGGACCCTGCGAGAGACCGGAGGACGTCGTGAGCGCCACCACCTGCGGGCACCTGGACACCGTCGACGAGGCCGCGGCGCCCAGCGCGCCCGGCTGCGAGGACTGCCTGGCGGCCGGGGGCCGCTGGGTGCACCTGCGGATGTGCAGCGGGTGCGGGCACGTCGGCTGCTGCGACTCCTCGCCCGGCAAGCACGCCACCGCCCACCACCGCGGCACCGGCCACCCCCTCGTGCGCTCCTACGAGCCGGGCGAGGAGTGGTTCTGGTGCTACCCCGACGAGCTGCTGTTCGAGCTGCCCGACGCCCCGCCCGCCCCCTCCCACCCCTGAGCGGGGGCCGGTCCACCGTCGCCGGGGTCCGGGGTCCGGGGTCCGGGGTCCGGGGTCAGGGGTCAGCAGGTGTGGACGCGGTCGCCGCCGGCGCCCTTGGACACGTACACGGCGCGGTCGGCGCGCTGCAGGGCGTCGCTCGGCGCGTCGTCCGGGCGCAGCACCGTGTACCCGACGCTGGCCGTCACGCCGTGGGGGCGGCCCGCCGCGGCGACCGCGGCGCGCAGGGCCGCCGCCAGCCGGGCCCGCTCCGGCTCCTCGCGCTGGCGGCACAGCACGGCGAACTCGTCACCGCCGAGGCGGGCGACGCTGTCCACCTCGCGCGCCACCGCGCGCACCGCCGCCGCGACGGCCACGAGCACCTCGTCGCCGACGTGGTGGCCGCAGGTGTCGTTGACGGCCTTGAACCCGTCCAGGTCGACCACGTACAGGGTGGAGACGGGGCGCGGCTCGGCGATCCCCACCTCCAGGCGGGCGGTGAAGGCCCGTCGGTTCAGGCACCCCGTCAGCGGGTCGGTGGCCGCCAGGGTCTCCAGCGTGCGGGCCATCAGCGCGCGCTGGTGCTGCGCGTCGGCCTGGTTGTGCGCCGCCCACACGGCCATCGCGGTGGCGGTGGACATCAGCGCGGTGTGCACGACGGCGGTGCTGAGCTGGGCCTCCGGCCCCGACAGGTGCACCAGGCCGTCGGCGACCACCATGACCGCGCCGAGCGCGCCCACCGCGACCGGGGGGTAGGCCACGGCGGCGTAGGTCAGGGTCAGCACGAGCAGGAGCGTCAGGGCGCTGCCCGCACCCCCGTCGTACACCGCCAGCGCGCTCACCACGGCGGTCAGGGCCAGGCTCCAGCCGTAGAAGAACGGCCCGCCCCAGCGGCCGAGGACCAGCGCCCGCACGGGCACGCGCAGCAGCGCCAGGGAACCGGCGAAGATCGCCGACCCCACCGCCACCAGGCCGCCGCGGTGGGGGCCGGCCGCCGTGGACGTGGCGTAGACGAGCACCAGCAGCGCGCACGTGCAGCTGAGGACCACCCCGATGCGCTGGTGGCGCTGCCAGAAGCGGGCCTGCACCTCGTCCTCGGCCAGCGGCCGCAGCAGCGCGGCGCGCCAGCGCGCCGCGGCGGGGGTGCCACCGGGTCCACCGCGGGGCGGGGCGCGCGGTCCCGGTCCACGCCGACGAGGTGGCCGGCCCCGCCCACAGCGAGCGTCCGGGCGGCCCGGCGCTGCCAGTCGCGCACGACCGCCTCCTCCCGACGTCCGACGCGCCCGGTGGCCGCACCGGGCGGGCCGGTGCTGCGCGCCGCGCGGACGCGGACCGGCCACCTCCTCATCGGCCGGCCGGGACCGGGGCCGCAGCGCCGCGCGCCGCGGTCAGCCGTCCGGCGCAGCGGCGGCCCGCCCCGCCCGCCGCGGTGGGGGACGCCGTCGGCGGCGCGGTGGGGGCCGGGTCACCCGTCGCCGCGGCTGCGCAGGGCCAGGACGAGCGCCACCCGCCCGTCGAAGGACGCCGGGTCCGCGCCCGCCAGCTCGCGCACGCGGGCCAGCCGGTTGCGCACCGAGTTCGGGTGGACGGACAGCGCCTGCGCGGTGGCGCTCAGCGAGCCGTCCAGGGCCAGGTAGGTCTCGACCGTCGTCACGAGCCGGCTGCCGTGCCGGGCGTCGTAGCGCACCAGGGGTCCCAGGACGTGGTCGGCGAACGGCGCGAGGTCCTCGGCCGTCATGCGCTCCAGCAGCCCGGAGAACGTCGCCAGGTCCCGCGGCCCCGCCGGCGAGCCGCGCCGCGCGGCGATGGCGAAGGCCGCCAGCCCCTCGCGCACCGAGCGGGCGACGCGCGGCAGCGGCCCGGGCCCGCCCGTCGCGTGCGGCACGGGCGGTGACGCCGCGGCCAGCGCGGCCGCGCCGGCGGCCACCGCGCCCGCGGCCGCGACGACGACCGCCACCTCGCCGATCCACCCCTCCACGTGCGGGCCCGCGACCGGGCAGGCGCGGCCCGCCGGCAGGCACAGGACGGCCAGGTCGCCGTCGAGGACGTGCGCGGGCAGCCGGTCGCGCAGCACGCCGGCGCTGGCCAGGCCCCGGCGCACGTAGTCCAGGACCCGCCCGTCCTCCCGGCGCTCGCGCCGCGCGCTCCGCGCCGCGTCGTGGACCTCCTGCAGCCTCTCGGTGAACGCGACGAACGGCAGGGTGTTCGGCACCGTGAACAGCGGCAGCCCCGCCCGCCGCGCGTCGTCCGCGAGCTCCAGCGGCGGTTCGTGCCCGCTCACGCCGACCGCCAGGCCGATGCCCGCGGCGCCCGCGCGGACCAGGGCGTCGACGAACGCGCGGCGGTCGGCGGCGGTGCGCAGGTCCGAGCCCACCGTGAGGATCAGCTCCCCGCCGCGCAGGAACGCCGACGGGTCGACGAGCTCCGTCGGGTGCGCCAGGCGCACGGCGCGGTCCAGCCCGGCCCCGCCCGTGAGCACCCGCACGTCGAAACCCGGCCACGACACGACGTCCCGCACGGTCACCGCCGGGGCGCCGCCGGGGCCCGGGAGCGCGGCGTCGGACGTCATCACCGGGAAACACTAGGGCCGCCGTGTGACGCCGGTGTTTCCGCCGGGTGTGGGCGCGCACACCCCGGCGCGGCGGCGGCTGTGGGCGCCGTCAGGAACCTCCCGCGCGGGCGCGCGGCCAGCCTACGGTGACCGCCGGTCCGCCCCCCGCCCCACCGGATCCCGCCGAGAGGAACCCGATGGCCACCACCGGAACCCCCGCCCCCGCCGGCGCGCCGCCCGGCGTCGACACCGACTACCCGCTGAGCCCGGTCCCCGCCGCGGCCCGCAGGAGCACGACGTCCGTCGTGGTCGTCGTCCTCGGTTTCCTGTTCTTCACCCCCACCATGATCACCGGTGGGCAGGTCGCCGTGGCGTTCGACTTCCCCCGCTTCCTGCTGCTGGCCGCGGCGGCCGCCGCCGTGCTGGCCGTCTACATCGGCCTGATGGGCGCCATCAGCGCCCGCACCGGCCTGACGACGGTCCTGCTGGCGCGCAGCGTGTTCGGCCGCGCCGGCGGCAAGTGGGCCTCGATCGTGCTCGGCGGCACCCAGGTCGGCTGGTACGGCATCACCCTGGCGACGCTCACCGACCTCGTCGGCCGCGCGCTCGGCGTGCAGACCACGTGGCCGCTCGCCGTCGTGGCCGGCGTCGCCATGGCGGCCAGCGCCTACCGCGGGTTCCGCGGCATCGAGGTGCTCAGCTGGATCTCCGTGCCGCTCATGCTGGCCCTGTGCCTGTGGGTCCTCGTCCTCGCCGTCGGCGAGACCGGCGGCCCCGGTGACCTGCTGGGCCTGGAGGGCGCGGGCGGGATGAGCACCGGCGTCGCGCTCACCGCGATGATCGCCACGTTCGTCTCCGGCGGCACCCAGATGGGCAACTGGACGCGGTTCGCCCGCTCGGGCCGCACCGCGTTCGTCAGCACCGCGGTCTGCGTCCTGCTGGCCCAGTTCGCCATGCTGGCCTTCGGCGGCGTGGGCGCCGCCGCGTTCGGGCAGGCGGACTACGCCGAGCTGCTCGTCCAGCTCGGCATCGTCGGCGCCGGCCTGCTGCTGCTGGTGCTGAACCTGTGGACCACCAACGACAACACCGCCTACGCGTTCGGCGTCGCCGGTGCCGAGCTGTTCGAGCGCCCCGACAAGCGCCCGTTCGTCGTCGGCGGCGTGGTCCTCGGCATCGCCATCGCCGTCAGCGACCTCGGCGGCGCCCTCGTGCCCTTCCTCGTCCTGCTGGGCGTCGTCATCCCGCCGCTGGGCGGTGCGCTCATCGGCTGGTTCTTCCTCGTCTGGCGCGGGCACGCCCCGGCCACCGACCTCGCCGCGCAGCCGCTCGTGCGCTGGAGCGCCCTGGCCGCCTACGCGGCCGGCACCGCCGCCGCCTGGGCCGGGTCCGCCTTCGACGTCGGGATCCCCGCCCTGCAGGGCGTCGTCGTCGCGGCGCTCGCGGCGCCCCTCGCGGCCGCCGTCGCCCGCCGCGCGACCCGCGCGGAGGTGGCCGCGTGAGCGCCCCCACCCCGGGCCCCACGGGGTCCCCGGGCACCTTCGTCCGCGCCGCCCACGTCATCACGATGCACGCCCGCACCGGCAGCCGCCCCGTCGTCGCGAACGTGCGGTTCGCCGACGGCGTCCTCACCGGGATCGGCCCGGACGTGCGGCCGGAACCCGGCGACACGGTCCTCGACGGCACCGACCGCCTCGTCACCCCCGGGTTCGTCAACGCGCACACCCACTCCTGGGAGGCGCTGTTCAAGGGCCGCTACGACAACCTGCCGCTCGAGCTGTGGATGCTGTTCTCCTACCCGATCCTCGGCGACGCGCGGGTGTCCCCGGACCTGGTGCGCCTGCGCAGCCGGCTGTTCGCCGCCGAGTCGCTCAAGGCGGGCGTCACCACCCTCGTCGACGACGTGCTGGAGACGCCGGGGCAGGAGTTCGACCAGCTGGACGCCGTCGTCGACGCCTACGACGAGGCCGGCGTGCGCGCCAACGTCTCCGGGCACGTCATCAACCGCCCGTTCACGGACACCCTGCCGTTCCTCGGCGAGCTGCTCGACCCGGCCGTCGCCGAGCGGGTGCGGCGCGCGCCCCTGCTGAGCGCCGAGGAGTACCTGACCTTCAGCCGGGAGGCGTTCGACCGCTACCGCGGCCGCGCGGGCGGGCGGCTGCGGTACATGGTCGCCCCGTCCGGGCCGCAGCGCTGCACCGACGACCTGCTCGCCGGGGCGACGGAGCTGGCGCTGCGCGAGGGCGCCGAGTGCCACGTCCACGTCCTGGAGACCAAGACGCAGGCCGTCACCGGGCAGGAGTCCTACGGCGCCACCCTCGTGGAGCACATGGCCCGGATCGGCGCCCTGTCGCCGGTGACGACCTTCGCGCACGGCATCTGGGTCACCCCCTCCGACGTCGAGCTCATGGCGGCGCACGGGGTCTCCGTCTCGCACAACCCCGTGTCCAACATGAAGCTCGGCTCGGGCATCGCGCCCTGGCGCGCCTACCACGACGCCGGGGTGCCCGTCGGGCTCGGCAGCGACGGCTGCTCCTCCAGCGACAGCCCGCGGATGCTCGACGTGCTCAAGGCCGCGGCCCTGCTGCACAAGGTCAGCGGCCCGGACTTCACGCGGTGGCCGACGGTGGAGGAGGTCCTGCGCGCCGGGACGGTGGGCGGTGCGCGGACCGCGCAGCTGCACACCACGACCGGCTCGCTGGAGGTGGGCAAGCGCGCGGACCTGCTGGTGTGGGACCTCGCCACCCTGGCGTTCACACCCCGCAACGAGCTGGACCTGCAGCTCGTGCACTCCGAGAACGGCAGCTCCCTGGAATCGGTCTACGTGGACGGCCGGCTGCTCGTCGACCGCGGGCGCCTGACGACCCTCGACGAGGCCGCGCTCGTGGCCGAGCTCGCCGAGCGGCGCGAGGAACTGCGCTCCTGGCAGGAGGGGCTGGGCCGCCTCAACGAGGTCTTCGTCCCGGCGTTCACCGCGATGCACCACCGCGCGGCCGCCCGCGACGTCGGCGTGGACCGCTGGGCCGACCGCGAGGCCCAACCCGTCGGCTGAGCCCCGCCCGCCGCCCGCCGCGCCCGGCCGGCCCGCTACCGGCGGGCCAGCAGGCGGCGGCGGGCGGCGACCAGGTCGGCGACGGCCCGCTGCTCGGACGTCGTGCGCAGCTCGCCGTCCTCCACCACGACGCGGCCCTCGACCAGGAGCAGCCGCAGCGGCGGGGTGGGGCCGATGACCAGCGCGACGACGGGGTCGTCCAGGTCGGCGTGGCCCAGCCCCGTCAGGTCCCACACGGCCAGGTCGGCGCGCTTGCCCACCTCGAGGGACCCGACGTCGTCGCGGCCCAGGCACGCGGCGCCGCCCGCGGTGGCCGCCCGCAGCGCGTCGCGGGCGCTCATCGCCGCCGGGCCGCCCCGGCCGCGGGCGCTGTAGACCATCTGCCGCAGCTCGTCGACGAGACCGCCCTGCTCGCTGGAGGCGGCGCCGTCCACCCCCAAGCCCACGGGCACCCCGGCGTCCAGCAGGTCGCGGGCGCGCGCCACCCCGGCGCCCAGGCGGGCGTTGGAGCTGGGGCAGTGGGCGACGGCGCTGCCGGTGCGGGCCAGCACCGCGACGTCCGCGTCGGACAGGTGCACGCAGTGCGCGAGCCACACGTCCGGGCCCAGCCACCCCAGGTCCTCCATCACCTGCACGGGGCGGGCGCCGAAGACGCGGGCGCAGAACTCCTCCTCGTCCGCGGTCTCCGCCAGGTGGGTGTGCCGGCGGATCCCCAGCTCGGCGGCCTGCGCGGCCGTCTCGCGCAGCAGGTCCGCGCTCACCGAGAACGGCGAGCACGGAGCGGCGCCGACGCGCACCATCGCGCCGGGGGAGGGGTCGTGGTGGCGGGCCACCGCCTCCGCGGTCGCGGCCAGGACGGCGTCCACGCCCTCGACGACGGAGTCCGGCGGCAGCCCGCCCGCCGAGGCGCCCAGGTCCATCGACCCGCGCGTCGGCGCGAACCGCAGGCCGACCGTCCGCGCCGCCTCGACCGTGGCGGTGAGCTGGTCCCCGCCGTCGCGCGGGTGCAGGTAGTGGTGGTCGGTCGTGGTCGTGCAGCCGGTCAGCGCCAGCCGCGCCAGCCCGGCCCGGGCCGCGGCCTCCACGTCCTCCGCGCGCAGGCCCGCCCACAGGGAGTACAGCGTCGTCAGCCAGTCGAAGAGCCCGGAGTCCACCGCGAAGCCCCGCGTGGCCCACTGGTAGAGGTGGTGGTGGGTGTTCACGAGGCCGGGGGTCACGAGGTGACCGCGCAGGTCCAGCTCGCGGGTGCCCACCGGCAGCCGCGCCCGCAGCTGCGGGGACGGGTCCCCGGCGCCGACCGCCGCGACGACCCCGTCCTCCACGAGGACGTGGCCCGCCGCGTGCTCGGTGCCCGCGGCGTCGACGGTGGCGACGGCGGCTCCGGTCAGCAGCAGGCTCGGCATGCTGGGATCATGTCAGCGGGGGACCGTGACCGGATCGTTCACGACCGGTCACGCAGAACGACTACGCCGTCCGGGTGGGGCGGCCGATGATGCGGGCGTGGGGGGACTGTTCGTGAGGGGTGGGGGCGCCGACGCGCGCCGCGCGACGCGGCGCACCGTCGTCAGCGGGCTGCTGGGCGCGGGGGCGCTCGTGCTGGGCAGCGGCTTCGCGCAGCCGGGCGACGTCACCGGGCCGGTCGCCGCGCCCACCGGCGCGCCC
This sequence comes from Kineococcus terrestris, assembly GCF_041020755.1. NCBI lineage: Bacteria > Bacillati > Actinomycetota > Actinomycetes > Kineosporiales > Kineosporiaceae > Kineococcus > Kineococcus terrestris. Next base: position 20,812 of record NZ_JBEUEI010000001.1, on the reverse strand, counting down.
GAGCCGGAGCAGCCGTACGACCCCGGACCGCGCCTGCCCGCGGCCGAGCCCTCGCACGGCGGGGTGGTCTACGAGACGTTCACCAGCGCCGCGCGCGGGCGCGAGGTGACGTGGGGCCACTACGTGCCGCACGGCTTCGTCCCCGTCGGCCTGCCCGTCGTCGTCACCCTGCACGGGCGCGGCGGCGACGCCCGCTCCAGCTTCGAGTACCTGCGGATGCAGGACGCGCTGGAGCAGCACGTCGCCGGGGGCGGGGCGCCGTTCGCGCTCGCCTCGGTCGACGGGGGGCTGACGTACTGGCACCCGCGCGCTGACGGCGACGACCCCCTGCGGATGGTCACCGAGGAGCTGCTGCCGCGCCTGGCCGGCCTCGGGCTGGACACCTCCCGCTACGGCGTGCACGGCATCTCGATGGGCGGTCTCGGCGCGCTGATCATGGCGCGGGAGGCGACCGCGGGCCGGTTGCGCGGCGACGGCGAGCTGGTCGCCGTGGCCGCCTCCAGCCCGGCGCTGTTCCCGGCCCTGGACTGGGCCAGCGAGGGGGCCTTCGACTCCGCGGCCGACTTCGCCCGCTGGGGGGCGCTCGCGTCCGCGCCCGGCGTGCGGGGCCTGCCGATGACGGTCTCGTGCGGGTCCAGCGACAAGTTCGCCGGCCCGACGGCGACCTACCGGTCGCTGGTGCGGCCCCGCCCCGAGGGCGGCATCTCCCGCGGCGACCACACCGAGTCCTACTTCCGCGCCCGCTTCCCCGCCCAGCTCGCCTTCCTCGGCAGCCACCTCGGCGCCTGACGGCCCGCCCTCCGGGCGGCGCCGCGCCAGGCGACCGGCACCCCGTCCCTCCCCACCGTGATCGTGCACGGTTGAGCACTCACCCCTCCACGATCACCGTGATCTCGCTCGGACTCCCTGCGAGATCACGGCGGGGAGGAGAGGTGGGGAGGGGAGGGGCGGGGTCCTCCGGAGGGCGGCGGGTCAGTTCTGGGCGCCGAGGGGGTCGGCGACCGGGGTGCCCGGGGCCGTCGGCAGGCCGGCGTGCCGGCCGTGCGGGGTGGTGGCGTCCTCGCCGAGCGCCTGCTCGATGGAGCCCTCGTCCAGCCCGAGGTCGCGCAGGTGCTCCACGGCCGCGGTCAGCCGCTGCTCGCGGCGCACGGCCTCCTCGGCGAGCTCGCCGACCGCGCGCTGCGCCGACTTGGCCTCCTCCACCCCGGCCCGCACCTGCTCGGCCAGGTCGGCGCCGCCGGTGTCGCGGCCGGTGGGCTCGCCGGGCACGGGCGCGCCCGTCGTGGCGCGCGTGTCGGCCGCCGCGCGCTGCTGCACGACCGGCGCGCCGGCCGCCGCCTGCGGGGAGGCGGCCGCGTCGGCGCCCTGCACGGCGCCCGCGGGAGCGGTGCGCAGCGGCAGGCCCGGCAGGAACAGCACGATGACGAAGCCGACGACCATGACGGCCGCGGCCACCAGGTAGATCAGGCTCGTGGAGTCCGAGAACCCGACCTTGAACGGGTGCGACAGGACGGCCGGCAGGCTGGAGACGACGGAGGTGTCGTCCGCGGCGCGGGCCAGGACGCCCTGCAGCCCCGCCTGGTCCAGCCCCGCCCGCTGCAGCCCGGCGGCGAACTCCGGGTCGCCCGCCGCGCCGGCGTAGGCGTCGGAGACGTTGCGGCCCAGCGTGGAGAACAGGATCGACAGGAAGACCGCCGTGCCCAGCGTGCCGCCCATCTGGCGGAAGAACGTCACCGAGGAGGTGGCCACGCCGATCGCGCGCGGGTCGGCGGCGTTCTGCACCGCCAGGATGATCGGCTGCATGTTGCCGCCCAGGCCCCAGCCCATGACGACCATCACGAGCATGGTCTGCCACACGGGGGTGTCGGCGTCCACGCGGCTGAAGAGGAAGAGGGCGAGCACCATGAGGCCGGTGCCGACGATCGGCAGCGGGCGGTACCGGCCGGTGCGGGAGATGAAGCGGCCGGCGAACGCGCTGGCCGACATGATCCCCAGCACGAGCGGCAGCATCTGCAGGCCGCCCTCGGTGGGCGAGGAGCCCTTGACGACCTGCAGGTACTGCGGCAGGACGGCCATGGCGCCGAACATGCCCATGCCCAGGACGAGGCTGCCGAGGCTGCCGACGACGAAGGTGCGGCCGGAGAACATCCGCAGCGGCAGCAGCGCCTCCTCGCCGAGCGCGCGCTCGGCCAGGACGAAGGCGACCAGGCCGAGGGCGGACAGGGCGTAGCAGGCCAGCGCGCCCGTGGAGCCCCAGCCCCACTCGCGGCCCTGCTCGGCGACGATCAGCAGCGGGACCAGGCACAGGACGAGCGCCAGCGCGCCCGGCCAGTCGATGCGGTGGCGGGTGGAGCGGCGCGGCAGCTTGAGGTTGCGCAGCACCACGGCGAGGGCGAGGGCGCCCAGCGGCACGTTGATCCAGAAGATCCAGCGCCAGCCGGCCAGGCCGAGGATCGTCTCGTGGCCGGCGAAGAAGCCGCCCGCCACGGGCCCCAGGACGCTGGAGGTGCCGAAGACGGCCATGAAGTACGCCTGGTACCGGGCGCGCTCCCGGGCGGGGACGATGTCGGCGATGATCGTCAGGGCGAGCGACATGAGGCCGCCCGCGCCCAGGCCCTGCAGCGCCCGCCAGGCGGCGAGCTCGTACATCGACTGCGAGATGCCGCACAGGGCGGAGCCGATGACGAAGACGACGATGGCGGTGATGAAGAACGGCCGCCGGCCGTACATGTCGGACAGCTTCCCGTACAGCGGCGTGGAGATCGTCGAGGTGATGAGGAAGGCCGTCGTCGCCCACGCCTGCAGGGAGAACCCGTCCAGGTCGTCGGCGATGGTGCGGATGGCGGTGGCCACGATCGTCTGGTCGAGGGCGCCGAGGAACATCCCCAGCAGCAGCCCGGACAGGATCGCGAGGACCTGCCGGTGGCTGAGGGCCGGCGCCGCGGGGGCGCCGGGGGCGGTCGTGCTCATGCGGTCTCCCGGTGGTCCTGGACGGGGCCGGGGACGGAGGTCCCCGGGAAGCGGGTGGGCGGCGCGGTGCAGCCCAGGAGGTCGGCGCGGGCCTCGTCGAGGCCGTCGCTGAGGCGCTCCAGCAGGCGGGTGAGGGTGGTGACGTCCTCCTCGCTCCAGCCGTCGACGGCGCGGGCGACGAGGTCGTTGCGGCGCCGGCGCAGCGTGTCGACCAGCTCGGTCCCGGCGGGGGTGAGCGCCAGCAGGCTGGCCCGCCCGTCGGAGGGGTCGGGGCGGCGCTCGAGCAGCCCGCGGCGGACCAGCTCGGCGGTCTGCCGGCTCGTGGTGGAGGGGTCGGTGCCCAGCCGCTCGGCGAGGGTGCCGGCGCGGGCGGGGCCGAGGTGGGTGAGGGCGAAGAGCACGGTGTGCACGGCGCGCTCGGCGTCGTCCTCGCCCCGGCCGAGGGCGGTCTTGAGGGCGGTGGCGGCGCGCAGGTGCCGGACGAGCTGGTCGCCGAGGGCGGCGACGCGTGCGGTCACGAGGGGGCTCCGGTCGGGTGGAGGGGGTGGGGCGAGCGGGTGGCGGGCGCGGCCGTCCCGGCGTGTCGGGGCGGGTCCGGCCGGCGGACCGTGTAACGGGCGGTGGTTCGACGGCGAAGTACTCCCCGGGACGGCGTCCGCCCGGGCGGGATCCTTGAGTGCCGCACGCAACAAGTTAGCAGTCACGAGCACCGCCGGGGAGGCGAGAGGATGTCCTGGTGCGCGACGACCCGCTCCACTGCTCCGGACGGGGGAGGCTGCGCTACGGTGCTTGACAACCCTCAGTGTCGGGAGAGTCACTCTGTGTCGTCTGTGAACTGGTCGTGCGTGACGACGCTGCCCCCTGAGCCCCTGTCCTCCCGCGCCGCCCGGCACGTCGTGACTGACTGGTGCATCACCGAGGGGCTCATCGGCGACGTCGTCGACACCCTCCTGCTCCTCACCGCCGAGCTCGTCACCAACGCCGTCATCCACGGCCGCAGCGACGTCGAGCTGTGCCTGGGCCGCAGCGGCGCCCGCGTGCGCGTGGGCGTCGGCGACGAGAACACCCGGATGCCGCAGCGGCGCACCTCCGACCCCGACGCCCTCGACGGCCGCGGCCTCGCCCTCGTCGAGGCGCTCGCCGACGCCCACGGCATCGAGGTCACCGCCATCGGCAAGGTCGTCTGGTTCGAGGTCCTCACCCACGCCGGCCCCGCCCGGCGCCTCGCCACCGCCTGACCCTCCACCGCCGGGTCCCCGGCCCCGCTCGTCCGCAGGGTCCCCGGCCCCCCTCGTCCACGCCCCGCTGCGCCGCCCCCGTGCCACCACGAGGTCCAGCCGTGATCATGGATGGTCGAACGCTCACCCGTCCACGATCACCGTGATCCCGCGGGGACCACCTGCAAGATCACGGTGGGGAGGAGGGTGAGGGACGGGGGAGCGCGGGGCGGGCCTGCGGAGGGGGCGGGAGGGCCCGCGGGGTGACGCGGGGAACACCTCCCGCGGGCGGAGGGGCCGCGGACGGCGACCTACCCTGGACGGGTGGTGACCTCCCGCCGACCCGCCGCACCAGCCCCGGCGTCACCGGCCGCCGGCCGGCTGCGGCTCACCGCTCCCGGTGCGGCCGCCACCACGGCGGCCGTCCTGCTCGCCGCCCTCGCCGTCGCGCTGCTGGCGCTGGCCGCCTCGGGCGGGCTGGTGCCCCCGGCCCTCGGCGACCCCGGCGAGCTCGTCCGCTACGGCCTGCCCGTGGCGCGCACCGTCCACGACCTGGCCGCCGCGCTCACCGTCGGCTGCGCCGTCGTGGCCACCGTCGTCCTGCCGCACCCCGGCCCCGCGTGGACGCGCGCCGTGCGCGCAGGGGCCGTCGGGGCCGGGGTGTGGGCGCTGGCGGCGCTGGTGGTGCTCGTGCTCACGGCGATGGACGTCGTCGGCGCCGCCCCCGGCGCGGAGGGCTTCGGCGCCCAGTTCGCGCAGTTCGCCCAGGAGGTCGACCTGGGCCGGGCGCTGCTGGTGACCACCGTCCTGGCCGCCGTCGTCGCCACCGTGGGGGCCGCGGCCACCACGCCCACCGGCGCCACCTGGACGGCCGTGCTGTCCCTGGTGGCGCTCGTGCCGCTGTCGCTGTCCGGGCACGCCGCCGGCTCGGCCTCCCACCAGACGGCCGTCACCTCGCTGTTCCTGCACCTGGCCGGCGTGACCGTCTGGGTGGGCGGGCTGGCGGCGCTGCTGCTGGTGCTCCCCCTGCTGCAGCGCCCGCTGGTCGCGGCGCAGCGGTACTCGGCGATCGCCCTGGCCTGCTTCGCGCTCGTCGCGCTGTCCGGCACCGTCAACGCCTGGGTCCGCCTGGGCGGCCTCGAGGGCCTGGGCACGCCCTACGGGGCGCTCGTCGTCGGCAAGGTCGTCGCGCTGGTGGCCCTGGGGGTCCTCGGCTGGTGGCACCGCCGGCGCACCCTGCCCCTGCTGGCGCAGCGGCCGCGGGCGTTCTGGCGGATCGCCGCCGGCGAGCTGGTCCTCATGGGCGCGGCCACCGGCCTGGGGGTGGCGCTCTCGCGCAGCCCGACGCCCGTGCCCGCGGACGACCCGGCGACGTCGGTGGCCGCCTCCCTGCTCGGCGAGCCCGTCCCGCCGCCGCTGACGACCGCGCGCTGGTTCACGCAGACGTCGCCGGACCTGCTGTGGCTGCTCATCGGCGGCCTCGTGGTCGTGCTGTACCTGCTGGGCGTGCGCGCGCTGCGCCGGCGCGGGGACCGCTGGAGCACGGGCCGGACGCTGTGGTGGCTGTTCGGCTGCGCGCTGCTGCTGTTCGTCACCAGCGGCGGGCCGGCCGCCTACGGCCGGACCTCCTTCAGCACGCACATGCTCCAGCACATGCTGCTGACGATGGCGGTGCCGCTGCCGCTGGTCCTCGGCGCGCCGGTCACCCTGGCGCTGCGCACGCTGCCCGCCCGCCGCGACGGCTCCCGCGGCCCGCGCGAGCTGCTGCTGGGGCTGGTGCGCTCGCGCTGGCTGGCCGTCGTCGGCCACCCGCTGTCCGCGGCGGTGCTCTTCTCCGGCAGCCTGATCGTCTTCTACTACTCGCCGCTGTTCGAGCTGGCGCTGCGCACCCACGTCGGGCACGAGCTGATGATGTTCCACTTCATCGGCACCGGGTACCTGTTCGGCTCGGTGCTCATCGGCGTGGACCCGGGCGCCCACCGGCCCGCCTACCCGCTGCGCCTGATCCTGCTGCTGGCCACCATGGGCTTCCACGCCTTCTTCGGCGTCTCGCTCATGCAGGGCACGCAGCTGCTGGCCGGCGACTGGTTCGCGGCGGTCAACCCCGGCGCGGACCTGCTGGCCGACCAGCACCGCGGCGGGGACATCGCGTGGGGCATCGGGGAGGTGCCCACGCTGGCGCTCGTGCTGGCCGTCGCGATCAGCTGGGCGCGCTCGGACGCGCGCGAGACCAAGCGCCGGGACCGCGCCGCCGCCCGCGACGGGGAGAAGGAGCTGGCCGACTACAACGCCATGCTGGCCCGCTACGCCGAGCGCGACGGGAGCGGCGGCGGGCGCCGCTGAGGCGCCCGCCGCGCGCGGCCCGCCCTCAGGCGACCCGGACCTCCAGGGCGCCGTCGTCGATGGTCTTGGTGAAGGGGCAGATCGCCAGCGCCTGCTGGAGCACCGCGTCGGCGTCGTCCACCGACGGCAGCGTCACCGCCAGCGCGTAGCGGGCGTCGTAGCCGGTGCCCTCGGCCTCGGCGAGGGTCACCCGCGCCTCCACGCGGGCGTCGTCGACGGACCCGCCCGTGCTCGTCGCGGCGATGCGCAGCGACTCCATGAGGCAGGAGCCCAGCGCCGCCGCCATCAGCTGCTCGGGGTTGACGCCCTCGCCGCTGCCCTTCAGCGACGTGGGCTCGTGGACGGCCAGCTCCAGGGCGCCGTCGTCGGAGCGGGCGGAGCCGTCCGTCGCGGTCACCACGGCCGTGTACAGGTCGGAAGCCATGCCCGAGACGCTAGGGGCCACCGGCGCGCCACGCTCGGTGATCATCGTGGGGCCGTGACCCCCGGGGGCCGCCCCGGCGTGACGGCGCCGGAGGACGCCCGGAGAATGGGCGGCGACCCGGGGACCCCCCGCCGAGCGAGAGGACCAGCGCGCGCATGGACAACGGCAGCAGCAAGGGCCAGGCCATCGACTTCACCGTGGAGACGCTCGGCCCCTGCACCGTGGACTCGCCCCTGGCGTCGCGGCTGTCGGCGCGGCGGACGACGCAGCACTACATCGACGAGAACGACCGGGTGCTGTTCGACGACACCGTCTCCAAGGTCTCGCGCCGCGACTGGTCCGAGACCGGCGAGCTGCCCGACCTGCCCAGCCTGGAGCCCGTCGGCCCCCGCAAGAAGATCTTCTTCGACCCCGCCAAGACGCGCGTCGGCATCGTCACCTGCGGCGGGCTGTGCCCGGGCATCAACAACGTCATCCGCGGGCTGGTCTCGACGCTGACCAACCACTACGGCGTCCGGCGCATCTACGGCTTCAAGAACGGCTACCAGGGCTTCGTGCCGCGCTACGGCCACGACGTCGTGGACCTGACGCCGCAGGCCGTGGAGCGCATCGACGGCGAGGGCGGCACCATCCTGGGCACCTCGCGCGGCGAGCAGGACCCCGTGGAGGTCGTCGACTGCCTGGAGCGGATGGGCATCACCGTCCTGTTCGCCATCGGCGGGGACGGCACGATGCGCGGCGCGCAGCGCATCAACGCCGAGGTCAAGGAGCGCGGCCTGAAGGTCGCCGTGGTCGGCATCCCCAAGACGATCGACAACGACATCCCGTTCATCGACCAGAGCTTCGGGTTCCAGACGGCGTTCTCGGAGGCGACCCGCTCGATCCTGGCCGCCAAGGTGGAGGCGCGCACCGCGCCCAACGGCGTCAGCGTCGTCAAGCTCATGGGCCGGCACTCCGGTTTCATCGCCTGCTACGCGGCGCTGGCGCAGAACGACGCCGACTACGTCCTCATCCCCGAGGTGCCGTTCGTCCTCGACGGGCCCGGCGGGTTCCTGGAACACTTGCGGCGCAAGGTGTCCGAGCAGGGACACGCGCTGGTCGTGGCCGCCGAGGGCGCCGGGCAGGAGCTGTTCGACGACATCGAGGACCAGGGCCGCGACGCCTCGGGCAACAAGAAGCTGCAGGACGTGGGCCGCCTGCTGCGCCAGCGCATCACCGAGGACTTCGCCGCGCACGGCATGGAGCTCAACATGCGCTACATCGACCCCAGCTACGTCATCCGCAGCGTCCCGGCGAACCCGTACGACAGCGTGTACTGCATCCGCCTGGCGCACGCGGCCGCGCACGCGGCGATGGCCGGGCGCACGAACATGGTCGTCGGCCGCTGGCGCCGGCGGTTCGTGCACATCCCCATCTCGCTGGCCGTCTCGGCGCGCAACCAGGTCGACCCGCACGGGGACCTGTGGTGGTCGGTGCTGGAGGCGACGGGGCAGCCGTGGTCGTTCGGCGAGGCCGACGCCCCCGAGCAGGTGACGGTGTTCGGCGGCCAGTGACGGGCGGGTGAACCCGCGGAGCCCGCGAGTTCGCCCGATCCTCCACCGAGGGTCACCGGAAGGTCACGGGAACCGCACAGGATCGGGGGCGGCGCCGCGCGGACGCGGGCGCCGAGGACCCCCGAGAGGACCCCCCGTGCGATCCAGGACGTCCCCCCGCACCCTCGCCTGGTCGGCGGCGCTGCTCGTCGGGGCCGGCGCGCTCGTCGCCGCCGTGCCCGCGGTCAGCTCCCCCGAGGCCCCCGCCGAGCCGGCCGGCGCCGCCTACGTCGCCGACGTGGAGGTGCTGCGCGAGGCCGGTGCCACGACCAGCTCCACCGGCGAGCAGGTGCTGCGCGGCACCGTGTTCGAGGACGGCGACCGCGACGGCCGCAGCGACGGCGAGACCGGTGTGCCCGGCGTCGCCGTCTCCAACGGCCGCGACGTCGTCGTCACCGACGAGCGCGGCCGCTACGAGCTGCCCGTCTTCGAGGGCATGACGGCCTTCGTCACCCAGCCCGCCGGCTGGCAGGTCCCGGTCGACGAGGACGGCGTCGCGCGGTTCCACTACACGCACCTGCCGAACGGCACCCCGCAGGACCTGCGCTTCGGCGGCCTGGAGCCCACCGGCCCGCTGCCGTCCGCGGTGAACTTCCCGCTGGTGCGCGGCGGCGCCGCCGAGGGCGAGGCCGCCCGCTGCACCGTCACCGCCGACTTCCAGACCTACAGCGGCCGCGAGCTCGGCTTCGCCCGCGACGGCCTCATGGCCGACCTGGCCCGCAGCTCCAACACCGAGTGCGGCGCCCTGCTGCTCGGCGACGTCGCCGGCGACGACCTGGGCCTGTACCCGCGCATCAAGGAGGTCCTCAGCCTCGCGGGCGTGCCGCTGCGGTTCGTCCCGGGCAACCACGACCTCGACCTGGACTCCACCGACCCCGAGCACTCGATGGACACGTTCCGCCAGCACGTGGGGCCGGAGACGTACTCCTACGACGTCGGCGACACCCACTTCGTCGCGCTCAACAACGTCAAGTACCCGTGCACGCCGGAGGACAACGCCGACGGCGCGCGCCCGCACTGCGACGACCCGGAGAACAGCCCCCGCTACAACGGCGAGCTGGGCGAGCGGCAGCTGGAGTGGCTGGAGAACGACCTGGCCCTCGTCCCCGAGGACAAGCTGGTCGTCGTCGCCACCCACATCCCGCTCGTCTCCTTCGCCGACGCGGCCTCCACGCAGCACTCCACCCGCGACGTGCAGAAGCTGTACGAGCTGCTCGAGGGGCGCAAGGCGCTGTCGATGTCCGGGCACACCCACTCCACCGAGCGCATGGTCGCCGGCGACTCCTACGCCGGGTGGCAGGAGGCCGTCGGCGTCTCCGAGCTGCCGTTCCCGAACATCGTCGCCGGCGCCCCCAGCGGCGACTGGTACTCCGGCGACCTCGACGTCGACGGCCGGCCGATGGCCCTGCAGCGCGACGGCGCCCGCCCCGGGTACCTCACGCTCGACCTGCAGGGCGGGGAGTTCCGCGACACCTGGCGCACGATCGGCGAGTCCGACGACGAGCAGCTGGCCGTCGCCGTGAACTCCCCGCGCTGGCGCGAGTGGTTCGACACCCTGAACACCTGGGCCGACGAGCGCGACGCCGGTGACCACCGCACCCCGCCGCCCGTCAACGTCAACGACCTCGGCGACCCGGGCGTCGTCACCCGCGACGACCTCGCGAACCGCACCTGGCTGACCGCGAACGTCTGGTACGGCTCCAGCGACACCACCGTCGAGGTCTCCGTCGACGGCGGCGAGCCCGTGGTCGCCGAGCGCACCCAGCAGGCCGACGGCGAGGCCCCGCGCGTGGGCGCCGAGTGGGCCGACCCGGCCGCCGCGACCCGCCAGCTGCAGGTCGCCCGCCACGCGTTCGAGTCCACCTCCGGCGACGAGTACGCGCAGGGCTTCGAGCTGTACGCCGGGAACACCTACGGCCCCGGCCCGGCCCAGCCCGGCAACAACGTCGCCGACCGCACCACGCACCTGTGGCGCTACCAGCTGCCCGCCGACCTCGCGCTCGGCGTGCACAGCGCCGAGGTGACGGTCACCGACCACCTCGGGCGCACCTACAGCGAGACGCACACCTTCGAGGTGCGCGAGGAGGTCCCGCAGCAGGGCTTCCGCACCGAGCTGTTCTCCGACGGCGACGAGGACTGACCCCCGCTCGACCGTCCGGCCGCCGTCCCGCGTCGCACGACGCGGGGCGGCGGCCGCGCGTCCGGGCGCCTCAGCCCGCCGCGCGCGCCAGCCGCCAGAACTCGCGCACCGCGGGCGCGGCGGGCGTCCCGGCCCGGCGCACCAGCTGCACCCGCGCCCGCAGCGCCGGGCGCACGACCCGCAGGACCCCGCAGCGCGCCGGGTCCAGCCCCGCGGCCAGCGAGGCCGGCACCAGCGCCGCCCCCAGCCCGCCGGCGGCCAGCTCCACGGCCGTGGCCGGCGAGCTGGCCTCCACCGCCACCCGCGGCACCAGGCCCGCCGCCGCGCACGCCTCCTCCAGCACCGCGCGGATCCCGCCACCGCGCGGCGGGCACACCAGCGGGTGCTCCAGCAGGTCCACCAGGGGTGTCGTGCGCCGCCGCGGCGGCAGCGCGCCCGCCGCCAGCACCGCCACGACCTCCTCCTCGGCCAGCACCTGACCCGTCAGCCCGGCCGGGGTGCCCGGGCCCGTGGCGACCCAGGCCACGTCCAGCGAGCCGTCGAGGACCGCCCGCTGCAGCGCCGCTGCGTCGGCCTCCACGACCGTCAGCTCCACCCCGGGGGCGCGCTCGCGGAAGGCGCGCAGCACCCCGGTGAACGGCTCGGGGGCCGAGGCCAGCAGCAACCCCACCCGCAGGCTGCCGCGCAGCAGGCCGCTCAGCTCGGCCACGTGCTCGCGCACCGCGGCCGCCGCGGCCAGCGCCGCCCGCGCGTGCGGCAGCGCGGCCTCGCCCGCGGCGGTCAGCCGCACCCCGCGCGGGGTGCGCTCCAGCAGCGGCTGGCCGACCTCCCGCTCCAGCTTGCGCACCTGCACGCTCACCCCGGGCTGCGCCACCCGCAGGTGCGCGGCCGCCGCCGTGAACCCACCCCCGTCGACCACCGCCACGAAGTGCTCCAGCTGCCGCAGCTCCATACCGGGAGGTTATGGCAGCGGTCACGAACCGGTCGTGGACGTCTGGGCTGCCCGGGGGCACGGTGGAGGCGTGGACACCACCGACGAGACGACCACGACCCCGACCACGACCCCGACCACGACCCCGGGCGACCCCGCCGCGACGGCCCGCGCCGTCGCCACCGCGTACCTCGCCGCCTGGCAGGACGGCGACCTCGCGACGCTGGAGCGGCTGCTCGCCGATGACGTCGTGTTCACCGGGCCCGGCGGGTCCCTGGCCGGGCGCGGGCCGTGCCTGGAGGGCCTGCGCGCGATGGCCGGCAGCGTCGAGCGCATCGACGTCGTCCGCCAGGTCGCCGAGGGCGAGGAGGTGGTGACCTGGTACGACATGACCCGCACCGGTGGCGTGGTCGTGCCGACCGTGAACTCCTCGCGCGTGCGCGCCGGCCGCATCGAGGAGATCCGCGTCCTGTTCGACACCGGGCCCCTCGGCTGACCCCCGCCGGGGCAGACTGCCCCCGCAGCCGCCCGCCCGGGCCGGCGCGGGGGAGGGGGACCGGTGCCGGACGAACCGACGCGGGTGGTGCGCTGCGACCGCGGCGACGTGGAGCTCCGGTTCGCCGGGCCTCGCGGCGCCGACGTCGTCCTGCTCCTGCACGGCGGGCACTTCCGCGCCGGGCTGCCGCTGGGGGAGGCCGCGTTCCTCGCCGCCGGGCACCGCCTCCTCGTGCCCTCCCGGCCCGGCTACGGGCGCACCGCCCCGGCCGCCGGACCCGGCCCGGAAGCCTTCGCCGACACCCTCGCCGAGCTGTGCGAGCGCACCGGGACGGGGACGCTGCGCGCCGTCGTCGGCGTGTCCGCGGGCGGGCCCACCGCCGTCGCCCTCGCCGCCCGCCACCCCGGCCTCGTGCGCTCCCTCGTCCTGCACTCCGCGCGCGCCGACCTGCCCTTCCCCGACGGCGCCGCCCGGATCGCCGCGCGGGTCGCGTTCACCCCCCGCACCGAGGCCGCCACGTGGGCGGCGAGCGGGGCGTTCCTGCGGCGGTTCCCCGGCGCGGGGCTGCGCTCGGTGCTCGGGCCGCTGTCCACCCTGCCGGCCGGGCGGGTCCTCGCGGACCTGACCGGCGCCGAGCGCGCCGAGCTCGTGGACGTGCTCTCGCGCATGCGCTCCGGCGCCGGGTTCGCCGCCGACCTGCGCGAGCGCGTCGACCCCGGCCCGGCCCGGGCGGTGCGCGTGCCGGCGCTCGTCGTCGCCTCCCGCACCGACGGGCAGGTGCGCTTCGCCCACGCCGAGCGGTGGGCCGCGCTCGTGCCCGGCGCCGTCCTCGCCGAGAGCCCGGCCCTCAGCCACCTGCTCTGGTACGGCTCCGGCGCCGCCGAGACCGCCCGGCTGACGGAGCGGTTCCTCGCCGCCGCGTGAGCCTCAGCCGCCGTCGGCGACGCGCGCCAGGACCTCCGCGAGGTCGCCCGGGCGCGACCACATCGGCCAGTGCCCCGTCGGCAGGTCCACGTACGCCGGGTGCTCCAGCTCGGTCAGGCCCGCGAGGAACGGCACCCCCTGCGCCACCAGGTCCCGCACCTGCCGGGACGTCATCGAGCAGCACACGACCGTCGTCGGGACGCCGCGCCGGGAACCGTCGCCCAGCGGCGGCGCCTCGCGCAGCGCGGCCCCCGGCTCCGGCACCGCCCGGCGGCGGAACTCCGCCCGCTGCTGCGGCGACAGCCCCGCCAGGCTGCTGCCGTCGGCCTCCAGCTCCTCGTCCGGGGGCAGCGGGTGCTCGGCGTCCGGGAACCCCTCGCCCAGCGCGCCCGTGCCCGGGCCGGAGTCGACGTAGACGACGGCCGCGAGGCGGTCCGCGACCCGGTCGGTGGCCGCGTACCCGGGGAAGCCCGCGCCGCTGTGCAGCACCAGCACCGCGCGCTCACCCGTGCGGTCCGCGGCGTCCGCCACGGCCGCGGCGACCGCCCCGACGTGGTCGGCGATCCGCACCGCGCCCCGGTCGGGGTGGTCCGGTTCCAGGCCCGGCAGGGTCAGCGCGGTGACGTCGTGGCCCGCGGCGCGCAGGGCGGCGGCCACCTCGTCCCACGCCCACGCGCCCAGCCAGAACCCGGGGACGAGGACCAGCGGCGCGCTCACCAGCGACACGGTAGGGACGGTGCGCGGGCGGGGGAAGGTCCTGCGCGGCGGAGCTGACAGCCCGCCGGGAAGCCGCCGCCCGCCGCGCGCGTTGCACCCCGTCGTGGGCGAGGACATCCGGGTGGGGCCGCGGCTGACGGTCCCCGCGAGCGAGCTGGGCGTGCGGTTCTCGCGCGCCGGCGGCCCCGGCGGTCAGGGCGTCAACACCACCGACAGCCGCGTCGAGCTGTCCTTCGACGTCGCCCGTTCCACCGCGCTGCCGGAGCCGCTGCGCGAGCGGGCCCTGCAGCGCCTCGCCGGCCGCCTGTCCGGCGGCGTCCTCACCGTCGTGGCCGCCGAGCACCGCTCCCAGCTGCAGAACCGCCGCGCCGCCGGCGAGCGCCTGGCCGCCCTGCTCGCCGAGGCCGTCGCCCCCGGCCCGCGCGCCCGCCGGCCCACCCGGCCCACCCGCGGTTCGCAACGCCGCCGCCTGGACGGCAAGAAGCGCCGCGGCGAGGTGAAGCGGCTGCGGCGCAGCGCGGACGACTAGCCGGGCAGCCGGGCCGGGGTCAGCGCACCGCGGCGGTGACGATCTCGCCGAGGAGCCGGGTGTTGGGCTCGACGGTCAGGACGGAGTCGAAGTAGAACCGGTGGGAATCGTCCTCGCGGACGTCGACGACCCCTCCGGCGCGGACGACCTCCAGCGACCGGAAGACGTCCGAGGCCTTCAGCTCCGGGGTCCCGTCGGTCTCCGGGCCGAAGTTCAGCAGCAGCAGCAGGTCGCCGTCCGCCAGGGGGACGTTCTCCGCGGACAGGAGGTTCACCGCCTCGCCCGCGGTGTCCGGGGCGGGCAGCGGCGCCAGGCCGAGGGCGGCGGCGGCCTTCCCGAGCGGGGAATCGCTGTTGAGCAGGTAGACGCTGCCGTCGGGGAACGCGGTCAGGGCCTGCACGCGAAGGCCCCGCGCCTCCGCGGGCATCCCGGCGGCCAGCGCCGCGACGGCCGCGTCCCGCTCGCCCAGCAGCTCCTGCGCCCGCTCCTCCCTCCCCACCGCCGCGGCCACCTGGCGCAGGTTCTCGCGCCAGTCGATGAAGCTGGTGGCGACGGTGGGGGCGATCGCGGAGTAGAGGGGCATCGTCTCGTCGGTGGCGAAACCGTCCTGCACGAGCAGCAGGTCCGGCTGCCAGACCGCCAGGCGCTCGAAGTTCGTCTCGCCGCTGGCCAGGGGGTAGGTCTCCACACCGGCCGCGAGGTCGCGCACCCAGGGCCGCAGGGGGTCGTTGCGCTGGCCGAAGCCGACCGGCCGCACGCCCAGCGCGAGCAGCGAGCACAGCTCGCCGCCGTCGGTGCCGCAGACGACGCGCTGCGGCGCGGCGGGCACCTCCGTCTCCCCGAGCTCGTGCCGCACCGTCCGCGGGAAACCGCCCGCCGCCGCGGCGACGGCGCCCGGGGGTGTCGCGCGCTGCTCCCCGCACGCGGTCAGGCCCGCGAGGGCGGCGGAGCCGAGCAGCAGGGAGCGGCGGGACAGCACGGGCGCCTCCGGGCGGGTGGGGCGACGGGTCGTCGCGCCGACGGGAACGGTCCCGGCGCGGGTCGACCGCCGGGAACCGGAGGTGAGGCTAACCTACCTCTCACACCTCCGACCAGCGCCGCACCACCGACGCCTCGGCGACGAACCGGGCCCCGCTGCCCGGCGCCCACCACCCCGCGGCGGCCGTCAGCGCCCGCTCCAGCAGCGCCACCGCCCGCGCGGCGTCCGCCTCCGGCACGTGCAGCAGCAGCTCGTCGTGCAGGCACAGCACCACCCGCCCGCCGGTGCCCGCCAGCCCGGCGCGCACCGTCACCGCCCACGCCTTGAACAGCTCCGCCGCCGAGCCCTGCACGACGGCGTTGCGGGCGAACCGCCCGCGCGCGGCCACCGCCTCCGCCGAGGCGGCCGGCGCCCCGCCCGTGCGCACCAGCCGCCCGCCGTGCGTGCGCACCGAGCGGCCCTCCCGGCCCGCGGCCTCCGCGGCGCGCAGGTGCGCCAGCGCCCGCGGGTAGGCGCGCTCCATCCGCTCCAGCGCCCGGCCCGCCGCCCCCGACGTCTGCCCGTACATCGCCGCCAGCACCGCCACCTTCGCCGTCGGCCGGTCCACCCCCAGCGCCGCCGCCACGGGCGCGTACAGGTCCTCGTCGGCGGTGGCGCGCAGCAGGCCCTCGTCGCCGGAGACCGCGGCCAGCACCCGCGGCTCCACCTGCCCCAGGTCCGCGCGCACCAGCACGTGCCCCGGCTCGGCGGCCACCACCGGGCGCAGCTCCGCGGGCAGGTTGTGCAGGCCCGCCTGCGCCGTCATCCGCCCCGCGGCCGCGTCGGCCGCCGACCAGCGCCCCCGCAGCCGCCCGTCGGCGCCCACGTGCGCGTCCAGCCACGCGTACCCGTACGTCGTCGCCACCCGCTCGGCGCGCCGGTGGTGCAGCAGCGCCCGCGCCAGCCGGCCCGTCGCCGGGTCCGCGGTCAGCCGCTCCAGCCGCCACGAGCGGGTGTCCGGCAGGTCCACGCCCCGCGCGCGCAGCGCCGCGAGCACCGCGGCCGGCGAGCGCAGGTCCACCGCGCCCGGCTCGACGCCCAGCGCCGCCAGCACCGGGGCGTCGCGCGCGGCGCGGGCGGCGCGCTCCTCGGCCTCCGAGCGCGGGCGCGGACCCACCAGGGCGCCCAGCAGCTCCTCGGCGGCGCGCACGTCCACCGGCAGGCCCGTCACCTCCAGCTCCACGGCCAGCAGCGCGGCCGCCGACTCCGACCACGCCGTGGACAGGGCGTGCCCGTCCAGCGCCGCGCGCTGCCGGGCGGCCACCTCCAGCGCCAGCTGCGCCCACCGGAGCGCCCGCTCTGCGCGCACGGCGGCGGGCTCGTCCGCGGCCAGCGCGCGCCCCGACGTCCACGCCGCCGTGAGGGCGCCGTCCGGGCCCACCGGCCCGTCGCCGCCGCCCCCGCCGTCGAGGTCCAGCTCCAGCAGGCCCGTGCCGTGCGCGGGGCGCGGGCGGCGCGAGGGCTCCGGCGGTTCGGGCAGGCCGTGCGCGGCCGCGTGCACCGTCGCCGGGTCCTCCCGCCCACCGCCGTGCAGCAGCCGGTGCACCGCGGCCAGGTCGTGCGCGCGGGCCAGGTGCAGCCCCGCGCCCACCAGCGGCGCCGCCCCGCGCGCGGACCACAGCACCCAGCGCGGCCCGTCCGCCTCCCGCGCGGCCACCGCCGCCGCCAGCGCGTCCGGCCCGCCGTGGACCACCTGCGCGTCCCCGTCCCCGGCGAGCACCGCCAGCCCGTCCAGGGCGACGAGCGCGAGGGGGGCGGGGGCCGGGGGCACCGGCCCATCCTGTCGGCCGTCCCCGACAGCTCCCTCAGGAGGCGCGGGGCAGCAGCTCCCGCGCCTGCCGGGCCGCCCGCCACAGCGGGTTCGCCGACTGCGAGGCCATCTGGAACGTCGCCGAGCGCCCGCCCAGCGACCGCTTGAAGCGGCGCACGCCCTCGTCGACCGAGCCGACCAGGTCGACGCGCCGGTACCCGCGGGCCACCGCCCAGCGCACCAGGTCCGCGTGCAGCGCCACCTCCGCGCCCGCGCGCCGGCCCGCCGCGAAGCTGCCGCCCGCCCACTCGTAGACCGTGTCGCCCTCCGCGAGCGAGACCAGCAGGCCCGCCGGCTCCCCGTCCGCGGTGACCGCGGCCCGCGCGCGCGCGGTCTCCGGGCGGGCGCGCAGCAGCTGCCACACCGTCCGCCCCACCCCCGGCGGGTACGGGCAGGGCTCGCCGTGGTGGGCGTAGACCTGCTCCAGCAGGTCCGGCAGCCACGCCACGACCTGCCACTCGCCGGCGTCCTCCACGCGCAGCCCGTCGCGCTCGGTGTGCCGCAGGGTGCGGCGGGCGGACTTGTGCAGCTGCCGCAGCGCCGTCTCCTCGTCCTGCAGCACGCCGCCCGGGGCCAGGTCCACGACGAACGTCTCCCCGAGCTCCACGGAGGCGTGCACGGCGCGCAGCACCTGCGGGTCCGCCGGGGCCTGCGGCGGCAGGTCCAGGCGCGCGCCCACCACGCCGTGCCGGCGCGACCAGCCCGCCAGCGCTCCCAGCACGTCGCCCAGCTCGCCGTCCAGGACCACCGGCCCCGCGTACGGGAACGGCACCGGCGCCGCCCGCCACACCGGCCCGCGCCGCGTCAGCAGCAGCGGCACCGCCCCCACGACCCACCCCGAGCGCTCCACGAGGAGCGGCTCGAAGCGCCACCCGTGCAGCTCCGCCTGCGTCGACAGCCAGTCCCAGCGGTGGAACGGCGTGGTCGCCGCCCGCCCGTCCAGGAACCCGTCCCACTCGGCCCGGTCGGCCGCCCTGCGCACGTGCACCCTGAGATCGTGCGCGCCGTCGCGCGGCGTGTCGACGCGGTGACCGGCTCCTCACCCTCCCGGGTGACCGGCGCCCACCGGGTGGAGCAGCATGGGGCCGTGAGCGCGTGGGAGGACGTGGACGAGTACCTGGCCGGGACGCTGCTGGGCGAGGACGAGGTCCTCGAGCAGGTCCTCGACGAGAACCAGGCCGCCGGGCTGCCCGAGATCGACGTGTCACCGCTGCAGGGGGCGCTGCTGACCGTGCTGGCGCGCGCCGTCGCCGCGCGCCGCGTCCTGGAGGTCGGCACCCTCGGCGGCTACAGCACCGTCCACCTGGCCCGCGGCCTGGCGCCCGGCGGGCGGGTCGTCACGTGCGAGCTCGACCCCCGCCACGCCGAGGTCGCCCGGCGCAACCTCGAGCGGGCCGGGGTGGCCGACGTCGTGGACGTGCGCGTCGGGCCCGCGCTGGACACCCTCGACGCGCTCGTCGCCGAGGGCGCCGCGCCCTTCCACCTCGTCTTCCTCGACGCCGACAAGCAGGGCAACCCCGACTACCTGGAGCGGGCGCTGCGGCTGGTCCGGCCCGGGTCGCTGATCGTCGGGGACAACGTCGTGCGCGACGGCCGCGTCGCCGACGCCGGCAGCGACGACCCGGCGGTCACCGGCGCGCGGCGGTTCCTGCAGGCGCTGGGGGAGGACCCGCGCCTGGACGCCACGGCCGTGCAGACCGTGGGCGCCAAGGGCTGGGACGGCTTCGCGATCGCCGTCGTGCGCTGAGCCGGTCTCCCGCCGCCCCGACCCTTGCCGTGATCATGGATGGTGCGACGCTCAACCGTCCATGATCACGGCGGGGAGGGAGAGAGAGGGCAGGGGTCAGGGGGTCCCGTCGAGCAGGCCCGCGTCGTGGGCGACGATCGCCACCTGCACGCGGTTGTGCGCGTCGAGCTTCGTCAGCAGGCGCGAGACGTGCGTCTTCACCGTCGCCTCGCTCATGAACAGCTCCCGGCCGATCTCGGCGTTCGACAGGCCGCGGCCCACCGCGCCCAGCACCTCGCGCTCGCGCTCGGTCAGCGTCTTCAGCCGCTGCGCGGCCTCGCGCCGGCGGGGGTTCACCGCGTCGGCGGCGAAGTGCCCCACCAGGCGGCGGGTCACCGTCGGCGACAGCATCGCCTCGCCCGAGGCCACCACCCGCACCGCCGCCACCAGCTCGCGCGGCGGGGTGTCCTTGAGCAGGAAGCCCGTCGCGCCCGCCTGCAGCGCCTGGAAGACGTACTCGTCCAGGTCGAACGTCGTCAGCATCACCACCGCCGGCGCCTGCGGGCGCGCGGTGATCTGCTGCGCCGCCGACAGCCCGTCCATCACCGGCATCCGCACGTCCATGAGCACGATGTCCGGGTGGTGCGCGGCCACGCCCTCCACGGCCTGCGCCCCGTTCTCCGCCTCGCCGACGACCTCGAGGTCCTCCGCGCTGGACAGGATCATCCGCAGCCCGGCGCGCACGAGCGCGTCGTCGTCCACCAGCAGCACGCGGGTGGGCCTGGGTCCTGCGCCGCTCGTCACGCCTGGCTCCGTCCGTCGTGGCGGGGGCTCGCAGCGCCGCCCGCCCGGGTGGCTGTGATCCTCGCATCCGGCGGCGTCCACGCGGCCCGCGCCGCCGCCGTCCCGGGCCGGGCGCCGTCCGGCCACGGCCAGGGCAGCCGCGCCCGCACCGCGAACCCGCCGTCCGGCTCCGGCCCGCTGGTGATCGTGCCGTCGGCCAGCCCGACGCGCTCCGCCAGCCCGACCAGCCCCGAACCCGCCCCCGGCAGCGCGCTGCCCGGGCCGGTGGGCCGCTCGTTGACCACGGCCACGACCAGCTCGCCGCCCACCTCGCCGGAGACCGTGACGACCGTGGGCGCCGACGGCGCGTGCTTGTGGACGTTCGTCAGCGCCTCCTGCACCACCCGGTAGACGGTGCGGCCCAGCTCCGGCGGCACCTGCGCGTGCACGGGCACGTCGGTGCGGAACCGCGCGGCCACGCCCGCCTCCCGGGTGGACTCCACCAGGCGGCGCACGTCCACCAGCGTCGGCTGCGGCGCCAGCTCCGTCGTGCCGGCCGTCCCCGGCGTGCGCAGCACCCCCAGCACCCGGCGCAGGTCCTCCAGCGCGGTGCGGGCCGTCTCGCGGATCGTCGCCGCCGTCGCCTCCACCTGCTCCGGGCCCACGTCCGGGCGCACCTCCAGGCCGCCGGCGTGCAGCGCCACCAGGGAGATGCGGTGCGCCAGGACGTCGTGCATCTCGCGGGCGATGCGGGTGCGCTCGGCCAGCCGCGCCTGCTCGGCGCGCAGCGCGTACTCGCTCTCGGCCCGCTCGGCGCGCTCGCGCCAGCTGGCCACCAGGTCGCGGCGGGCCCCCACGAACGCGCCCACCGACACGGCGAGGCCCGTGCCCAGCAGCGCGAACAGGGCCGCCGCGGTCGTGCTGCCCGTCGTCGCGCCGCGCAGGGCCGCGCTCACCGACGCCAGCGCCCCGGCCACGCCGAGCAGCACGAGCAGGCGGTCGCGGCGGCGCACCGCCAGCGTCAGCAGCGCCAGCCACAGCGCCGTGTCGTACGCCCAGACCACCGCCACCGCCAGCGACAGCAGGGTCAGCGCGACGGGGTGGGGCCGGCGGCCCCCCCCCGCCCCCCCCCCGGACCGCCCCCCCCCCCCCGCCCCCACCCGGCGGCTGGGCCGGGGCTCAACCACCAGCC
>NZ_JBEUEI010000019.1:0-81712 GCF_041020755.1 Kineococcus terrestris | reverse complement strand
CCCACAAACGACCCGTGGGGCTAGCCCCCCCGCCACGGGCGCCCCCGGCCCCCCCCCCCCCCCCCCCCCCCCCCCCCTCCTGCGCGTCCGGGCCCGCACCGGCCGGAGGGCGGGTGCCGGTCAGCGCAGCCGGTCGGCCAGGCCCGAGGCCCGCGCCAGGGGTCGGCGCACCGCCGCCTCGACGGCCTCCGCCGAGCCGATGAGCCGCACCCGCGCCCGCGCCCGCGTCAGCGCCGTGTAGAGCATCTCCCGCGTCGCCAGCGGGGAGGTCGCCGGCGCCGCGACCACGGTGACGGCCGCGAACTGCGAGCCCTGGCTGCGGTGGACCGTCATGGCGTGCAGGACGTCCAGGTCCGCCAGCCGCGACAGCGGCACCAGCTGCGGGCCGCTGCCCCGCGCGACCGCGACGACGAGGTCGCCCGCGCGCCCGCCGCCCGCACCGGCGCGCTCCAGGACGACACCCGTGTCGCCGTTGAAGACCCCCGTCGCCGGGTCGTTGGCCGTCACCAGGACCGGCATGCCGACGTAGCGGCCGTCAGGACGGGGCCGCACCCCGACCTCCTCGACCGCCCAGCGGTGCGCCAGCGCCGTCCAGTGCGCCACCCCGCGCGGGCCGCGCCGGTGCGCGCACAGCACCCGGTGGGCGTCCATCGCGACCAGCGCGCCGTCCGCGTCCCCGGCCCGCGCGGCGGCCACGACGGCCGCGACGCGCTCGAGGACCTCCGCGCGCACGGCCTCCAGCGGCGGTCCCGCCACCGGCTCGTCCTCGGGCACCTCGTGGAACTCCACGGCGCTCTCGCCGGAGCGCAGCACCCGCAGCGCCGCCTCGGCGTCGCCCTCGCGCACCGCCGCCGCCAGCGCCGCGATGGCGCCGCCCTCGGCGAAGCGGTGCGTCGTGCGCAGCAGGACGACCCCGTCGGCGACCGACCCGCCCGCCCCGGCGTCCGGGACCGGTGCGGCCGCGCCCGGGGCCGGGACCTCCGCGTCGCGGGGCGGGTCCGGAGGCGGGTCGTGCGGCACGTCGTGGGGCACCACCCGCACGAGCCGGGCCGTGGAGGCCGCGCTGCGCGGCACCGCGCGCGCCGGGGCGACGAGGTCGGCCAGGACGGCGCCCACCTCCACCGAGGCCAGCTGGTCGGGGTCGCCGACGAGCACGAGGCGCGCGGTCGGGCGCAGGGCGGCCAGCAGCCGGGCGACCACCCCCAGCCCGACCATCGACGCCTCGTCGACGACGACGACGTCGTGCGGCAGGCGGTGCTCGGCGTCGTAGCGGGCGCGCACCGACCCGGGCCGCATCCCCAGCAGCCGGTGCAGCGTGGAGGCCCGCAGACCGCCGAGGAAGGCGGCGTCCTCAGCGGTGAACACCCCGTCGGGGTCGTCGCGCGCGGCGGTGGTGACGGCCTCGGTGAGCCGGGCGGCGGCCTTGCCGGTGGGCGCGGCCAGCGCCACGCGCGGCGGGGACCCGGCGGGCGCGAGCGCGCGCAGGGCCGCCGCCAGGCGCGCCACGGTGGTCGTCTTGCCGGTGCCGGGGCCGCCGCCGAGGACCGCGACGCCGGAGGTGAGGCAGACCGCGGCGGCCAGGCGCTGGTCGTGCGCCGCCTCCCCCGGCCACAGGCGGGCCAGCACGTCGCGGGCCGCGCCGGCGTCCAGGTCCGGCACCCGCGCGGCGCGCCGGCGCAGGTCGTCGGCGACGGCGACCTCCTGCCGCCAGTAGCGGTCCAGCCAGATCCCGCCCTCGTGCCAGCGCAGCGGCGGCGCGGTCCCGGCGGCCTCGCCCCCGCCGGCCGTCCCGTCCGGCTGCCCGGGCGCGGTCATGCGGCTGCCGCGCACGGCGGCGGCCCAGGCGCCCGGTTCCGGCCAGTCGACCTCGACGGCCCGCGCCTGGCCCGTGTCGTCGGTGTCCTCGGCCACCACGGAGGCGGCGACGTCGGCCAGCCGCAGCACCACCGAGCCCTGCCGCAGCGCGCGCACGGCCAGCGCGGCGGCCAGCAGGACGCGCTCGTCGTCCTCCCCGCACACCGCCCCCAGGCGGGTCGCCACGTGCACGTCGGCCGCGTGCAGCACCCCGAGGTCGTTGAGGCGGCGCAGCGCGCCCGTGGCGCGCAGCGCCAGGCGCGCGGCGCGGTCCGGCTCGACCGGGGCGGCACCGGGCACGGCCGGCGTGCCGCCCGGGGCGGCGGCCGCGAGGAGGGGGGCGGTGGTCACGGGCGCCTCCCGGCGAGCAGGTCGGACAGGTCCAGCACGAGGGCCGCGGGCGGTCGCCACGACCACACCCCGGGCGGCGCCTGGCCGGGCTCGGCCTCCACGCCGGGCCCGCACATGCCCCGCAGGAACAGGTACAGGACCCCGCCGAGGTGGACCTCCGGGTCGTAGCCGGGCTGGCGCCAGCGCAGGAAGCGGTGCAGCGCCACGCAGTACAGCAGCGCCTGCAGCGGGTAGTGCGCCTCGCGCACGGCCTCGTCGAGCGCGGCGCGGCGGTAGTGCCAGGCGGTGAGCGCCTCACCGGGCCCGGCCAGCCGGTTGGTCTTGTGGTCGACGACGAGGTAGCGCGCCGAGGCGCCCGCCCCGCGCCGCAGCACGGCGTCGATCGAGCCGGTGAGGTAGCCGGAGACCACCTCGGCGGCCAGCACCGGCTCCTGGAGCGCCTCGGCGTAGGGGCGCACGGGGTCGTCGGCGCCCAGGTGGTGGCGCAGCAGGCCCGCGACCTCGCCCAGGCGCGGCGGCGACCCGTCCCGGTCCGCGCGCTGGCCGGCGCGGTCGCCGCCCGCGAGCGGCAGCTCGAACTCCAGCTCGGCGAGGCGGTCGGCCACGGGGACGTCCTGCCAGGCGACGCCGCCGGCGAGCGGGCCCAGCGGGGTGGCCAGGGCGGCGGGCAGCGCGTCGGCCAACGGCTCGGCGAGCGCGCCGGCGTCCTGGGCGCGGGCCAGGGCGGCCAGGTGGGCGCGGCGGTCGGGCGCGGCGGGGTCGAAGTGCTCCAGCACGCCGTGCACGACCGTGCCGAAGCCCGCGCCGCCGGGCAGGTCGGCCATCGGGGACGGCACGGCGTGCCACGCCTCCTCCCGGGCGCCGGCGGGGCGGGCGGCGGTGCCGGCGTCCTCGACGTCGCCCTCGTCGTCGCGGGCACCGCGCTCGACCTCGCTGGCGACGGACGGGACCGGCCGCGGGGACGTGGCCGGCAGGAGGCCCGGCGCGCCGCCGGCCGGGTGGGCGGCCTCGTGCGCGGCGCGGGTCAGGCCCGAGTAGGAGGTCCGCCGCCACGTCGTGTCGAGGTCGCGGTCGAAGGAGGCGGGCGCCAGGGCCGCGACCTCCTCGCGCGGCGGCGTGTACGTCGCGGTGCCGGGCGGGTCGACGGGCACCACCCGCACCCCGGAGCCGGGGCGCGCGCAGGCGCCGAGGCGGGCCAGCACCTCCCCGTCGCCCGGCACCGGCAGCGTCCGCGGCGGGTGCGCCGGGTCGTCGGCGAGCAGCAGCCGGTGCAGCGGGCTGCCCGGGGTCGTCGAGGCCGGCGCCCACCACACGTGCAGGCGCGAGACCGCGCGGGTCAGCGCCACGTACAGCAGCCGCAGCTCCTCCCCGGCCTGCTCGGCGTCCTCGGCCGCGCAGACCTCGGCCAGCCCGGGGCTGCCGGGCCCGCCGACGTGCAGGACGCGGGCGCCGTCGGGGCCGTGGGCCACCGGCAGGCGGTCGCGCGGGCCGCCGGACGGCTCGTCCCAGGCGAACGGGACGAGGACGACCTCGAACTCCAGGCCCTTGCTGGCGTGCACGGTCGCGACCTGCACGGCCGCCCGGTCGGTGTCCAGGCGGCGCGAGCGCTCCTGGTCCAGGTCGCCGGCCGCCTCCTCGACGCGCGCGCGCAGCCACGACAGCAGGCTGGCCAGGCCCAGGCCCAGCCGCAGCGCCTCGGCGTGCAGGGTCTCGGCGATGTGCCGCAGGTCGGTCAGCAGCCGCTCACCGCCCTCGACGGCCAGCAGCCGCTCGGCCAGCCGCTGCTCCTCGGCCACCGCGGCGAACAGCCCGGCCACCCCGCGCGCGGCCAGCACCGGCGCCCACGCGCGCAACCGCTCGGCCTGCGCGTCGGTCAGCGCGGCACCGTCGGCGGCCAGCCGCGCGGCGTCGGCGCCGACGAACGACGACAGCGCCAGCCGGCGCACCCGGGGCGCCCGGTGGGGCTGCTCCAGGGCCTCCAGCAGGCACAGCCAGTCCCGCGCCGCGGGCGTGCCGAACACGCTCGGCCCGCGGGCCAGCACGCACGGCACCCCGCGCCGGCGCAGCGCCTCCTGCACGAGGACCGCCTGCGGGCGGGTGCGCACGAGGACGGCCACCTCGCCGGGGGTCAGCGGCCGCGACCGGGCGGCGGCGTCGTCGCGGGGGCGGCGCACCCGCGCGCCGGAGGTGAGCACGTCCACCACCTGCTCGGCGACGTCCGCGGCGACCGCGGCGCGCACCGCGCCCACCGCGGGCAGGCCCTGGGCGCGGGTGGTGGGCAGCCCGGTGCGGGGCAGCACGCGCAGCTGGACCGGCGCCGGGTCCTCGGGCAGCAGCGCCGCGACCGCGTGCGCGGCGCGCACCTCGCGCACGACGATGCCCTCCTCGCCCAGCACCGCTCCGCGCAGCAGGCCCTGCACGCCCTCCAGCAGGGCCGGGTCGCTGCGGAAGTTCGTGCCCAGGGTGGCGCGGGCGTCGGCGGCGCCCGCGGCCTCGAGGTAGGTGCGCACGTCCGCGCCGCGGAAGGCGTAGATCGCCTGCTTCGGGTCCCCGATGAGCACCAGCGGCACGTGCCCGTGGAACGCCCGGCGCAGCACCTCCCACTGCACGCCGTCGGTGTCCTGGAACTCGTCGACCAGCACGACGCGGTAGCGGCTGCGCAGCCGCTCGCGCGCCACGGGCCCGGTCACCGGGTCGGCCAGGGCCCCGCCCAGCAGCGCGAGCAGGTCGTCGAAGCTCAGCGCCCGCTGGGACTCCTTGCGCCGCTGCACCTCCGCGCGCACGGCCGCGGCGAAGCGCACCCGCAGGTCCGCGGGCGAGCCGGGCACGCGCGCCGCCGGTTCCAGCCGCGCGCCGGGGTGGGCGACGGCGGCGCGCGCCACGGCCAGCGCGGCGTCGCGGTCGAAGGGGACGCCCGCGGCGCCGGTGCGCTCGGCGTAGCCGGCGAAGCGCAGGTACAGGTCGTCGCAGACCTGCTCCAGGACGTCGGACAGGTCCTCCACCAGGGTGGCGCCGGGGTCGACGTGCGCGCCGGTGCCCAGCCCGCCCAGGACCTGCTGGCAGAACTGGTGCAGCGTCGCGACGGTCGCCGCGTCGAAGGAGGCCACGGCCGCCGCCAGCCGCGCGCGCCGCCGCGCGACCTCCGCGTCGCCCGCGTCGCCCGCGGCGCCCGGGGCCGGCTGCGCGAGCGCGCGCACCACCGGGTCGCGGTGCCCGCGGGCGGCGGCGGGGTCGGCCAGGGCGTCGCGGGCGGCGACCAGGCGCTCGCGCACGCGGCTGCGCAGCTCCCCGGTGGCGGCGCGGCCGAAGGTGACGACCAGCAGCTCCTCGACCCGGGCGGCGCCCTCGGCGACGTAGCGGGTGACGAGCCCGGCGATCGTGTACGTCTTGCCGGTGCCGGCGCTGGCCTCCAGGACGGTGGTGCCCCGCGGCAGCGGCCCGGTCAGGTCGAACACCGGGACGTCCCCCGCCAGGCCCCCCGACAGGTCACCGGGCGCGGCCGGGGTCGTGCCGGCGCTCACGCGGCCCACGTCCGCTGGGTGCGCAGCAGCGGCTGCCACACGCGCCGGCACAGCTCGTCGAAGCCGCCGGGCGTGCCGGGCGGGGCGTCCGGCGGCGGGCGCCAGTCGCGCAGCGCGGTGAACGGCGCGGACTCGCCCCAGACCAGGCGGTGCTCCTCGTCGGCGTCCTCGCGCGGCCAGCTGTAGCCCGAGACCCACTCCTTGGCGGCCAGGGCCTCGCACGCGGCGGTGGACGTGCCGCGGGCGCGGGCGGCCGCGTAGGCGCCGGCGGTGGCGACCGGCGCGGGCAGCGGCACGCACAGGCCGACCCGGCGCAGGGCGACCAGGTCGGCCAGCAGCTCGCGCGCCACCCCGGCGGGCACCGGGCCGAACGCGGTGGTGCTCACGCCGTCGCGGTCGCCGCGGCCGACGACGACGGCGGTCCACGACCGGTCCGGGTGGGCGGCGGACAGCGCCAGCAGCTCCACCCACGCCCGCAGCCGCTGCTTGGCGCGCACCGAGGAGTACGTGACGGTCAGGGCGACCGGGCCCGGCACGTCCCCCGCCGCGGCCCCGGCGACCTCCCGCACCCCGCGCACCGCGCCGGTCAGGCGGGTGCCGCCGGGCAGGTCGACCTCGACGTCCACCGAGGACGGCGACCCCGCCGCGGGCGCCCACGCGGCCGCCGCGGCGGCGATCCGGTCGGCGCGCTCGCCCACCCGGCGCAGCACGGCGGTGCCCAGCAGACCGGGCGGCAGGTCCCCGCGGGCCCGCTCCAGCTGCGCGACGCGGGCCTGCTCGGTGCCGGCGAGCCGGGCGCGCAGCACCCGGTCCCCCACCGCCCACTCGCGCAGGCCGTCCAGCGCCACGGGCAGGGCGTCCTCGGGCCCCTCCTCGCGCGCGGCCGCGCCGACCTCCAGGCGCTGGCGCAGCAGCCCGCGCACGGGGTGCTGCCAGAACTGCACGAGCGCGTCGAGGTCGAGGTCGCGCAGCTCGTCCTCGCCCGGGGGCGGCAGGGCGGCCGGCAGCAGGGCGGGCACCGGCCGCGGGGGCAGCTGGGCGGCCCGGGCGCCGGCGTGGGCGGCGGTGTCGAAGCTGACGGCGCGCTCGCCGCCCAGGGCGCCGGGCACGAAGTTGCGCGGGTCGGTCGGCTGCAGCGGGTGCTGGACGAGGACGCGGTCGCGGACCCGGCCGCCGGGGACGGTGGCGCAGGCGTCGAGGGCGTCCAGCAGCTCCCCGACCGGCACCGCGGGCGGCACCGGGGCCCCGGTGCGCACGTCGCAGCCGCTGTGCAGGACGACGAGGTGCTGGCCGGCGGCGCCGACGGCGTCCAGGAGCACCTGGCGGTCCTCGCTGCGCGGGTCGCGGTCGCCCACGTGCGGGTCGCGGGCCAGCAGGTCGTCGGCGTCGGGGCGCACGACGCGGGGGAAGGCCCCGTCGTCCAGGCCGAGCAGCACCACGACGCGGTGCGGCACGGCGCGCATCGGCACCATCGTGCAGACGGTGACCGCGCCGGTGCGGAACCCGGCGCGCTGCGGGCGGCCCGCGAAGCGGGCGGTGAGCAGGGCGGTGACGTCGGCCAGCGTCACCGGCGCGCTGCCGGCGCGGGCGGACTCGTCGCGCACGGCGGCCAGCTCGCGCCGCAGCTGCGCCTGCTGCCAGGCGCCGTCGCGGGGCACGTCGGTCAGCGCGAGCACCGCCGCGGCCAGCGCGTCGCACCAGTCGGCGACGGGCCGCGCACCCGACAGGTCCAGCACGGCGGTCTCCAGGCGGTCCAGCAGCTCGGCGAACACGCCGGCCAGCTCGACCCGGCTGGACTCCACGTCGTCCAGGGGCACGACGGCCCCGTCGCCGCCGGCCAGCAGCAGCCCGCCGTCCTCAGCGCCGCCGACCGCGACGCCCGTCAGCAGGCGGTCCAGCCCCGCGCGCCAGGAACCCTGCGCGAGGTGGCCCAGCTGCCAGGCGTCGCGGTGCCCGGCGCCCAGCCCCCAGTGCACGCCCGCGCCGACCGTCCAGTCCCGCAGGCCCTCCAGGGCGTCGTCGTCCAGGCCGAAGCGCAGGCGCACGGGCTCCAGCCCGGCCAGGTCGAGGACCTCGGTGGCCCCGACGCGACCGCCGGCCAGCGCGAGCAGGCGGGTGGCCACCCCCAGCAGCGGGTTGGTCTGCAGCGGCGAGCGGTCGGCGACGGTGACCCGCAGGGCGGCGCCGGGGTGGCTGCCGGCGCCGAACACGGCAGCCACCAGGGGCGCGAAGACCTCCACGTCCGGGCACAGGACGACGACGTCGCGCGGCTGCAGCGTCGGGTCGTCGGCCAGCAGGCCCAGCAGCACCTCGCGCAGCACCTCCACCTGCCGGGCGCGCCCGTGGCAGGCGTGCACCTGCACGGACCGGTCGCCCGCGGCCGGCGGCGGCGGGTCGGCGGGCACCTCGTCGGCGGCCAGCTGCGCCCGCAGCCGCGCCAGCAGCGGCGCGTCCGGCGACAGGGCCGGTGAGGCGGCCGGTGCGACGGGCTCGTCGTGCGGGACGTCCGCGTGGTCGGGGGCGGCCAGCGCCAGCCGCACCTGCAGCTCGCGCACGTCGCGGGCCAGGGACAGCAGCAGCGGGTGGCGCGCGGCGCGCTGGTCGGCCTCCTCGCGCTCGGCGCGGCGCACCGGGACACCGCCGGGAGCGCCGAGGCCCGCGCGCACGGCCTCCCACAGCGCCGGGCTGGGGTGGTGCAGCCACAGGTGCGCCTCGCGGTGCTCGGCGAGCGCGGCCAGCACCGCCAGGCGCGCGGCCGCCAGCCGGGTGACGGCCAGGACGCTGAACCGTTCGGGCAGGGCGGACGCGCCGGGGTCGGCGCGCAGCCGCTCGCAGGCGGGGCCGAGCAGCTCGGCCGGGTGCGGGACGCCGGCGCGCTCGCGCACGCGGCGGAACAGCTCCGGCTGCCAGCGCAGGTCGGCGGGCACCGGGCCGTCCTCCCCGCGCGCCCAGCCGGCCAGCAGGGCCGGGCGGGCCGCGCCGTACCGGGCCAGCAGCCCGGCGATCCGCTCGGCGGCCGCGAGGCGCCGCACGCGCGGCGGGCCGCCGCCGTCGGCCGGGCGCAGGTGGTGGCGCAGCACCGCGAAGCGCTCGTCCGCACCGGCGGGGCCGGCGAGGTCGTCGAGGACCTCCAGCACGTGCCACGTGGCCGCGGACGACCGCCAGCCCTCGACGGCGGCGGCGTGCTCGGGCCCGGCCGCGGCCAGGGCGTCGTCGAGCAGCTGCGCCGGGTCCGGCATCGCGACGCCGGCGCAGACGCCGTCGTCCACGACGTCGTCCGCGCCGTCCCCCCCGCCCGCGCCGAGGTGGTGCGACAGGCGCTGCGCGACCCAGCGCTCGGTGCCGCGCGCGCCGACGGCGACGACCTCGGGGGCGAACGGGTCCTGCTCCGCGCCCGGGGCGCGCAGGAGGTCCGCGAGGGCGGCGACGAGGACGTCGGCGCTCGCGGAGCGGTGGACGTGCAGCACGTCCCCTGTCTAGCCGACGTCGCCGACACGACCGGCGACGGCTCGCCCGCGGGACGCGCCGGCGCCCGCCGGGCGTTGCGCCCAGTGATGCCCCCCGCCACGCCGTCGTCCACGCCGTCGTCCACGCCGCCCGTCCCGCGCCCGGGCCTGGTGCTGCTGGACCGCTCGCGCACCCGCACCGGCGCGGACGACGCCGCGGCCGTGCGCGCGACGGTCCGGCGCGCGCGGGCCGCGGAGGCGCTGGGGTACGACGGGTTCTGGGTCGCCGAGCACCACGGCGTGCCGGGGGTGGTCGGCCCGGCACCGGCGGTGCTGCTCGCGGCCGTCGGGGCGGCCACGTCGCGGATCCGCCTCGGCTCCGGCGGCGTCATGCTGCCGCAGCACCCCCCGCTGGTGGTCGCCGAGCAGTTCGCGGTGCTGGCCGCGCTGCACCCGGGCCGGGTGGAGCTGGGCGTGGGCCGCTCGGTGGGCTTCACCGCGCCGGTGCGCCGGGCGCTGCGCACGCCGCCGGAGGCCGCCGACCGGTTCGCCGACGACCTGCGCGAGCTGCTGGACCTGCTGCGCGGGCGCTCGCCGGTGACGGTGCGCCCGGCGGTGCCGCGGCCGCCGGAGGTCGTCGTGCTGGCCTCCCGCTCGGGGCTGGCCTCGGCGGCGGCGCTGGGGCTGCCCGTCGTCGTGCCCGCCGGCGCCGACCCGGCCGCGACGGCCGCGGCCCTGGACGGCTACCGGGCGGCGTTCGCGGGGCCCGGCGCACCGCGGGCGGGGCTGCTGCTGGACGTCCTCGTCGCCGACAGCGCGCAGCGGGCGCGGCGCGAGCTGCTGCCGCAAGCGTGGTCGCTGGCGGTCTCGCGCACCCGCGGGGAGTTCCCTCCCCTGCCGGCGCCCGGCGAGGTCGACGAGGCCGCCCTGTCCGGGCGCGAGCGCCGCGCCGTCGAGGAGGCGCTGGCGGCCACGGTCCACGGCACCGAGGAGGAGGTGGGCCCGCGCCTGGCGGACCTGCTGGAGCGCACGGGCGCGCAGGAGCTGGTGGTCGCCGCGACGGTGCACGACCCGGAGCTGCAGGAGGAGTCCGACGCCCGGCTGGCCGACCTGCTGCTCGCGGGCGGCCGCTGAGGGTCCGCCGACCGCCGCTCAGAAGTTGCGGCTGAGCGAGCGCCGGCGCACCAGCCGCTCGACGCGGTCGAACTCCCGGCGCAGCGGCTGGGAGCAGAACTCCCCCAGCGTCACCCCGGCGGCCAGCGCCAGCGCGGTGCCGAGCGCCTCCACGAGCAGGCCGAGGCCGGCGGAGGTGCCGCCGCCGACGAGCGTGTAGATGGCGCGGTAGATCGCCAGGCCGGGCAGCAGCGGCACGATGCCGCAGATGGAGACCACGACGCCCGGCACGCCCCAGCGCCACGCGGTGCCCTCGGCGAGCAGCCCGACGACGAGGGCGGCCAGTCCGGTGGCGGCCAGCGCCCCGAACCCGAGCTCGCTGGTGGCCGCGAACGTCAGCCAGGCCAGCGCCCCGACGAGGCCGGACAGGACGACGGCGCGCACGTCGGCGTAGCCGGACACCGCCCAGGTCAGCGCCGCGCAGCCGGCGGCCGCGGCCTCCACGGCCAGCGGGTAGCCGCCGGTGGCCGAGAACGACAGGTTCAGGCCGATGCCGGCGCGCTGGCCGAGGGCGAGGCTGCCGGCGATGCCGATGACCAGGCCCGTCGTCAGCAGCACCGTCTCGAAGGCGCGCGCGGCGGCGGTGACGTAGAAGCCGGAGATGGCGTCCTCGGCGGAGCCGACGAGGGACAGCCCGGCCAGCAGGACGACGATGCCGGAGCCGACGACGAGGGAGGGGCGCAGGCCGCCGACCCACTCGGGCAGGAACGGGTCCCACACGAGCAGCAGCAGCGCCACGGCCGTGGCGATCGCGGCGCCGGCGACCTGCTGGAAGAAGGCGGGCAGGCCGCGGCGGTTGGCGGCGGCCAGGACGAGCTGGATGAGGGCCGTGGTCGCGGCGGCGGCCAGCGCGACGGCCCAGCCGCCGCCGAGGAGGACGGCGACGGAGACGGCCAGGCCGACGGCGGCGGCCGTGGACACGCGGCGGCGGTAGCGGCGGCGCTGGCTGAGGACGCGCTTGAGGCGGGCGGTGACCTCCTCGGCGTCCAGGCCGTCGCCGGCGGCGTGGGCGAGGTCGTACAGGCGCGACAGGCGCGAGTAGTCGGTGGCGCGCGCCCGCACGACGCGCACGGTGGTCAGCGGCGGGCGCTCCTCCGCGGCGGTGGAGACGGTGACGGCGGTGAAGGTGATGTCGACCTGGGTGCTGGCCAGCCCGGCGCCGTGGGCGGCGCGCAGGGTCAGGGCGGTGACGTCGGCGGCGGGGGCGCCGCAGGACAGCAGCGCCTCGGCCATGCGCACGAGGGCGTCGAGGACCTGCAGGGCCTCGCGCTCGGTGAGGCGGCCGGCGACGACGGGCTCGGCGGCGCCCTCCTCGGGGGCCAGGGCGCTGACGAGGCGGTGGCGCAGGGCGGGGACCCAGCGGGCGCGGGCGCGCCGGGGGGACGGCGGGCCGGAGGCCGGGTGGGCGCCCGCGGTGCCGGGCGGGCCCGCCGGCGCACCGCCGCCGCCGTCACCGTCGTGGTCGGTACCGGGCGGGTCGCCGGCCGGTCCGCCGGACTCGGCGTCCTGCTGCTCGTGCTCGCTCCCACGCCACACGTCGTCACTCTCCGTGAGCACTTGCGCCACGGGGCGACGGTACCGGCCGGCGGGCGCGTCCCCGCACGGCGGGTCGCCGCCGCCACCGGCCGGGGAAACACGGGGGCAACAGAGCCGACACAGCACCTTCACAGCAGCGTGGTGGTGTGCGCCCATGACGCTGCCCGCCCCCGCCCGCCGCTCCCTCCTGCGCGCCGCTGCCGGCCTGTCCGCCGGCGCGGGCGCCCTCGCCGCGACCTCCGTGCCCGCCCACGCCCACCCCGGCCGCCGCGGCAAGCCGTGGTCGCCGCGCGTCCTGCAGTCCGGGCAGGGGCCCGTGCGCGGCCTGTACGTGCCCAGCACCCCGGAGAACGTGCTGTGGGGCCGGCTGCCCAACCGCGACACCGAACCCGTCGCCGTCGTCTCCTCCGGCGACGTCGTCACCCTCGACACCGTCTCCCACGAGGGCATCCTCGAGGACCAGGGCCAGGACCCCCGCGCGTACTTCAGCGGCTTCGGCGTGGCCGCGACCGACGTCCTCGACGACGCGGCGGCCATCGCCGCGACCGTCCCCCACGACGGCCCCGGCCCGCACGTGGTCAACCGCCCCGTCGCCGTCACGGGCGCGGAGCCGGGCGACGTGCTCAAGGTCGAGGTCCTCGACCTGGCGCTGCGCGTGCCCTACGGCGTCGTCTCCAACCGGCACGGCCGCGGGTCGCTGCCCGGGGAGTACCCGGAGGCGTGGGCGGGCGACCCCTCGCTCGCCGAGTGGTTCAACCCCGGCGGCAACGTCAGCGTCTTCACGGCCGTGGAGGCCCGCGGCGGCTCGCTCGTCGGCGCGATGCCCGGCCCGGTGCCCGCGCGCTTCCCGCTGGGCCCCTTCCTCGGGCTGATGGGGGTGGCCCGCGACACCTCCGCGCTCGTCGACTCCGTCCCGCCCACCGACGCCGGCGGCAACCTCGACATCAAGGACCTCACGGTCGGCTCGACGCTGTACCTGCCGGTGCGGGTGCCCGGCGCCATGTTCTCCGTCGGCGACCCGCACATGGCGCAGGGCCACGGCGAGGTGGCGCTGACGGCGATGGAGGGCTCGCTGCGCGCCACGCTGCGCCTGTCCGTCGTCCGCCCCGGCGACGGGGCGCCGGCCGGCACGGCCGACTACCCGTTCGCCGAGACGCCCGAGCACTGGATCCCGCTGGGCCTGAGCGACCCCGACGGGCCGGTCGACGGGCAGGAGACCGACCTCGACGAGGCGATGCGCACCGCGGTGCGCCAGGCGGTGAGGTTCCTCACCGAGGACCTCGGCATGCCCGGCCCGCTCGCGTACACCTACCTGAGCGCCGCCGCGGACTTCCACGTCTCGCAGGTCGTGGACCGCACGACGGGCGTGCACGCCACGATCCGCAAGGCGGACTTCGACGGCCTGCGCTGAGACGCGCTGCCCGCCCTCGGCACAGCCCTCGGCAGGGCCCTCAGCAGAGCAGGCCGAGGGCGGGCAGCACGGCGTCGGGCGCGGTGCCGCAGCCGACCTGCGCGGTGCCCAGGTCGACGACCTCCCAGCCGTCCGGGGTCGCGCGCAGCAGCGCGGTCGCCGGGTCCAGCGCCTGCGGGTCCACCGGCTCCAGCGCGGCGGCGGCCCACACGTCGTCGGCGGTGCGCACGTCGGTGACGGTCCACGCGCCGTCGGGCACGCCGTCGGTGAACGGGCTCGCGGCGACCGCCGCGACGAGCGCGGGGTCCACCGCGGGGGCGGCGGGGGCGGCGGCGGGGGACGACGCCGAGGCCGGGGCGGCGGCGAGCAGGCCGAGGGCGAGGACGGCGGCGGCACCGCGCGCGGCGGTGCGGGTGCTGGTCCGGGGGGTGCGGGACACGGGTCCTCCTGCGGTGGCGGCGTGCGGTCGGCCGCCCCGCGGCGGGGCGACCGCGGGCTACGACGCGGCGGGGCGCCGGACGGTTGCACCGGGCCGCGGACCGTCCTGCGCCCTAGCCTGCGCAGGGTGAGCACACAGCCCGTGGACCCCGCCGACCCGCCCGTCCCCGCGCTGGAGGACGACGAGACCGTGCCGCCGCGCCCCGAGGAGGAGGTCGCCGACGCCGACCGCGCCCCCTGACCGGCGTCCCCCTCTCCTCCCCCACCGTGATCATGGATGGTCGAGCGTTCAACCGCGCATGATCACGGTGGAGGTGAGGGGCGCGGGGGTCAGAAGCGCAGGAGGACCTTGCCGGAGGCCGCGGAGTCGCGGGCGACCTCGAAGGCGCGGTGCGCGTCGGCGACGTCGACGGTGTGCGTGACGATCCCGTCCACGGCCAGCGAGCCGTCGGCCAGCGCCGCCAGCACGTCGGTGATCTCCTCGACGAACCGGAAGCTGCCGCGCAGGTCCAGCTCGGCGCTGATGGCGCGCGCCAGCGGGACGGCCACCGCCCCCGGCGGCTGCAGCCCCACCATGACGAGGACACCGCCGCGGGCCGCGCCGGCCACCGCGGAGGCGAACCCCGCGGGCGCCCCGGAGGACTCCAGGACGACGTCGGCGCCGACCGCGGCGACGGCCCCCGCGTCGCGGGCCGGCACCGCGCGCGCCGCCCCCAGCGCCAGCGCCCGCTGCGCCGCCGCCTCCTGCACGTCCGTGACGACCACCTCGCGGGCGCCCGCGCGCAGCAGGACGGCCACGCACAGCAGCCCGATGGGCCCGCACCCGACGACGAGCGCGCGCTTCCCGGCGACGTCCCCGGCGCGGGCGACGGCGTGCCAGGCGACGGCCGCCGGCTCGGCCAGCGCGGCCCGCTCCAGGTCCAGCCCGGCCGGCAGCGGCCGCAGCATCGACGAGGGCAGCACCACCCGGCGGGCGAAGGCGCCGTCGACGTGCGGGTGCCGGGCCGCGGAACCCAGGTACGTCACGGCCGGGGACAGGTTCGGGCGCCCCGGCGGGTGCGGGGCGGACGGGTCGCTCGTCCCGGCCGGGTGCACGGCCACGGGCGTGCCGGCGCCGGGCCCCGACCCGTCGGCGGCGGCCCGCTCGACCGTGCCGACGACCTCGTGTCCCAGCACCATCGGCTCGCGCAGCACCGACTCCCCCACGCGCCCCTCGGCCACGTAGTGCAGGTCCGAGCCGCACACCCCGCCGTAGGCGATCCGCACGACGGCCTCGTCGGCGGCCGGGGCGCGCACCGGCCGCGGCTCCACGCGCAGGTCCCCGGCCCCGTGCACGACGACCGCCAGGTCCTCCACCACGTCCACCAGGCCCTCCCCCGCGCTCACAGGACCGCCAGCATGCCGCCGTCGACGTGCAGGACCTGCCCGTTGACGAAGTCGGAGGCCGGCGAGCACAGGAACAGCAGCGGCCCGACGAGCTCCTCCACGCGCCCCCACCGCCCGGCGGGGGTGCGCTGGGCGACCCACGCGCTGAACGTCTCGTCCGCCACGAGCGGGGCGGTCAGCTCGGTGGCGAAGTAGCCGGGGCCCAGGCCGTTGACGCAGATGCCGTGCCCGGCGAGGTCGGCGCACATGCCGCGGGTGAGCATCTTCAGCCCGCCCTTGGTCGCCGAGTAGGGGGCGATGCCGGGGCGGGCCAGCTCGCTCTGCACCGACAGGACGTTGACGATCTTGCCGCGGCCGCGGGGGACCATCCGGTTGGCCACGGCGCGCGCGACGTAGAACGCGCTGGACAGGTTGGTGTCCAGCATCTTCTGCCAGTCCGCGGAGGAGAACTCCGTGAACGGCGCCCGCTGCTGCATCCCGGTGTTGTTGACGAGCACGTCCAGCGGGCCGGCCTCGTCCTCCAGGCGGGCCACGGCCGCCTCGACGGCGTCGGGGTCGGTGACGTCGAAGGCGCACGGGTGGGTGGTGCCGCCGGTCTCCTGCGCCAGCTCGCGGGCGGCGTCGGCCACGGCGTCGGGGTGGCGGCCGTTGACGACGACGGTGCAGCCGGCCTCCAGCAGCCCCTGGGCCAGCGCGCGGCCGATGCCGCGGCTGGACCCGGTGACCAGGGCGGTGCGCCCCGCCACGTCGAACAGGCGGCCGGTGGGGATCGTCTCGCTCACCGCCCCATCCTCCCGCCGCTCAGTCCGCCGGGCGCACGACCCCCGCGGACCCGCCGCCGCGGCGCACCGGCTCGGCGACGGCCTGCACGCGCCCGTCTTCGAGGAGCTCCAGCGCGGCGGCCGCGCCGATCTCGGCGGTGGGCACGAGCACGTGACCGCGCGCGGTCATCTCGCGGCCGAGGTCGGAGTCGACGTAGGCGGGTTCGGCGGCGGCACCGGCCTCGCGGTTCTGCTCCGAGACGCGGGGCGCGGCGACGGCCGCGGGCAGGTCCAGCCCGCGGTGCAGGCGGTCCACGAGGATCCCGTAGACGGTGCCGATGATGGTGGCGCCGCCGGGCGAGCCCAGCGCCAGGAACGGCCGCCCGTCGCGCAGCACGATGGTGGGGGCCATCGAGCTGCGCGGCCGCTTGCCCGGCCCGGGCAGGTTCGGGTCGGGCACGCCCTCGACGGCGGCGACGGGGTTGAAGTCGGTCAGCTCGTTGTTCAGCAGGAACCCGCGGCCGGGCACGACGATCCCGCTGCCGCCGGTCTGCTCGATGGTCAGCGTGTAGGAGACGACGTTCCCCGCCGCGTCGGCGGTGACCAGGTGGGTGGTGGACGGGCCCTCGACGGCGCCCTCGGCGGCCTCGCCGTCGGTGGCGCAGGTGCCGTCGGCGCCCAGCGCGCCCGGGGCCACGGGCCGCGGCAGCGCCCGCTCGCCGTCGACGAGGCAGGCGCGGGAGGCCGCGAAGGCCGGCGACAGCAGCTCGGCCAGGGGCACGTCCTGCACGTCGGGGTCGCCGACCCAGCGGTTGCGGTCGGCGAAGGCCAGGGCCGCGGCCTCCAGCCGGAAGTGCTCGAGGTCCGCCTCGCTGTGCATCCCGTCGTCGCCGGGCAGCTGGGCGAGGATGTTCAGGGCCTCGCCGACGGTGCTGCCGCCGCTGGAGGGGGGTGCCGTCCCGTACACCTCGACGTCGCCGTGCTCGACGCGCGTGGGCGCGCGGTCCACGGCCCGGTAGGCGGCCAGGTCCGCCAGCGTCATCCCGCCGCGCAGCACCTCGCGCTCGACGCCGTCGGCCACGGGCGGGTGCGCGACGGTGTCGACGACGGCGCGGCCCAGCTCCCCGGCGTACAGGGCGGCGGTGCCCTGCTCGGCCAGCAGCCGGTACGTCTGCGCCAGGTCGGGGTTGCGGAACGTCGAGCCGACCTGCGGCGCGTCGCCGCCGGGCAGGAACAGCTCGGCGGTGGAGGTGAAGCCGGCGAAGCGCCCGGCGTTGTCGAGGGTCTGCTGCCGGAACGTCTCGTCGACGGTGAACCCGCGCTCGGCCAGTGCCCGCGGGCCGGACAGCACCTGCGCGAGCGACATCGTCCCGGACTCCGCCAGCGCCCGCTCCCAGGTGGCCGGGGTGCCGGGGACGCCGACGGACAGGGTGCTGGCCACGAGCTCGGCGAAGGGGTACGGCTCGCCGGTGGCGGGGTCGACGAAGGCGTCGGGGGCCAGGGAGGCGGGCGCGGCCTCGCGGCCGTCGATCGAGGTGACGGTGCCGCTGGCGGCGTCGTAGGAGAGGAGGAACCCTCCCCCGCCGACACCGGCCGAGTACGGCTCGGTGACCCCGAGCGCGGCCGCGGTGGCGACGGCGGCGTCGACGGCGTTGCCGCCGCGGCGCAGGACGTCCAGGCCGGCGGCGGTCGCGTCGGCGTCGACGCTGGCGACCGCGCCGCCGTAGCCGGTGGCGACGGGGACCTTGTCCAGGCCGGGCACGCTGCCCGGCGGCCGCTCCGGGGCCGGTGGCGCGGGCGGCGCCGGCAGCGGCGGCGGTGACGGCTGCGGGGGTGCCGCGGAGGCGGGGGCCAGCGCGCTCAGGCCGAGGCCGGTGCACAGCGCGAGGGCCGCGGCGGACAGCCGGGCGCGGGCGCTCGGGCGGGGGGTCGTGGGCTGCTGCGTCACGGTCATGACGGCGCCTCTCGTCACGGGCGGTCCGCGGGCGTGCGGTGCGCGGAGCCTGGCAGCGGTGCGCGGCGAGCGCAACGGGTGGGGCGGGCGGGACGCGCGGGACCGGCGTGACGGACGGGCACCAGGCCGGGTCAGTCGTCGAGCACCACGACGAGGTCCGCGCGGTCCCGGCCGGCGGCCACGACGCGGGCGTTGGCCTCGTCGCTGCCCTCCGCCCACGCGCGCGCCGCCTCCGGCGCGCGCCCGAAGCGCTCGTGGCGGGCCACCAGGCGGGGCAGGCGCACCGCCGGCGGGACCTCCAGGTACCAGGTCTCGTCGAGCAGCCCCTCCAGCGCCGCCCACGGCCCCTCGCGCAGCAGCAGGTAGTTGCCCTCGGTGACCACGAGCGGGACGTCGCGCGGCACGGGCAGCGCCGAGCCGACGGGCTCCTCGATCTCGCGGCGGAACTCCGGCGCGTAGACGACCTCGTCCTCCGGGCCGGCGCCCGGCTGGGCGCGCAGCCGGCGCAGCAGCGCGGCGTACCCGCCGGCGTCGAAGGTGTCGGGGGCGCCCTTGCGCCCCCGGCGGCCCAGCGCGCCGAGGACGGCGTCGGCCAGGTGGAAGCCGTCCATCGGCACGAGCACCGCGCGCCGCGGGCCCAGGGCGTCGACAAGGGCGGCGGCCTGCGTCGACTTCCCGGCCCCCGGCGGGCCGACCAGGCCCAGCACGGTGCGGGGTCCGCGCTCGGCGAGCGCGGCGGCCCGCGCGACGAGGTCGGCGGTGCCCGTCCGCAGCGCGTCCACGGCTCAGAACACCGAGGGCGCGGCGGGCTCGCCGGCCGGGCCGGCGCCGGCGGCCTCGGCGCGCTCGGGGTCCAGGGCGGCGCCCATCCAGCTCGTGGCGGTCCAGCCGGTCTCCGGCTCGCCCTCCAGCGCGACGCAGCCGGTGTTGAGCAGGCCGGTGGCGACGACGTACTCCGCGGACAGGTTGCGCACCCGCGCGCCCGTCCAGCAGCGGATCGCGGCGCCGTGGCTGGTGGCGACCGCGACACCGGTGCCGAGCTCGCGGGCGCGGGCCACGACCCGCCCGACGGCGGCGTCGTAGCGGGCGAAGAAGGCGTTCCCGTCGGCGGCGCCGGGCATCGGCACGTCCAGGTCGCCGGTCAGCCAGGAGCCGACGACGCCGAGGTAGGCGCGGACGGCGGGCTCGTCGCCGCGCATCTCCAGCTCGCCCGCGGCGATCTCCTCCAGGCCCTCGACGACCTCCACGTCCAGGCCCAGGGCGGCGGCCAGCGGCGCGGCGGTCTGCCGGGCGCGGGTCTGCGGGGAGGAGGTGACCAGGCCGATCCCCTCGTCGCCGAGCAGGCCGACGAGGGCCTGCGCCTGCTCGCGGCCGACGTCGGTCAGCGCGGGGCCGGGCACCTGCGTGTCGAGCAGGTGCGCCACGTTGGACGGGCTCTGCCCGTGGCGGACGAGGAGGAGGCGCACCCCCTCACCCTGCCACCGGCCGGGCTCCCCGGGGACCCGGGGACCCGGGGACTCAGAGGACGACGTCCAGGCGCCCGGCGCGGTCGTCGCCGGCGAAGAACGCCCACAGCCGCAGCTGCACCTCGACGGGCACGGGGTCCGGGGAGGTGAGGGTGAGGTGGCCGATGGCGCGGCGCACGTCCTCGGCGGTCAGGTCGCGCCCGCCGGAGACGGTGCCGCGGGCGCGCTCGCGGGCGATCTCGGCGGCCAGCTGCGCGGCGGGGGTGCTGCGCAGGCGGTCGCGCACGACGTCGTCGCGCAGCTCCTCCGGGCGGTCGGCGTCGCGGCCGGAGAGGTCGAACCCGCCGTACAGGTGCCACAGCAGCGCGCGGTCGGACACGGTGAGGGCGTCGATCGGGTCCTCGTCGACGTAGTCCGGCGTGATGCGCTGCGCGGGGCGCACGGTGGCGAGCCGGTCGACAGCGGTGGTGCCGCGGGCGGCGGGGGGGACGAGGGCGGATCCGAGGCGCATCACGGGCTCCTGACTTTGGTGACGCTGTGTCAATCAGTGTGAACCCTGAGCGAGATCATTCTCGACGTCCTTGAGGCCCCGTCCCCCGGACGGAGCAACGCGCACCACCCGTGCGGCCCGGCGGGACGGGCGCGCGGGCGCCTCAGCCGAGCTCGCGCACCCGTGTCACCCCGACCTGGTCCAGCACCTCCTCCAGCACCGCCTGCACCTGGAGCGATCGCGACAGCGGCAGCAGCGGGCTCTCGGTCGCACCGCGCGCCAGGCAGTCGTGCACGTGCTCGAGCATGAAGCGGTGCCCGTCGGCCACGGCGTGCTCGTGGCGCGTCGCGGCGCCGTCCGCGTGCACCGTGAACGCCGGCACCGAGTGCACGGGCGCCTCCACCTCCACCCACCCGCGCGAGCCCTCCACCCACGCCCGGCCCGCGGCCTGCGCCACGACCGTCGTCGACAGCGACGCCACCGCGCCCGAGGCCCAGCCCAGCGCGATCGACGTCTGCCGGTCCACGCCCTCCGGCGACAGCGACCCCACCGCGCGCACGGTCTCCGGCGCTCCCAGCAGCAGGTGCGCCAGCCCCACCGGGTACGGGCCCAGGTCCAGCAGCGACCCGCCGCCGAGCGCCGGGTCCCAGAAGCGCCGCGCCTCCGGCGGCGCCGGGAAGCCGAGGTCGGCGTGGACGGCCCGCACCTCGCCGACGGCGCCCGAGCCGAGGACGTCCAGCAGCGCGGCCGTGCCCGGCAGGAAGCGCGTCCACCACGCCTCCATGCAGAACACCCGGCGCTCGCGCGCGGTGTCCACCAGGTCCCGCAGCGCCGCCAGCGTCACCGTCACCGGCTTCTCCACCAGCACCGGCGTGCCCGCCAGCAGCGCGGCCCGCGCCGGGGCGTGGTGCTGCGGGTGCGGGGTGGCCACGTAGACGGCGTCCACGGCCGGGTCGGCCAGCATCCGCTCCACGTCGTCGTAGCCGCGCTCGGCCCCGTGCTCGGCGGCGAAGGCCTCCGCCCGCGCGGCGCTGCGCGAGCACACCGCCACGAGCCGCCCGCCCGGCACCAGCTCCAGCGCCCGCGCGAGCGTGCGGGCGATGCCGCCCGTGCCCACGAAACCCCAGCCCACGCTCACGGCGTGCTCCCTCCTGTCGGCGGCAGGACCCTCGTCGGCCCCACCTCGTCCCGGTGCGGCGGCCCGCCGCGCTGCGCCGTCCCGGCCGCGCGGGCCGCCACGTGCCCGGCCCAGCGGACCGCGTCGACGAGCCCGAGCCCGCCCAGCAGACCGTCCACCAGCCCGTCGGCGAAGGCGTCGGCGACGGCGTCCGCGGACGGGGTCGCGTCCAGCGGCACGGCGGCGTGCCCGCCGGGGGTCACGACCACCGCGCCGGCGCCCGCCCCGACCACGACGCTCGTCTGGTCCGGGCGCAGCGCCCGGACCCGCGCGACGACGTCGTCGAGGTCTCCCGGGTCCCCCGGCCCGTCCGCTCCGCCGGCGAGCGCGGCCAGGTCCGCCCGGCGGGCCACGAGCAGGTCCACCCGCCGGCGCAGCGCCGGCGGCAGCGACCGGGCCGCGGGGCGCAGGACGAGCAGCCCGGTGCACAGCTCCGCGGCGGCCGCCAGCGCCCCGTCGGGCACCGCCGGTCCCGCCAGCACGACGCGCGCGCCGAGGACGGCCGCCGCGGCGGCCCGCACGCCGGCGCCCGTGCGGGCGGGCGCGAGGGCGGTGCTGCGCCCGAGGGCCCGCAGCAGGGCGTCGCCCGGGACCTCGCCGCCGGCCCCGCCGTCGAGGACGGTGACGTCGTGGGTCGTGGCGGCCAGCGGGCGGCCGTGCTCGTCGCGCGCGACCCCGCCGGCCGGACCGTGCGGCCCGCCCGGGCCCGCGGGAGCGCTCACCGGGCCGGCAGCACCCACACCGACGCCACGGCGGGGTCGCCGAGGTCGACCTCGCGCCCGCCGTCGCCCCCGATGCGCACGACGGTGGTGCCGGCGAACCCGCGGCGCTGGACGACCTCCACCCGCACGTCGAGGCCGAGGCCGAGCTCGGCGAAGTAGCGCAGGACGTCCGGGTCGGCGTCGGAGATGCGCGCCACGACGCCCGCGGAGCCCTCGGCCAGGTCGCCGAGGGCGTGCGCGCCGGGCTGGGGCACGGTCCCGTCCGGCTGGGGGATGGGGTCGCCGTGCGGGTCGCGCTCGGGGTGGCCGAGGCGGGCGTCCAGGCGGTCCAGGAGCCGGTCGGAGACGACGTGCTCGAGGACCTCGGCCTCCTCGTGGACCTCGTCCCAGGAGTAGCCGAGGTCGGCGACGAGGAAGGTCTCCAGCAGCCGGTGGCGGCGCACGACGACGAGGGCGCGGGCGCGGCCCGCCTCGGTCAGCTCGACGCCGCCGTAGCGCTCGTGCAGCAGCAGGCCGGCGTCGGTCAGCTTGCGCACGGCCTCGGAGGCGGTGGAGGCGGACACGCCCATCTCGCCCGCGAGCATCGACAGGGTCACCTTGCGCTCGGACCACTCCCCCGCCGTGTAGACGATCTTGAGGCAGTCCTCGGCGGCGGGGGTGAAGACCTCCGCCCCGCCGCTGCCCGCGGGCTGGGTGCGGGTGGCAGCGGTCCGCTTGGCGGTCGGCACCACGTCTCGGGCCTCCCCCGGGGACGGTGTCCCCCTCGTCGTGCCGGCCGGGTGCGCTGACGCGCGGCGCGCACCGCCCGGCGCCGCGGCCCGCGCCGCGACGGGCTCAGCTTGCCACCGCGCCCGGGACCGCCCGCGGAGCGCACCGCCGCACCCGCGGCTCCCGGACGCTCCAGTTGCGTGTTCGGTCCGCCGAACTCACAATCAGTGGCAGACGCAGGTCGAGGAGAGGGGGCACCGTGGACACGACGGCACGAGCTCGCTGGGTCGCCGCCGGCGACCTCCTCCTGTGCGCGGCGCTGCTGGCCGCCGCGGTCGTGCTGGGCGCCGGCGGCAGCGCTCTGGGCGCCACCGCGGCCGTCCTCGCGGCCGCCGCGTACGGCGCCCCGGCCGCGCTCCGCTGGCGGCGCGCCGTCCCCGCCGTCGCCGCCGTCCCCGCGGCCCTGCCGGTGACCGACGCCGCCGTCGCGCCGCGCGCCTCCGGCCCCACCGCCTGACCCGCCCGGGCCCGCACCTCCCGCGGCACCCCCTCCCGCCGTGATCATGGGTGGGTGAGGTCTCACCCGTCCATGATCACGGCGGGGGTGGCACAGGGGTCAGTTGAAGATCTCGGCCGACACGCCCGTCGGGCCCTCGTACTCGCGCTCGGGGATGCCCTTGACGGCCTCGAGCACCTCGCCCGACGCCCCGTTGCCCTCGGCGGCCTGCACGAGCGCGTCCTTGCTGGCCGGGTACTCGACGCCGTGCAGCGCCTTCTGGACGTCGATCGGGCTGACGCTGGCCATGCTGGTCTCCTCCCGCGGCCCGCGGGCGCGGGCCTGCGCGCTCAACCCTGCACGTCGCACGTGCCCAGCGCGAACCGGGTGAAGCTCCCCCCGACCACGTCCACCGGCACCGGCTCGCCCCCGGCGCGCTCCACCTCGGCGGCGAAGACCTCGGCGTCGTCGGCGGGCCGGTAGCCGATCGCCTCGCCCTCGGCCAGCGACCACCAGCGGCGGGTGTTGCGCGAGACGCCCCACACGAGGTGGAAGCCCGTGGTCGCCGGGTCGACGGACGCCTCGACGAGGCGGGCGCAGTCGTCGGGCGAGAGCCAGGTGGCCAGCTCGCGCACGTTCTGCGGCCGCTCCCGGCACGAGCCGATGCGCAGCGCGACGACGTCCAGGCCCGCGCGCTCGACGAACAGGCGCCCCAGGGACTCCCCGGCGGTCTTGGACCAGCCGTAGTAG
Source organism: Kineococcus terrestris (assembly GCF_041020755.1). Taxonomy (NCBI): domain Bacteria; kingdom Bacillati; phylum Actinomycetota; class Actinomycetes; order Kineosporiales; family Kineosporiaceae; genus Kineococcus; species Kineococcus terrestris. The sequence continues at coordinate 58,072 of NZ_JBEUEI010000019.1, read as the reverse complement.
GTGTCCGGGTGGAACGGGGCGTCGGCCGGCAGGTCGGCGTCGCCGCGGCGGGTCATGCCGACGGCGTGGTTGCTGGAGGCGAGCACGACGGTGCGCACGCCCGCGCGGGCGGCCTCGTCCAGCACCGTGAACGTGCCGTGGACGTTGACCTCCAGGACGTCGCGCCAGGGGCCCTCGACGCTGATGCCGCCGAGGTGGAGGACGGCGTCGACGCCCTCGACGGCGGCCGCCACGACGGCCGCGTCGGTGACCGAACCCTCGACGAGCTCGACGCCCGCCGGGTCCGCGCGATCGGCGAGCCCGTCCGGGTGGTGCAGGTCGAGCAGCCGCAGGCGGCGGTCGGGCCGCGCGGCGGCGAGGCGGTCGACGAGCAGGCGTCCGACGGTCCCGCTGGACCCGGTGATGAGCAGCCGTTGCACGTGCCGCACCCTAGCGCCCTGCCACCGACGTGGACAGCGTCCGGCCCGCTGGCCGGACAGCGGAACGCGCTGCTGGCACGATCCCGCCGTGACCACCGAGCCCACCCGTGCGACCGACACCGAGCACGCCGACGACCCCGCCGACGACCCCGCCGAGGACCTCGTGCCGGGCCTCGGCGCCGCCCACCGCGCCGCCCGCCCGCCGCGGACCCTGCGCCACCTGGACTCGGCCGCCGCCGGCCGCAGCAGCACCGCGGTCCTGGACGCCGTCGCCGCGCACACCCGCCGCGAGGCGGAGGCCGGCGGGTACGTGGCCGCCGCGGAGGCCGCCGGGGTCCTCGACGGCGCCCGGGCCGCTGTCCGCACGCTGCTGGGCTGGGACGAGGACGGGCACGGGGACGGGCACGGGGGCGGGCACGAAGGCTCGGTCGCCTGGACGCACTCCGCGCACGACGCCCTCCTGCACGTCCTGCTGGCCCGGCCCGGCGGCCCGCCGCGCACGGTCCTGCGCGCCCGCGGCGAGTACGGCCCCAACCTGACCCTCCTGGCGTCCGTCGGCGCGAGCGCCCCGGCGCTGCCCGCTCCCGACGCACCCGGCCCGCACCGCCTCGACCCCGCCGACCTGGCCGCGGCCCTGCGCGCGCGGCGCCCGGACCTGGTGCACCTGACGTGGCTGGGCAGCCACGCCGGCACCGTGCAGCCCGTGCCCGAGCTGGTCGCGGTGTGCGCGCGCGCCGGGGTGCCGGTCGTCGTGGACGCCGCGCAGGCCCTGGGCCACCTGGACGTGCGGCTGCCGCTGACCGGGGACCTGGCCGGCGCCGACGTCGTCGTCTACGCGACCTCGCGCAAGTGGCTGGCCGGCCCGCGCGGGGTCGGCCTGGTCGCCGCCTCCCCCGGCTCGGCGTGGCGCGGGCGCCTGGGCGACCGCTCCGAGGGGCACGTGGCCGGCCGGGTCGGGCTGGCCGCGGCCCTGGCCGAGCACCTCGCGCTCGGGCCGGAGCGCGTGCGCGCCGGGCTGGCGGCCGTGGGCCGCGCCGTGCGCGAGGGGCTGGCGGACGTGCCGGGCTGGACCGTCGTGGAGGACGCCGCCGAGCCGAGCGCGACGGTCACCCTGCGCCCCGACCGGGACGACGTCGACGTGCTCGCGGTGCGCGCGCGCCTGCTCGCCGAGCACGGCACCGTCACCACGGCCGCCGCGCGCGAGCGAGCGCCGGAGGAGATGACCCGCGACGTGCTGCGCGTGTCGGGGCACCTGGACACCACCGCCGGGGACGTCGCGGCGCTCGCGGCGGCGCTGACCGCGGTCACCGGGCGCTGAGCAGGCCGTCGACGGCGGCTCGGCGCGCGGGCCGCGGCCCGCGCTGCCAGAGTGGACGGGCGAGATCACGACCACGACCCCAGGGAGGCACGTGATGAAGGGCAAGGCCCTCTTCCTCGTCGCCGGCGCCGCCGGCTACGTCCTCGGCACCCGAGCGGGCCGGGAGCGCTACGACCAGATCGCCGCGGCCGCCGGGCGCCTGTGGGGCAACCCGAAGGTGCAGGAGAAGGTCGTCGACCTGCAGGACCGCGGGACCGACATGGCCAAGCAGGCCGGGGCGAAGCTGTCCGACTCCGCGGGAGCGGTGGCCGGGCAGGTCAAGGACAAGGTGACCTCCGGCGGCGGCAGCGGTGACGGCGCGCTGGGCGACCAGCACCACACCCGCATGCCCAGCGACTGACCAGCCCGCGACGGGCGCCGACGGCCGCCCCGCACCTGAGGTGCGGGGCGGCCGTCGCGCGTCGAGGGTGGGGCGATGAGCTCCCCCACGGTCGGTGACCACGTCGTCTCGCGCCTGGCCGCGTGGGGCGCGCGCCGCTTCTACGGCTACCCCGGCGACGGGATCGGCGGGGTGGTCTCCGCGATCGGCCGCGCCGTGGAGGCCGGCGAGGCGGAGTTCGTGCAGGTGCGCCACGAGGAGACCGCCGGCTTCGCCGCCACCGCGGACGTGAAGTACGGCGGCAGCCCGCTGGGCGTCGCGGTCGTCACCTCCGGGCCGGGCGCGGTCCACGTCCTCAACGGCCTGTACGACGCCAAGCTGGACCACGTCCCCGTCGTCGCCCTGCTGGGGCAGACCGCGACCCCCGCGCTGGGCTCGCAGTACTACCAGGAGCTGGACCTGGTCCGGCTGTTCGGCGACGTGGCCGGCGACTTCGTCTTCCAGGTCTCCGCGGCCAGCCAGGTGCAGCACGTGGTGGACCGCGCGGCCCGCACGGCCCGCGAGCGGCGCACGGTGACGGCCGTCGTGCTGCCCAGCGACCTGCAGGACGCCGACGCGGTGCTCCAGGTCCCCCACGGGCACGGGTACGTGAGCACCAGCGCGGTGCCGGGCTCGCTGCCGGGCGTCCCGCGGCCGGAGGCGCTGGCCCGGGCCGCGGAGGTGCTGCGCTCGGGCCGGCGGGTGGCGGTGCTGGCGGGAGCGGGTGCGCTGGGCGCGACCGAGGAGCTGACCGCCGTGGCCGACCGGCTGGGCGCGGGCGTGGCGAAGGCGCTGCTGGGCAAGGCGGTCCTGGACGACCGGCTGGACTGGGTGACCGGCGCGATCGGGCTGCTGGGCACGCGCCCGAGCTGGAACCTCATGCAGGAGTGCGACGTACTGCTGCTGGTCGGCACGACGATGCCGTACAGCGAGCACTACCCGCCGCCGGGGAAGGCGCGCGCCGTGCAGGTCGACGTCGACGGCACCCGCTGCGGGACGCGCTACCCCACCGAGGTCAACCTCGTCGGGGACGCGGCCGAGACGCTGCGGGCGCTGCTGCCGCTGCTGGAGGGCGCCGACCCGGACCCGTCGTGGCGCGAGGAGATCGCCGGGTGGAACCGCGACTGGCGGGCGTGGAGCGCCGAGCGGGCCCGCGCCGCCGCGGACCCGCTGAACCCCGAGCTGCTCGTGCGGGGGCTGTCCGAGCGCCTGAGCGACGACGCGATGATCGCCGTCGACTGCGGCACGGCGACCAGCTGGTACGCGCGCGACCTGGACCTGCGGCCGGGGATGCTGGCGTCCCTGTCGGGCACGCTGCTGTCGATGGGCGGCGGGATGCCGTACGCGCTGGCCGCCAAGCAGGCCCACCCGGACCGGCCCGTGCTGGCGCTGGTCGGGGACGGGGCGATGCAGATGAACGGCGTCAACGAGCTGATCACCGTGGCGCAGCGCTGGCGCGGGTGGGCGGACCCGCGGTTCGTCGTGGTGGTGCTGGACAACGCGGAGCTGTCGTTCGTGGCGTGGGAGGCGCGGGCGGTGCAGGCGGAGGTGCCGTTCCGGCCCGCGATGGAGGTGCCGTCCCTGCCGTACGACCGCTACGCCGAGCTGCTGGGGCTGGGCGGTCTGCGCGCGGACTCCCCCGAGGGCCTGGACGCCGTCCTGGACCGGGCGGTGGCCGCGCGCGAGCCCGTCGTCGTGCACGCCGTGGTCGACGCGAACGTGCCGATGATCCCGCCGCACACCACCCGGGAGCAGCTGGTGTCGACCGCGAAGGCCGTCGTCCGGCAGGCCGTGTCCTCCGACGCCGGGGAGCGCGCGGGCGCCCGCGAGATCGTCGTCGACGGGGTGCGGCAGACGGTGGGGGCGGCCGCCCGCGCGGTGCGCCGGCGGGACTGAGCGGCTGCCGGGTCGGGACCGGCCCCTCCGGCCCCTCTGAGTGAGGTGAGGCTACCCTCACGGACATGTCGATCACCGCTGACCTCCGTCCCGCCCGCCCCGCGCCCCTCCCCAGCCGCCGCGGCCTGCTCGCCGGCGCCGCGGGCACGGTGGGCGTGGTGGGCACGGCCCTGCTCGGCGCGGCCGGGTGCGCCGGCGACGCCCCCGCCGGACCGGTCGCGGCCACCGGCGCCGGGCCGGGCGGCCCGTTCCCGCTGACCTTCGAGAGCGAGTTCGGCACCACCGAGGTGCCCGCGGCGCCGCAGCGGGTCGTCAGCGTGGGCGTCAGCGACGCCGACGTGCTGCTGGCGCTGGGCGGGCAGCCGCTGGCGACGACCGGCTTCACCTTCTACCCGGAGACGGGGCTGGGGCCGTGGGCCGAGCCGCTGCTGACGGGGACGCCGGTGCGGCTGGGCTCCGACGCCGAGGTCAGCGTCGAGGAGGTCGCCGCGCTGCGCCCCGACCTCGTCCTGGCGGTCTCCTCCGGGCTGCAGGCGCCGCTGTTCGAGCAGCTGTCGCGGGTGGCGCCGGTCCTGGCCCGGCCCGCCGGCACGACCGCCTACGCCGTCGACCGGGCCGTCCAGACCCGGCTCATCGCCACGGCGCTCGGCCGGGAGGAGGCCGGGCGCCGGCTGGAGGAGGACGTCGAGCGGGCGTTCGCCGACGCCCGGGCGGCGAACCCCGAGTTCGCCGGGCGCACCGGCGTGGTGGCGCTGCCCTACGACGGGCGCTACGGGGTGTTCCTGCCCGGGGACGCGCGCGGGCAGGTGATGGCCGACCTGGGCTTCGCCCTGCCCGAGGCGGTGGCCGCCGCCGACACCGGCGACAGCTTCTTCGTGGAGGTCTCCCGCGAGCGCCTGGACCTGCTGGAGGCCGACGTCCTCGTCGTGCTCACCGACGACGGCTCGCGCGCGGGCGTGGAGACCGACGGCGTGCTCGCGTCCCTGGACGTCGTGCGCCGCGGCGCCCTGGTGCTGCCCGACCTCGACGTGCGCGGGGCGATGAGCTACGGCACCGCGCTGTCGGTGCCCTACGCGCTGGACCACCTCGTCCCGGCCCTGGCGGCGGCCCTGTCCGGGTCCTGAGCACCGGCCCGCCCGTGCCGCGGTCAGCCGCCGTTCTCGCGGCGGGCGAGCCGGACGGCGTTGCGGGGCATCACCCACCAGAACAGGACGACCAGCGCGGCGATGGTCGAGCCGGCCGCCACGCCCCACGCGCGCCCGAGGACGACGTCCACGACGAGCAGCACGACCCCGCTGACGACGAGCGCCACCGTCGTCAGCCCGGCCTTGGCGAAGCGGGTCCCAGCGTCCACGAGCCGGCGCTTGGACCGGCGGCGGAACAGGGCGCGGTGGTAGCCGACGGGGGCGACGAACAGGACGGTCGCCGTCACGGCCAGCAGCATCACGACGACGTAGACCGTGCGCTGGAAGGTGTCCAGCTCCGCGAAGCGCGCCTGGAACGGCAGCGTCAGCAGGAACCCGGTGAGCAGCTGGACGCCGGTCTGCACGACCCGCAGCTCCTGCAGCAGCTCGACCCAGTTGCGGTCCTGCCGCTCGGTGGGCGTCTCGCTGCGCAGCCCGGCGTACGGGTCGCCCGGGTCGGCGGGAGCAGCGGCACCGGTGGGGCCGGCGGGGCCGGTGGGGACCGCGGAGCGGCCGGTCGAGGGGTCGGTCACGGGGCCTCCGCCGCGGTGAGCACCCGGCGCAGCGTGCGCACGGTGCGGGTGGTGACGTGCGGCTTCCAGCGCGCCGCGGCCAGCGCCCGCGCGAAGGGCGTGTCCGTGCTCGAGCCGGCCGGCACCGCCCAGTACAGGACGTCCCCGGCCAGCCGCACGCGCTCGCGCTCGCCGACGGGGGCGGTGGCGTGCAGGTCAGCCAGCCGCGCGGGGTCGGAGGTGAGGACGCAGTGCTCCCGCACCCCCTCCTCGTGCCCGAAGGGCCACCCGTCGGCGACCTCGGCCAGGCGCGCGGGGGTCATCGCCACGACCCACGCCTCGTACCCGAACCCCGCCCGCAGCGCCGCCTCCGCCCGCGCGCGCACCACCTCCGCGCCGTCCGCGCCGCCCTCGCCGTCGTCGCCGGCCGGGCCCGCCTCGCCGGCCTCGTCCGCCACGTCCACGACCGCGTTGCCGGAGGCCAGGACGGTGCGCACGCCGGTGAACCCCGCCCCGGTCAGGCACGCCGACAGGGCGGCGCCGCGGACGGTGATCCGGCCGACGTTCACCCCGCGCAGCAGCAGCACCCAGCGCACCGCGGGCCTCCCGCTCGTCCGCTCACGCGCCACCAGCGGGCTCGTCGGCGTCGTCCGGGTCGTCCACCGGGACGTCGCGCTCGTCGGCGTCGCTGGGCTCCGGGCGCTCGCCCGACGGCTCGCGCACCCGCTCGACGGCCTCCTCGACGGCCTCGGTGTCCTCGGGCCGCAGCGCGGGGTCCGGCGCGTAGTCGGGCGCGTCGTGCTCGCTGACGTCCTCGCTCACCGGTCACCTCCCGCTCGGGCACCGCGCGGTGCTCCACCCTCGTCCCGATCGTGCCGCGCCCCCTCCAGGAGCAGCAACCGCAGCTTCACGTCGGCCCCGCCCAGGTACTGCCCGGCGCGGCCGTCGCTGCGCACGACCCGGTGGCAGGGCACCACCAGCGGCAGCGGGTTGCGCGCGCACGCGGTCCCGACGGCGCGCACGGCCGCCGGGCTGCCCGAGGCCGCCGCCACCTGCGCGTACGTGGCGGTCCCGCCGTAGGGGATGCGCCGCAGCGCGGCCAGCACCTCGCGGCGGAAGCCGCCGCGCGCCAGCGCCAGGTCCAGCGGCACGTCCACCGCGCGCCGCCGCCCGGCCAGGTAGGCGTCCAGCTGGCGGGCGGCCTCGTCCAGTCGTCCCGGCGCGTGCAGCACGCGCGGGCTGACGCGGTCGGCGAGGTCCTGCAGCACCGCCTCGTGCCCCTCGACGGCGAACGCCACGCGCACCAGCCCGCGCGGGGTGGCCGCCAGCAGCAGCGGCCCCAGCGGGCCGTCCACGACCCGGTAGGCGACGTCGAGCAGCTGCTCGGCCTCCGCCCGGCGCACCAGGTCCCGCAGGAGCCGCTCGACCGCGCTGCCCCCCCGGTGCTCCCCGTCGTCCAGAGCCCCGTCCAGAGCCCCGTCGAGAGCCCCGTCCAGAGCCCCGTCGAGAGCCCCGTCCAGAGCCACGTCCAGCTCCACGTCACCGCCCACGGAGCACCCCCTGCGTCGTCGACCGCTGCTCGTGCGTCCCACCCGCCGCGCCCGCCCCGCCCGGGGCGTCGTCCGGGTCCGCCGTCCAGGTCCGCCGCAGGGCCCGCACCCCGTCGGAGGCGGCCCGGCGGGCGGCCGCGGGCGTGCCGCCCACCAGGGCGGCGACCTCGGCGTGCGGAAGCCCGGCGAGGTGGTGGTAGGCCACGCAGCGGCGCTGCTTGTCCGGCAGCGCCGCCACGGCCTCCCACAGGTCCTCGCGCCAGGAGCCGGGGCCGGGCACCGCGCCGGCGCGGTCCCCCTCCTCGGGCAGCGCCCCCACGGGCACGGGCCGGCGGCGGCGGGCGCGGTGGTCGTCCAGGGCCTTGCGGTGGGCGATCGTCACCAGCCAGGCGCGCACGTCGCTGCCCGGCGGCAGCCGCGGGTAGGCGCGCAGCGCGGCGAGGAAGGTCTCCGACCAGGCGTCGTCGGCCGCGTCGAGGCCGACCACGGCGCGGCACACCCGCAGCACCGCCGGCCCGTGCCGCCGCACGACCGCCTCGAAGGGCTCCGGGCCCCGCTCCGCTCTCACACCCGGTAGACGTCCGGGAGGGCCGCGGTGTGAGGTCGCGGGTGCGGTCTCACACCGCGGTGTCGGCGGGGGCGCCGGCGCGGTGCTCGGCGTACCACCGGCTCAGGCGCTGCAGGCTGCGCGCGCAGGAGAGCTCCTCGGGGCGGTTGAGGTGCCCGTGCACGGTGCCCTCCTCGACCTCCACGCGCACCGGGACGGCGGCCTGGCGCAGCGTGCGGGCGAAGTCCTCGCCCGAGGGCCGCAGGCCGTCGACGTCGCCGAGCAGGACGTAGGTGGCCGGGAAGGCGGCGACGTCCTCGGGCCGGGCGGCACCGGGCACGGCGGCCAGCGGCACGTCCACGGCGCCCTCACCGCCCGCGCCGGAGGTCTCCAGCAGCGCGGGGCCGAGGAGGTTGGCGTACATGCCGCGCACCTGCTCCGGGCCCCAGCGGTCCTGCGCCGGCAGCGACAGCAGCGCGGCGGCCAGGTCGTCGCCGGGCGGCGGCTGCACGACGTGCAGCGTCGGGTAGGCCAGCACCAGCGAGCGCGGCACCGCGCGCCCGCGCTCCAGCAGGCGCAGCACGGCGCCCGCGGCCAGGTTGGCGCCGGCCGAGCACCCGCCCAGGTGGACGGGTGCACCGCCGGCGCGGGTGGTGACGAGGTCCCACGCGGCGAGCACGTCGTCGGAGGGCACGGGCCAGCGCACCGGCCAGCGGGGGCTGTCCTCCAGCCGGGTGGCCAGCCGGTGGTCGACGGTGACGACGGTCAGGCCGGCGTCGGCGGCCAGCCACCGCGCGACCCCGTCGGCCTCGTGCATGTCGAGGTCGCCGGCGACGAACCCGCCGCCGTGGACCCACAGCAGCCAGCCGTCGCCGGCCCCCGGGTGGACGCGGACCGGGACGGGCCCGTGGGGGCCGTCGGCCTCCAGCCCCCGCCAGCCGCCGTCCACCCGGGTGCCGCTCACGCGCCGACGGCCGCGGCGGTGAGGTCGACCGGGGAGGCGATCGCCTCCGGTCGCTCGCACGTCGTGGTCAGCTCGACCGAGCCGCGCGTGGCGGCGGCGCGCTGCACGGACTCCATGACGTCCAGGACGTGCAGCGCGACCTCGTCGCTGGCGCGGTGCGCGCGGCCCTCGCCCAGCGCCACCGCCAGGTCGGCCAGGCCGTAGCCGCGGCCGGCGTCGAGGTAGCCCGCCCGCACACCGGCGTCGCGCCAGTTGGCCTCGTGGTCGGCGCCGGGGCCCGGCTCGGGGGCGCTGGCCGCCGAGTAGACCTCCACGGTGCCGTCGAAGAGGTTTGGGTCGGGCACGGACAGCGAGCCGCCGGTGCCGTGGACCTCGATGCGCGGCAGCCGCGCCGCCCAGGTGTCGAAGCTCATGACGAGCGTGGACACGGCGCCCGAGGCGTGCACGAGGATCCCCGCGGTGGAGGAGTCCGTGGTGACCTCGAAGCTCTCCCCGGCCCGCGGGCCGCGGCCGATCGTGCGGGTCGGCGAGGGGCGCCAGGAGACGCCGACGACGCGCTCGACGGGACCGAGCAGGTGCACCAGCGAGGTGATGTAGTACGGCCCCATGTCCAGCAGCGGGCCGCCGCCCGGCTGGTAGTAGAAGTCGGGGAAGTGGTGCCAGCGCTCGTGCCCGGGCGTGGTCATGAACGCCGTGGCCGAGTGCGGGACGCCGATCTCGCCGGCGTCGACGACGGCGCGGGCGGTCTGCACGCCGGTGCCCAGGACGGTGTCGGGCGCGCAGCCGACGCGCAGCCCGGCGGCCGCGGCGGCCTCGACGACCCCGCGGCCCTCGGCCACGTCCATCGCCAGCGGCTTCTCGCCGTACACGTGCTTGCCGGCGGCCAGCGCCTGCAGCGCGATCTCGGCGTGCGTGCGCGGCAGCGTGAGGTTGAGGACGACGTCGACGTCGTCGGCGGCCATCAGCTGCGGCAGCTCCAGGACGCGGGCGCCCTCGTGCTCGGCGGCCAGGGCGCCGGCCCGCTCGGCCGACAGGTCCGAGACCGCGGTGACGCGCAGCTGCGGCAGCCGCTGCAGGCACGCGGAGTACTGCGCGCTGATCGTGCCGGCGCCGACGACGCCGACGCGCAGCGGGTTCACCGTGCCGCCCACAGCAGGCCCCTCTCGATGATGGTCTTGACGTTCTCGTCCTTCAGCACCTCGACGTTGTGCCCGGGGGTGCTGACGAACATGCGCCCCTTCCCCCACTGGCGGGTCCAGATCGCCGGGGAGGTCACGGGGCGGTGCCAGGGGTCCCACGCGCGCACGGCCTGGGTCGTGGTGGCCAGCACGTCGAGGTAGTCGTCGGTCAGCACCCAGTACTGCTCGGTGACCAGGTCGAAGTCGCCGATGCCCTGCGTGATGGGGTGGTCGGCGGCCGCGGGCAGCATCTCGACGCGGTAGGGGACGTAGTTGTCCGACTGCTCGCCGGTGAGCTCCTCGGGGGCCTTGCCCGGGTGGCAGGCGAACTGCCCGCCGATGAAGTGCAGGTAGTCGGAGGAGTTGCGGTAGGAGTCCGCGATCCCGCCGTGCCAGCCGGCCATCCCGGTGCCGTTCGCGACGGCCGTCATCAGGCCGGCGAGCTGGTCCTTCTCGATCGTGCTCATCGTGTTGCACTGCACGACCAGGTCCACCCCGGCCATGTAGTCGCCGTCGGCGTAGACCTCGGGCGAGCCCTCGACGCGGACGGTGAACCCGTTCGCCTCCAGGTGCGGGATGAACAGGTCGGTGGCCTCGACGGGCTGGTGCCCGTCCCAGCCGCCTCGGACGACGAGCGCGGAGCGCCCGCCCGCGGGGGATGTCACAGGAGGTCCTTCCGGGTGCGGTGCGAACAGGTGGTCCCCGGGGCCCGCCGGGCCCCGGGGACGGTGTCGTGCGGTCGTGCGGTCGTGCGGTGGGGCTACTTGGAGAAGCCCGCGGTGAGGCCGGCGATGAGCTGGCGGCGGCCGACCACGTACAGGACGAGGATCGGCAGGGTGCTCAGCACGACCGCGGCCAGGACGGCCGGGATGTTGACCGTGTACTGGCCCTGGAACGTCCACAGCGCGAGCGGCAGCACGCGCTTGTCGGGGCTCTGGGTCAGGACCAGCGGCAGCAGGAAGCCGTTCCAGACCTGCAGCGCGTTGTAGATGCTCACCGTGACGATCGCGGGACGGGTCAGCGGGAACGCCAGGCGCCACATGCTGCCCCACTCGCTGGAGCCGTCCAGGCGCATGGACTCGAACAGCTCGTTGGGCACGTCGCGGATGAAGTTGCTCAGCAGCAGGACGGACAGCGGGATGGCGAACGCGATCGAGGGCAGGATCAGCGCCCAGAGCGTGTCGTACAGCTCCATCCGGATGATGATCAGGTAGACGGGGATGATCGTCGCCTGCAGCGGGATGGCCAGCCCCATGAGGAAGATGCCGTTGACGGTGCGCAGGAACCGCCCGCCGCCGCCGCGCACGATGGCGAAGGCCGCCATGAACGACATGAGGATGGCCGGCACCACCGTGCCCACGGTGATGATGACGCTGTTGAGGAAGTAGCGGGCGATGTCCGACTCGATGACCTGCTGGTACGCCGCGAAGGTGGGGTTCTCCGGCAGCGACAGCGGGTTGGTGCGGAAGTACTCCGACTGCTCCTTGAAGCTGGTGACCAGGATCCAGTAGATCGGGACGATGATGATCGCCAGCCAGATCCACCCGGCCAGGCCGCCGAGGTAGTTGCGCGAGGTGCTGGTGGCACCGCGCCGGCTGGCGCGCGGCGCCGCCTTGGTCTCGGGGGGCGTGTCGACCGTCGTGGCCATGGGTCAGGCCCCTTCCAGCTGGCTGCTGTTCGCGTCCTTGCCGCCCAGGCGCCGCAGGAGCAGCGCGAGGGCGAGACCGACCAGCACGAGGATGACGGCGATCGCGCTGGCCTGCCCCATGAGGCTGGCGCGGAAGCCGCGCAGGTACATGTCCAGGGCCAGCGCCCGGGTGGCGTTGCCCGGTCCGCCCTGCGTCAGGACGAAGATGAGGTCGAAGAACGTCAGCGACCCGACGACCATCAGCGTCGAGGACGTGATGATCGTGTACTTCAGCTGCGGCACGGTGATGTGGAAGAACTGCTTCACGCGCCCGGCGCCGTCCAGCTGCGCCGCCTCGTACATCGAGGCCGGGATCTGCCGCACGCCGCCCTGGTAGATCAGGGAGTGGAACGGCACGAACTGCCAGGAGACGACGAAGATGACCACGCCGAGGGCGAGCCAGCGCCGGCCCAGCCAGTCCTGGTCGAGGATGCCCAGCCCGAGGCTGGCGCCGATGCCGAAGTTCGGGTCCAGCAGCGCCTTGTAGACGATGGCGATGGCGGCCGAGCTCAGCAGCAGCGGGATGAAGTACAGGACCGCCAGGAACGCCCGGTAGCGCTGGTAGCCGGCGGTGAAGACGCCGATGAGCAGGCTGATGGGCGTCTGGAAGAGCCAGGACAGCGCCATGATGAGGAAGGTCACCAGCAGGGCGTTGGGCAGCTCGGGGTCGCGCAGGACGGCCGTCCAGCTGCTCAGGCCGGCGAACTCGACCGGGCCGATGCCGTCCCAGTCGGTGAAGCTGAGGGCGAAGACGCCGACCAGCGGGACGATGCCGAAGAAGGTGAAGAAGGCCAGCGCCGGCAGGACGAGCCACCACAGCGTGCCGGTCCCGCCGGTCTTGGAGCTCCCGCGGTGCCCCACCGCCGCGGCCGGACGGGCCGCGGCGGTGGTGCTGGCTGCGCTGCTCACTGGGCCGTGGCCGCGTTCATCGCGTCGGCGAACTGCTGCGGGGTGTACCCGTCCGGGTTGCCGAACAGCTGCTCGATGTTGGTCAGCAGCTCCTGCGCCGCGGTCGGGCTCAGGGCCTGGTCCCAGGACATGCCGAAGAAGGAGGCGTTGACGGCGGTGTCGTAGACGAAGGACAGGAACTCGCCGTCCTCGGCCGCCGCGAGCTGGTCCTCGACGCCCTTGAGGATCGGGACCTCGCCGCCCTCGTTGATGAAGGCCTCGGCGATCTCCTCGGTGAGGACGCCGTTGGCCAGGTAGTCGCGGGCGATCTCCTTCTGCTCGTCCGTGGCGTTCGCGGAGATCGAGTAGTACTGCGCCGGGTTGCCGACGGTGCTGGTCGGGTCGCCCGCGCCGCCGGTGACGACGGGGAAGGACTGGTAGCCCAGGTTGCCGCCGGAGACGAAGTCCCCGCCGTCGGCCTTGATGGAGCCGAAGCACCAGCTGCCCTGCAGCAGCATCGCCGCGCGGTCGGTGTACAGCAGCGCCTGGTCGGCGTTCTGGTCGGCGACGATGGAGTTGTAGCCCTCCACGAAGCCGCCGGCGCGCACGAGGTCCTGGGCGGCGGTGAGCGCCTGCAGGACGGCCGGGTCCGACCACGCGTCGGGGGCGCTGTCGTTGATCGCCTGGTAGGCGTCCTGGCCGGCGATGCGCAGGACGAGGAACTCCAGCCACATCATCGTGGTCCAGCGCGACTGGCCGGCCAGCGAGATGGGGGCGATGCCGGCCTCGGTGAAGACGGGCACGAGGGCGAGCAGGTCGTCCCAGGTCTGCGGCGGCTGGGCGCCGACCTGGTCGAACAGACGCTTGTTGTAGTACAGGAAGACGGGCTGCACGGTCTCGTGCGGAACCGCGTAGATGGCGCCGTCGACGATGCCCGGGTTCCACGCCGCGTCGAACAGGCGCGTGCGGACGTCGGGGTTCTCCTCGATCCAGCTGGTGAGGTCCTCGATCTGGCCGGCCTGGGCCCAGTCGCGGACGCTGCCGCCGCCCCAGCTGAAGATGAGGGTGGGCGCCTGGCCCGCGCCGATGGAGGTGCGGATCTTGGTCTTGTAGGCGTCGTTCTGGTAGGCGACGGGGGCGAGCTGGCCGGTCTCGGAGGACTCGTTGAAGCTCTCCACCGACTGGTTGCGGATCGCCTCCTTCGGCTCACCGGTGAGGAACCAGATGGAGGCCTCGCCCTCCGCGGCCTGGCCGGGCCCGGAGGACCCGCCGCAGGCGGTCAGGGCCGTCGCGGCGAGGGGGGTCGCCATGGCCAGGGTCAGGAAGGACCGACGAGAAGTTCGCTGCTGATCCACTTCGATCTCCGATGCGCCGAGCCGCTCCCTCGCGGCTGCTCCGTCCGACGGGGTCGTGGGTGACCGCGCCGGGGGCCGAGGCCCCGATTGCTGTCGCGACGTTGCCGAAAGCTTTCGACCCCGCCGTCGTCGCAGCGACCATAGGAGCCCGATCCGGCCCGGTCAAGCGAGTCGCCCGAAGAGACCGTGAGAGCGTGCTCTTCCAGCGTTGGAACGGCCTGGGCTGCGACGACGCGGCCACCGGCACGGCACGGCGGGGTCTCGAAACGGTCTCGAAAACTTGCGGTGGCGAGTGCTGGTCGCGGCGGTCGCCGCGGAGCTACAGTCGTCGCCGGCGAGGACGCGACGTCGCGACCTCCGACGACGGGAGGCACCTCGTGACGGAACTGCAGCGGGAACCCGCCCGCACCCGCGGCCGTCCCGCGCTGGCCCCCCGGGGCCGCCCCACGCTGGCGACGATCGCCGCGTCGGCCGGCGTGTCGGTCGCCACCGTCTCTAAGGTCGTCAACGGCCGCGACGACGTGTCGGCGGAGACCCGGGCGGCGGTCGAGGCGCTCCTGCGCGCCCACGACTACAACCCCCCGGTGGCCCGGCGCACCCCCGCCGCCACGACGGTGGAGTTCCTCGTGCACGGCGACTTCGGCGCCTACCAGACCCAGATCATCGACGGGGTGGTGGCCGGCGGCGAGGAGGTCGGCGCCTCGGTCGTCGTCGGCAAGCTCGTCGACGGCCGTCCCGGCACGGCACCGCGCGCGTGGGCGCGCGAGCTGGCCGCCGCCGGGCGCAGCGGCGTCGTGGTGGTCACCGGCGAGCTGTCCGCCGCCCACGTGGACGCCCTGGAGCACGCCCGCCTGCCGCTGGTCGTCATCGACCCGCTGAACCTGCCGCGCCGCGAGGTCGTCAGCGTCGGCTCGACGAACTTCGCCGGCGGCATGACCGCCACCCAGCACCTGCTGTCCCTGGGGCACCAGCGCATCGCCTTCGCGGGCGGGCCGCCGGGCTCGGGGTGCAACCAGGCGCGGCTGCACGGGTACCGGGCGGCCATGGAGGTCGCCGGGCTGCCGGTGCGGCCCGAGCACGTGCTGCACGACGACTTCCAGTTCGAGTCCGGGCGCCGCCTCGGCGCGCAGCTGCTGGCGCTGCCCGACCCGCCGACCGCCGTCGTCGGCGCCTGCGACACGCTGGCGCTGGGGGTCATGGAGGCGGCCCGCGTGCGGGGCCTGCGGGTGCCCGACGACCTCAGCATCACCGGCTTCGACGACACCGAGCTGGCCGGGGTGTCCACCCCGCCGATGACGGTGATCCGCCAGCCGCTGCGCGAGATGGGCCGCGTGGCGGTCCGCACGCTGCTGCGGATGGCCGCGGGCGAGGAGCTGGACTCCCACCACGTCGAGCTGGCCACCGAGCTCGTCGTGCGCGGGTCCACCGGCCCGGTGCCGTCGCGGTGAGCGCCGGGGCCGGCGCTGCGGCGGGTGCGGCGGGCGGGGCGGGAGGCGCCCGGCACCGGGTCGTGCTGGACACCGACCTGTCGCTGGGCGAGCCGGGCAGCGAGGTCGACGACGGCTTCGCCCTCGCGCTGGCCCTGGCCGACCCGGGGATCGACCTGGCGGCCGTGACGACGGTCTACGGCAACACCGACCTGTCCTCGGTCACGACCCTGACGCTGGACCTGCTGCACCGGCTGGGGGCCGCGGGCGTGCCGGTGCACGCGGGCGCGGACCGCCCGCTGCTGCGCCCGGGCCCGCCGCCGGGCCGCGTCCCGGCGGGCACGCCCGTGCGCGCGCCCGCCTCCACCCGGGCGGCCGCGGTCCTCGTCGACGTCGTGCGCTCGGCGCCGGGCGCGGTGACGGTCGTGGCGATCGGGCCGCTGACCAACGTGGCGCTGGCCGCGCGCCTGGACCCCGGCTTCGCCGCCGACGTGGGCCGCCTGGTCGTCATGGGCGGCACGTACCTGTCCCCCGCGCCCCGGGCCGGGATGCCCGGGGAGTTCAACGTCTGGAACGACCCGGAGGCCCTGCGGATCGTCCTCGACGCCGGGCTGGTGCCCGACCTGGTCGGCCTCGACGTGACGCTGCGGGTGCGGCTGACCCGCGAGCGCGCGCGGGAGATGGCCGCCGACGGGCGGCCGTTCCCGGCCTTCGCCGGCGAGCACGCGCTGGCCTGGATCGACCGGCTGGAGCGCGACGGGGAGGAGCGGGGCGGCTCCTGCGCGCTGCACGACCCGCTGGCCGTGGCCGTCGTCACCCGCCCGGACCTGGTGGTCTGGCGCGACGCGCACGTGGTGGTGTCCACGGACGACGCGCTGCGCGGCGCGGTCCTGGCCGACCTCGCCCCCGCGCCCGACGGCGGTGACGGGCCGCGCCGCAACGCCCGCGTCGCCGTCGACGTGGACCCCGCGGCCTTCACCGAGCACTTCACCGCCTGCCTGGCCCGCGGCTGAGCCGCGGGCGCGCGGTCCGTCAGGGCTTCGGCGGGCCCTCCACGCGCCCGAGCACGCGCCCGCCGCGCACCCGCACGGCCACCACGGGCTGCGGGGCGGTGCCGGGGCCGTCGAGGACCTCGCCGTCGGTGAGGGAGAACGCCGTGCCGTGCCAGGGGCAGACCAGCGCGGTGCGCCCGTCCACGTCGCGGACCTCCCCGTCGTGCAGCGGGCCGCCCAGGTGGCTGCACGTGTCGACCAGGCCGTGCACGCGCGCGCCGCGGCGCAGCAGGCACACGGGCGCGTCACCGACCCAGCGCTGGGTCGGCACGCCCTCGGGCAGCTCGTCCAGAGACCCCAGGTCGGTGGAGCCGTCGGCGTCGGCGGGCGCCAGCTCGGCCAGGTGCGGCAGGTGCTCGGCGTGGTTCGGGCCGGCGGCCCAGCGGTAGGCCAGGTGCCCGCCCAGGGCGCCCGCCGCGCCGGCGGCCAGGGTGCCGGCGGTGCGCAGCAGCGGGGCGCGCCGGCCGCCGACCAGCGACAGCGACCACAGCGCCACGGCGACCGCGTTGCCGGCGGCGTGCACGAGCGCGGTGCGCTGCTGGTCCTCGTGCAGCCCCGTGTAGTCGGCCCAGCCCATCGCGGCCGTGGGCCCGGCGGCGGCCACGCTGACGGCTGTCAGCCCCCGCGCGGGGGCGCCCAGGGCCCGTCCGCCGGGCAGCACGACGGCGGCCGCGTCCAGCAGCAGCGCCGAGACGGACGTGCCGACGGGCAGCATCGCCGCGGCCGGGTGCAGCGGGTGCCCGGCCGGGCGCCCGTGCAGCCACCCGCGCACCCGCCCGCCCGGGAGGACCCGGTCGGCGGTCTCCTTGGCGCGGGCGGCGAGCGGGTCGAGGACCGTCAGCCGGCTGGGGGCGTCGAAGACGCGCTGCAGGACGCTCACCGGCCCCTCCTACCCCCTCGCGCCCCCCGTCATGCGCGGCGCGGGGCGACCTGGCAACCTTGTCGCGTTTCCGCACCCCCCGTTGAGCAGCAGCGGTCCCCCGAGGAGGTCTGCGCTGTGATGCCCGTCCGAGCCGACGCCGTCGCCGCCGCCGTCAACGACGTGGCGCAGGTGCTCGCCGCCCACGGCGACCCGCTGGACCTGGCCCACCGGCTCGTCCACCACTGCCAGGACCTGCTGCGCGCCGACTCCGTCGGCCTCCTCCTGGACGACGGCACCGGCTCGCTGCACCTGCTGGCCGCCTCCTCCAGCGAGACCCGCGTGGTGGAGCTGTACCAGCTGCAGCAGGACGAGGGACCGTGCCTGGACGCCTACCGCAGCGGCCGCACGGTGGACGTCACCAGCCGCGCGGCCCTGCGCGAGCGCTGGCCCCGCTTCGCGGTCCTGGCCGAGCGGGAGGGCATCTCCTCGGTGCACACCGTCCCGCTGCTGGTGGGCGGGCGGGTCGTCGGCGCGCTGAACCTCTTCCGCCGCGAGGAGGGCGGTTTCGAGGCCGTCGAGCGCGACGTCGCGCAGGCGATGGCCTCCTTCGGCGCCGTGGGCATCACGCAGCTCGAGCACGTCGCCGAGAGCAGTCGCGTGCGCGCGCAGCTGCAGGAGGCCCTGGACAGCCGCGTCCTGCTGGAGCAGGCCAAGGGCGTGCTGGCCGAGCGGCACGGCGTCCACCCCGACGACGCCTTCGCCCGCCTGCGCGGGGAGGCGCGCGCGAGCCGGCGGCGGCTGCGCGACGTCGCGCAGGAGGTCGTGGACCGGCTGGGCGCCGGCGACGACACGCCCGCACCGGTCTGACGCGGCGCCGCGCGGGCGCCGCGCGGTGCGCTCGCGGGCCGTCCGCGGGGGCCGGCGGGCACCGCACGTTCGCCGCGGGCGCGTTCCGGGTAGGGGCCCGGCATGCGCATCGCCGTGACCGGAGCCTCGGGCAACGTCGGGACCGCTCTGCTGCGCCGCCTGTCGGGCGCGGGGCACGAGCTGGTCGGGATCAGCCGGCGCCCGCCCGACGCCACCGCCGAGCCCTACGACCGGGTCGAGTGGCACCACCTGGACGTCGCCGCCGACCCCGCCCCGCTGCGCGCGGCCCTGCGCGGCTGCGACGCCGTCGTCCACCTCGCCTGGCTCATCCAGCCCAGCCGCGACGAGCGGGAGCTGACCCGCGTCAACGTGGGCGGCTCGCGCGCCGTGGTGCGCGCCGCCCTCGACGAGGGCGTCCCGCACCTGGTGCACGCCTCCTCGGTGGGCACCTACTCCGACCACCCGCACGACGACTCCCCCGTCGACGAGAGCTGGCCCGTGCACGGCGGGGTGCGCTCGCTGGAGTACTCGCGCAGCAAGGCCGCGGTCGAGGCGCACCTGGACGAGGTGGAGCGCGAGCACGACCAGCTGGCGGTGGCGCGCGTGCGCCCCGCGCTCGTCCTGCAGCACGACGCGGCCAGCGCGATCGGCCGGTACTTCCTGGGCGCCCTGGTGCCCACCCGCCTCGTGCGGCGCGTGCCGCTGCCGGTGCTGCCCCTGCCGCGGCGGCTGCGGCTGCAGGTCGTGCACGCCGACGACGTGGCGGACGCCTTCGCCCGGGTCGTGGAGCGGGGCGCGCGCGGCGCGTTCCACGTCGCCGACGAGCCGGTCCTCGGCGGGCGCGACATCGCCCTGGCGCTGCGCGCGCGGCGCCTGCTGGCGCTGGACCACCGCCTGACGCGCGCGGCGGTCGCGGCCAGCTACCGCGCGCGCGTGCACCCGGTCCCGCCGGGCTGGCTGGACCTGGGGCTGTCCGTGCCCGTCATGGACACCGCCCGGGCGCGCACCGAGCTGGGCTGGGAGCCGCGCCACCGCTCCGGCGACGTGCTGCGCGAGCTGCTGGAGGGGCTCGCGCAGCACGGCTCGAACCCCTCCCCCGTCCTGCGCCCGCGCGGCGCGGGAGGCTCGCGCGTCGGGGTCTGAGCGCCCCTCAGCTGGCCCGGGGCAGGGCGCCGTGCTCGGTGCCCCGCCCGCGGGCCGGCCGGACGGCCGCGTCGTCGCCGGTGGCGGCGGTGCCGTCGTCGGCCGTCAGCGAGTCGCGCAGCGAGGCCAGCGCGGCGGACAGCAGCCGCGAGACCTGCATCTGCGTGATGCCGAGCTCGGCGGCGATCTGCGACTGGGTGGCGTCGCGGTAGAAGCGCAGCGCGAGGATCCGCTGGTCGCGCGGGCGCAGGCGCGCCAGCAGCGGGGCCAGCGAGGCGCTGTCGACGACGGCCGCGATGTCGTCGCTCTCGTCGACGAGCTGGTCGCCCAGCGTGGGGTCGCCGTCGCTGTCGCCGAGCGGCACGTCGATGGAGACGCAGGAGTACGCGGCGGAGGCGGCGCGGGCGGCGCGCACGTCGGCGACGCTGGCGCCCACGCGCTCGGCGAGCTCCTCCTCGCCGGGGGCGGCGTCGAGCTCCTGCTCCAGCTCCCGCTCGGCGGACAGCAGCCGGGCGCGCAGCTCCTGCAGGCGCCGGGGCGGGCGCACGTCCCACCCGTGGTCGCGGAAGTGCCGGCGCAGCTCGCCGGTGATCGTGGGCACCGCGTAGGCGGAGAACGAGGGGCCGGCACCGGGCCGGAAGCCGCGGGCCGCCTTGACCAGGCCGAGGCAGGCGACCTGCACGAGGTCGTCGACGGGCTCGCCGCGGTCGCGGTAGCGGCCGGCCAGGGAGCGGGCCAGGGGCAGGTGCTCGACGACCAGGTCCTCGCGCCCGTCCAGCCCGTCCAGCTCCCCGGGCCCGTCCACCTCGTCGGCGGGCACGGCGGTGGGCACGGCGGCGGGCGGGTCGGCGGGCGGGGTGGGCAGGACGGTCGGCAGCTGGACGACGTCCTCGACGGCACGGACGGTGGTGCTGCTCATGCATCGCTCCACGGCGGGTACGGGAAGGGGTCCGGGCGATTCCCTGCACCCGTGGTGCGGCCAGTCGAGCACCACCCGCAGGAGGCGGCAACCGCAGACCGGCGGGGTCCCCGGGCCCGCGCGGGGGCGACCCGGGGCGCGCCCGCGGGCCGTGCCCCGCCCCGTCCCGCCCCGGGCGGACGCGTCAGTTGGACCAGGTGCCGGCCGGCGGCGCGGCGCGCGTCGCGGCCGCGGGGTCGCGGTGGGCGCCGCCGGACCACCCGACGCCGACCGCCGGCCCCCCGCCCGCGGGCGGCCCGGCGGGCCCGGCGGGCTCGGCGGGCGGCGCGACCGACCGCGCGGCGGCGGCCACCTGCGCGGCGACGTCCTCGGCGCGGAAGCGGCTCTCCAGCCGGTCCAGCCCGCCGACGCCCAGCGCCTCGCACCGGAACGGGTCGCGCGCCAGGGCCAGCAGCTCCCCGGCCGCCGCGTCGGCGAGGGCGGCGTCCGCGACGGGCGGGTGGACCCCGGCCGCCAGGGCGTCCCCGCCGCTCTCGCCGGCCACGAGCACGCCCGTGACGGCGTCGACGACCACGTCGTCGGCGCCGGGGCGGTCCAGGGCCAGCACGGGGCGCGAGCGGCTCATCGCCAGCAGCGGCACGAGGGTCACGTCCTGCCCGCCGGGGTCGACGACGACGTGGGCGGCGTCCAGGACCGCGGCCAGCTGGGCGGGGCTGGCCTCCGGCAGCAGCCGCAGGCGCTCGCGCACCCCGAGGCGGACGGCCGCCGCGTGCAGCGCGGCGGCGGCGTCGTCCTGGCGGGTGCCGACCACGTCGGCGCGGGCGCCGGGCTCGTCGGCCAGCAGGCGCAGCAGGGCCCGCCGCAGCGCGGCGCCGCGCGGGGGCCCGCCGACCACGGCCACGACCGGCCCCGGGCGCTCGGGCGCGGCCGACGCCGGCACGGCGCGCACCCGGTGGGCGAGCAGGGCCTGCACGGGCAGGGGGACGGGGTGGACGCGGGCACCGGCCGCGGCGAGCCGGTGCGCCTCGGCGCCGGTGCGGGCCGCGACGAGGTCGGCCGCGCGCAGCAGGGCGGTCAGCTCCGCGTGCCGGGAGCCGGTGGCGGCGCTCAGGCCGAGGGTCCCGACCAGCAGGACGGGCGGTCCGCCGGCGGAGCGGGCGGCCAGGGCGGCGGCCGCCCCGGCGGCGTCGAGCCCGACGACGGCCGCGACCGGGGCGCCGCCCGCCCTGCCCTCCTGGCCGGTGCCCGCGTGGGCGGCGACGGCGCGCAGCACCTCGCCGGCGTGGTCGGCGCCCTCGCGGGGCGTGGGGCCGCCGCCGAGACCCAGCGGGCGGGCGGGGGCGCCGGCCGCGGTGAGACCGTCCGCGAGGGCCGCCGCGAGGTGCCGGTGCGCGCTGTGCGCGACGAGCAGGTCCACGGTCGCCTCCGGCGCCTCAGCGGGGCGGGTCCTGGCCCGCGCGCGGCGCGGTCCAGTAGTGGCGGGTCAGCTCGCGCGGCGTCGCGCTGCGCCCGGGGGGCGCGGCGGCGCGCCGCGGCGGCTGCTCGCCCTCGCGCAGGTCGGCGAGCAGGGCGGAGGCCAGGTCGAACAGCTTGACGTTGTGCTGCTGGGACACCTGCGACAGCTGCCGGAAGGCCGTCTCCTCGTCGCAGCGCGTCATCGCCATCACGGCGCCCTTGGCCATGTCGATGACCGGCCGGCGCGTCAGCGCGGTGCGCAGCTGCTCCAGCTCGGCCCGCAGCGCGGCCGGGTCGTCCTGCGGGCCGGGCGCGCCGTCAGCACCGTCAGCACCGGCGGCGCCGTCCTGGTACGGGAGGGAACCGGGCGTTCCCGTGGGGTGGGTCCCGCCGTGCATGGGTGGTGCTGACCTCCGCTGCGTCCGTCCGGTGCCGCCCTGGCTCCCGGGGGGTGTCCGTGCGGCGAGGTCTGGGCCGTCGGTGCTGCCGGGATTCTAGCCACGGCTCCCGCGGCGCCGTCACCTGCGACGACGCCCCGTGCCGGGCGGGTCAGCGCAACGTCACCGTGGTGGCGCGGGTGGCGGCGTCCCAGGTGACGCTGCCGCCCGTGAAGTCCTGGCGGGCGCCGCCGGGGACGGGCCGCTCGGCGCCGGTGGGCCAGCCGAGCCGGCCGCGCTCCCAGCCCTGCCGGGCCCAGGCCCCGCGCACGTCGCCGCGCACCGGCTGCGCGCCCGTGCGGGGCGTCCAGTACAGCGAGCCGCCGGCGAAGTGCTGCCCGGCGCCCCCGGGCAGGGCGAACTCACCGGTGACGGGGTAGCCGAGCCAGCCGCCCTCCCAGCCCAGCGCCGCCCACCGGTCGCGGACCGCGCCGCGCACGGGGTGGGTGCCCGTGGCCGGGCTCCAGTAGAGGGAGCCGCCCGCGAAGGCCTGCCCGTACCCGCCGGCGCGCAGGGGACCGAACTCGGGGGCCAGCGGCAGCCCGAGGACCCCGGTGTGGGTGCCGAGGCGGTCGTAGCCGCCGAGCAGCGCCCCCTTGACGACGACACCGGCCCAGGTGCGCGAGCCGTCGGCGTTCGCGGCGCCGAGCGCCGGGACGCGGCGGCCGGCGGTGACGTCGGCGACCCACCAGGTGCGCCAGACGTCGCGGCCGCCCTCGCGGGAGCGGGTGTGGACGAGGCCGACGCCCACGTCGGTGAAGCCGCGGTCGAGCAGGACGGCCCGGTGCGGCGGGGACTGCATCCAGGTGCGCACGGCCATCGCCCCGTCCAGCTGCCCGCGCACGTCCGGCGCGCCCGTCCCGGCGCTGGCGACGACCTCCCCCCACCGGCTCGCCCCGCGCACCTCCTCGGCCAGGCGAGGGTTGTGCGCCAGCTCCCCGCGCCGCCCGACGACGTCGGCCCAGCGCTGGGCGACGACGCTCAGGGCCGGGTCCAGGCGCAGCGGCGGCGCGCCGGCGCGGGCGCGCTCGGCGTTGACGCCGTCGAGGACCTGCCGCTCCTGCACGGGCACCGGCACGGCCGGGGCCAGCAGCTCCGCGGCCGGCGCCGCCGCGGCGGTCGCCGCGGGAGCGACGGGCAGCGCGGTCAGCGCGGCGGGGGCGCCGGCGGCCACGACCAGCAGCGCGGCCAGGCGCGCGAGCGCTGCGAGCGGGCGGGGGCGCCGGGGGGAGCGGGCGGGGGCGGTCACCCCCCGGTCGTCGTCGCGCGGCACCGGTGTCCTCAGCCGCCGGCCGGGCGGCCCCCGGACGGCGGGCGCGGTGACGCTGGGTGGCGGGCCAGGGCGAGCAGGCGCCGGGCGCTCCTGCCACCATGAGCGCATGAGCACTGCCCAGCCGATGAGCACCCCCGCCCTCGAGAGCTCGCAGTCGAGGAAGCTCGGGCCCGTCCAGCGCAACACCCTGGTCACCGGTGGGCTGCTGGGCCTGCTGGGTCTGCTGGGCTTCCTGCCCTTCCTCCTCACCGACTACGACCAGTACGGCTTCTTCCGCAGCGGCGCGCAGCTGTTCGGGATCTTCACCGTGTCGGTGGTCAGCTCGTTCCTGCTGCTGCTGTTCGGCGGGACGATGATCGCCTTCGTCGACTCGGTGAAGCACTCGCACAAGAACACGATCTTCCACGGGTGGATCCTGGTCGGCATGGGCGTGGCCGGGACCGGCATGGTCAACACGGCGGCCTCGTTCCCGACCGTGTCGAACTGGGCCAGCAACCTGCTGTACCTGGCGCTGGGCCTGCTCCTGCTCGCCACCGGCACCCGGGCGCGGGTCCGCCAGGTGCGCGAGCACGGGATCTTCTGACCCCGGCCCCCACCACCGGCGCGCGCGCCGGTCCGCACCCGCGGGCCGGCGCGCGCGTGCGTGCGGCTCAGCCGGCGGGCTCGTCCGGCTCCCCGGGCCAGGCGGTCTCCACGGCGGCCGGGCGCTGCTGCGCCGCCCGCACGCGCTCGACGTCGAGCTTGGTGGAGCGGTCGAAGGAGTAGACGCCGTTCTGCTCCTGGAAGACGTCGGTCAGCTGCGTGTAGCAGTAGCCGAACACCAGCGGGTCGTCCAGGAGGGCGGCGGTCAGCCCGGCGAAGCGGGTGTGGAACTCCTCCTCGCTGCGCGGGGCCTGCCCGTACCCCCAGGAGCTGTCCGCGCCGCGGTCGACCGAGCTGTCGCTGGCCTCGGTGTCCGGGCGCCACCAGATGCCCCCGAACTCGCTGCAGAACCACGGCTGCCCGCCGTAGGGCAGCGACCACACCTGCCCGTCCGGGCCGGTGTTGGTGTGCGGGCGGCCCTGCGCCAGGCCGCCGACCTCGGCGCGGAAGGCGGCGGGGTCCTGCGTGTAGTCGTGGGAGTCCCACACGTCGCTCTCGGCGACCCGGTGGGCGTACCCGGAGGCGTCGAGCACCGGCCGGGAGGTGTCGGCGGCCTTGGCCGCCAGGAACATCGCGCGGGTCACGTCGTCGAGGACGGTGATCCGGTCGGTGATCGGCTGGTGGGTCTCGTTGAGCCCGCACCAGCCCACGAGGCTGGGGTGGGAGGCGTCGCGCTCCAGCGCCTCCAGCCACTGGGTGACGAAGCTGGCGGTGGGGCGCTGGTACTCCCAGGCGGTGGCGGTGCCGTCCTCGCGGGCGCCCCAGTCGCCGAACTCGCCCCAGACGAGGTAGCCGAGCCGGTCGGCGTGGTGCAGGAAGCGCTCCTCGAAGACCTTCTGGTGCAGCCGGGCACCGTTGAAGCCGGCGGCCCGCGCCAGCTCGATGTCGCGCACGAGCGCGGCGTCGTCGGGGGCGGTCATCAGCCCGTCGGGGTACCAGCCCTGGTCCAGCACGAGGCGCTGGAAGACGGGCCGGCCGTTGAGCAGGACGGCCTTGCCGTCGATGCTCACCGACCGAAGCCCGGCGTGGCTGTCGAGGGCGTCGACGAGGTCGCCGGCGGCGTCGAGCAGCTCCACCCGCAGGCCGTACAGGTGCGGGTCGTCCGGCCCCCACCAGCGGACCCGGTCGTCCGGGACGGTCAGCACGAGGCGCGGCGAGAGGTCGAGGTCGGCGCGCACCCGGGCGCTGGCCACCTCGCCGCCGGCGTCGGTGAGGACGGCGCGCACGGTCCACCCGCGCCGGTCCCCCGCGGTGCCCGTGCCGCTGCGGCGCAGCGGCTGCTCCAGGTGGAAGCAGGAGCCGGCGAGGTCGGGCGTGACGCGGGTGCGGGCCAGCGACACGTCGGGCACGGGCTCCAGCCAGACGGTCTGCCAGATCCCGGTGGTGCGGGTGTAGACGCACTCGTGGTTGGCGTAGCGGGTGGACTGCTTGCCGCGCGCCTGCGGGCCGCGGTGGTCGTCGCGGGCGCGCACGACGACGGTCAGCTCCCCCGTGCGGTGGCCGAGGTCGGCGGTGAAGGGGGTGAACCCGCCGCGGTGGCGGACCACCTCCTCGCCGTCGACCCACACGGTGGCGTCGTGGTCGACGGCCCCGAAGTGCAGCAGGACGCGCCGGCCGGCCCACGCGGGCGGCACCTCGACGGTGCGCCGGTACCAGACGGCGGGCAGGAAGTCGGTGACGCCGACGCCGGACAGCTGCGACTCGGGCGCGAAGGGGACGGTGATCGTGCCGGTCAGGGGGCGGTGCAGCAGCCCGCGCTCGAGGCCGGAGTCGCCGGCGTCGACCTCGAACTGCCAGGGGCCGTTCAGGCACAGCCAGTCCTCGCGGCGGGACGTGGGGCGGGGGTGCTCGGGGCGCGGGACCGCGGGGGCGCCGGGCTGGTCGGGCGGGGTCGACGTCGTCGTCGGTGGGTTCACGGGACCTCCTCGCCGACCGATCATGCCGTCCGGGTGACGGCCGGACAACAGTTGCGGGCAAGTTCTTTTCAGCGTTGCAAAGCGCGTGCTAGCTTCCTGGCACCGCACGGGCCGGCGGCAACGTCGTCACCGGTCACCGCGCGGTTCTCCACGCACCGACGGGGGTGCGGGGGGACGCAGTCCCCTCCGCCACGGAGGAAGGGAACGGAACGCGTGAACAGCACCACAGGACTCCCCCGCCGCGGGCTCTCGCGACGCTCGCTGCTGCGCGGCGGGCTCGCGACCGCCGGCGGCCTCGGGCTGACGGCCGGGCTGTCGGGGTGCGCGGGCACCCCGCTCGCCGCCGGCCTGGTCGGCTCCGAGCTGTCACCGGGGACGGTGACCTTCTGGAACCTCTTCGGCGGCGGCGACGGAGCGCGCCTGCAGCTCATGCTCGAGGAGTACCGGCGCCAGCAGGGCAGCGCGGACTCCCTGCAGGCGGCGACGTTCGCCTGGGGCAACCCCTACTACACCAAGGTCTCGCTGGCGACCCTCGGCAACAAACCGCCGGACGTGGCGGTGGCGCACCTGACGCGCGCCAGCAACCTGGCGGCCGCCGGCCTGCTGGAACCGATCACCGACGACGTGCTCGCCCTGGCGGGCCTGTCGCCCGCGGACTTCAACCAGCGGGCCTGGGAGGCGTCGCAGTACGAGGGGCAGTCGTACGCGATCCCCATGGACACCCACCCGTGGGTGCTGTTCTACAACGTCGACGTCTGCGAGGAGGCCGGCCTGCTGGGCCCCGACGGCCTGCTGGCGCCCATCGAGGGCGTCGAGGGCTGGGAGGAGGCGCTGCGCGCCGCCCAGGCGGTCACCGGCGAGTTCGGCGCGGCCACCGCCAACGTCGGCGACACCTCCAACAGCTGGCGCTTCTTCCACACCCTGTACCGCCAGCGCGACGGGCACACGCCGTTCCTGTCCGAGGAGGGGCAGGCGATCACCTTCGACGACGCCCTCGTCGAGGACACGCTGGCGACCATGCAGAGCTGGACCGCGGACGGGCTGATGCCCCGCAACGTGGACACCCCGGCCGCGCAGACGCTCATGTTCACCGGCCGGTCGGCGTTCTTCCTCAACGGCGAGTGGGAGATCACCACGGCGCAGGGCATCGAGGGGCTGAACTTCGGCATGGCCCCGTTCCCGCAGCTGTACGACACCCCCGCCGGCCACGCCGACTCGCACGCGTTCGTCCTGCCGCGGATGGACCGCAGCCCCGAGCAGCTGGAGCGGGCGATGGGCTTCGTGCAGTCGATGCTCGGCCAGAGCCTGGCCTGGGCGGAGGGCGGGCACATCCCCACCTACCTGCCGACGTTCGAGAGCGCCGAGTACCAGGCGCTGGAACCGCAGTCGAACTACGCCGAGGTCGCCGACTACGCGGTCTACGACGACCCGGCCTGGTACTCCGGTTCCGGGTCGAACTTCGAGACCGTGACGGGCTCGGAGATCGGCCTCGTGCAGCAGGGGCTCACCAGCCCGCAGGCGGCCGTGGCGAGCGTGCGCTCACAGCTGCAGAACTACGCGAACACGGCGAACCCGCTGTGAGCGCGCCCGACACCCGTCCCGCCCGTCCCCGGGAGGAGCTCCGATGAGCGCGCAGACCGTCCAGACCCGGCCCGCCGCCGACCGCGCGTCCGCCGCCGACCGCGGCGGCGGCGAGCAGCGGCCGCAGCGCTCGGCGTGGCTGTTCATCGCGCCGTTCGCGGCCGTCTACCTGCTCTTCCTCATCGGCCCCGCGGCGTACATGCTGATCGCCAGCTTCACCGACACCAGCCTGGTGCAGGGCGGGCTGGGCGCCTGGGCGGGGCTGGCGAACTACCAGGAGATGCTCACCTCGAGCCTCTTCTGGTCCGCGATGTGGCACACGCTGCAGTTCACCCTCTACACCGTCCCGCCGCTGGTCGTCCTGTCGTTCGTCTTCGCGGTCCTGGCCAACCGGATGCAGCGCGGCCACGTGTTCTGGCGGATGGCGTTCTTCGTGCCGTTCATCCTGCCCTCGGCGTCGATCTCGCTCATCTGGGTGTTCATCTACACCGGCGACACCGGCCTGCTGGCGCAGGTGCAGCAGTGGTTCGGCATCACGGCCCCCACCCCCGTGCTCGCCGACCCGGCCACCGCCATGATCGGCATCGCGGTGGCGACGATCTGGTGGACCATCGGGTTCAACTTCATCCTCTACCTGGCGGGCCTGCAGGACATCCCCCGCGAGCTGTACGAGGCGGCGGCCATCGACGGCGCCACCCCGTGGCAGCAGATCCGGCACCTGACGATCCCGCTGCTGCGGCGCACCACGACCCTGGTGGTCCTGCTGCAGATCATCGCCAGCCTGAAGATCTTCGACCAGGTGTACCTCATGACCGACGGCGGGCCCGGCACCAGCACCCAGACCGCCCTGCTGCTCATCACCCGCACCGGGTTCACCGACTACCGGATCGGCGCCGCGGCAGCGGCCTCGGCGCTGCTGTTCGTCGTCATCGTCGCGATCGCGGTCGTGCGCCAGCTCGTCGACCGCGCGCAGCAGAAGGAGGCCTGAGATGGCGACCCCCACCACCTCGACCGGCGCCGGCACCACGACCCGGGCGCGCGGCGTCTCGGCCGCCGCCCCGCCGCAGCGCGTCCGCGCCACCGGCAGCAGCCGCACCTTCAACACCGCCTGCGTGGTCGTGCTCTCCGTCTTCGCCGTGCTGTGGCTGATCCCGAGCCTGTGGGCGATCAAGACGTCGTTCACCGACAACGCCGTCTCGTCGCTGGGCGCCCAGGCGATCCTGCGCGACACGAACCCGACGCTGGCCTCCTACGCCACCCTGCTGGGCGGCGGGGACCTGTGGAACTGGTACCTGGCCAGCTTCATCACGGCCACCGGCGCGGCCTTCCTCGTCGTGCTGTTCGCCTCGATGGCGGCGTTCGCGCTGTCGCGGATGCGGTTCCGCGGCCGGCAGCTGGTCTTCGTGCTGGTGCTCGCCGGCATCATGATCCCCGCCGACGTGCTCATCGTGCCGATCTTCCAGATGCTCAACGCCGTCGGGCTGCTCAACACCTACTGGGCGGTCATCTTCCCGCAGACGGCCAGCGTCATCGCGCTGTTCGTCTTCAAGCAGTTCTTCGACGGCCTGCCCAAGGAGCTGGAGGAGTCCGCGCGCCTGGACGGCGCGTCCAGCTGGCGGATCTACCGCTCGATCATCATGCCGCTGTCCAAGCCGGTCATCTCGGCCATGGCGATCGTCACGTTCGTGTGGACGTGGAACAACCTGATCCTGCCGCTGTTCGTGCTGTCCAACCCCGAGCTGATGACGATCCCCGTCGGCCTGGCGACGGTCCAGGGCTCGTTCGGCCAGCGCTTCTCCGACATCCAGGCGTCCACGATCCTGGGCGCCCTGCCGCTGGTGGTGCTGTTCCTGCTCTTCCAGCGCCGCATCGTCGAGGGCGTGGCGGGCACCGGCCTGAAGGGCTGAGCCCGGCCGCCCGCGGGGCGGCGGTCCGGTCCCGGTGTCAGCCGGGCGCCGGGCCACCGCCCCGTCCCGCGTCCGGGCCCGCGCCGGGACCCGCGTCCGGGCCCGCGTCCTGCCCCGGGGCCCGCGGGGGCAGGTCGCCGGCCGCCCGGGCCGCCTCCAGGGCGGCGCGGGTGCTGCTCGTGCCGTACGCCGCGCGGGCGCGGCGCAGCCGGTGCGCCACCTCCACCACGTCCAGGCCCAGCGCGCGGCCCGCGAGCACCCCGGGCAGCCCGTCGCCGACGAGCTCCAGGACCCGCAGGTCGGTGCCGTCCAGCCCGCGGTCGGCGGGGTCGCGCGCCCCGCCGGGTCCGGGCGAGCTCGGGTCGTCGTCCACGCCCACCACCTCCTGCCCGGGTCGAGAGCCCGCGGACCAGGACCTCACGCTCGTCGAGGTGTGACCTGCGTCACTTCCGGCGCCGGCGCCACCAGCGCCGCCGCCGCTGCGCCGCCACCGGCGGAGCCTGCCGCACCGGCGCGGCGGGCGCGGGCCGGGCGGCCCGCCAGCGCGCCACGAGGTCCTCGACGTCGACCAGCGGCACCACCACCAGCGGGCCGTCGGCGGGGCGGCGGTACAGCTCGCGCACCCGCGCGTTGAAGTCCTCGCCCACCGCGCGGGCCTCCGGCTCCGAGCGCAGCGCGGCCACCCCCGCCTCGTCGAGGAGCTGCTCGCGCTCGCGGCGCAGCGCCAGCGCGGGCGGCAGCACGGCCGACAGGTCGAAGCCCTCGCGGCGCACCTTCTCCGCCGCCCACCCCTCGACGGTGAACTCCCGGTCCAGCCCGCGCAGCGGCCGCCCGGCGCCCGGCAGGTCGTCGAAGGCACCGCGCGCCTGCGCCTCGCGGACCTGCCGCTCGACGCGGTCGTCGAAGGGCCGCCGGACCGGTTCGCGCACCCGCCCATCCTCACCTCACGGCGCGGGCGGGCGCACCTCCTCCACGGGCCGGTGCAGCCACACCGCCCGCCACGGCGCCAGCCACAGCTGACCGTCCCCGCCCCAGGGCGCCGGCTCCCCGCTCAGCGCGTCCACCGCGCCGGCCAGGCCCAGCTCCTCGACGCGGTGCCCGGGGAAGGGGCGCCAGGAACCGGTGACGTTGAACAGGCACAGCAGCTCCCCCAGCGGGTGCCGGCGCACGAACGCCAGCACCCCGGGGTCGGACGGCTCCAGCACGTCCGCCGCGACGCTGGCGTGCAGGTGCGGCAGGCCAGCGCGCGTGCGCGCCAGGTGCCGCAGCCCGGCCAGCGCCCGCCCCGGCACCGACGCGGGGTCCCGGGCGGCGGCCAGGTCCCGCTCGTCCAGCCGCGGCCGGTGCGCCCACCGGTTGTCGGCGGCGTGCGCCGGGTCGGCGGCCCAGTCCGGGTCGCCGGGCGCGGCGACCTCGTCCCCGGACCAGACGACGGGGATGCCGCCCCAGGCGAAGACGACGGCGTGGGCCAGCAGGTGCCGGGCCAGCGCGGCGTCCACCTCGGCCTCCAGCCCGGCGCGCGCCCGCGGGTCCCCCGTCCCGGCGGCCAGCGCCTCGCGCGCCGCGGTCAGCCCGACGAGGTCCGCGCACGTGCCGCTGATGCGCCGGTCCCCCGTCGCCGGGTTCTCCTGGAACACCAGGCCCCGCGCGGTGGAGCCCTCGAAGGCGCCGGAGTACCAGTCGGACAGGAACGAGCGGTGGGCGTGCCCGTCGAGGCCGACGGCCGCGGCGTCGGCGTCGGAGACGGCCCAGCCGATGTCGTCGTGGCAGCGCGCGTAGGTGATCCACGCGGTCGTCGTCGGCACGGTGGGCAGCGCCCGCAGCGCCTGCGCGGCCAGCCGCACGTCCTGCGCCGCCAGCGACGACCACACCTGCACCATGAGGGTGTTGTGGTACGCCAGGTCGCTGACGCGGCCGTGGTGGCGGCCCCGGCCGAGGTAGTGCACCAGGTCGTCGGGCGCGACGATCGCCTCCGCCTTCAGCAGCACCGCGGGGCAGGCGATCCGGGTCAGCGCGCGCAGCACCTGCACCACCGAGTGCACCTCGGGCTGGTTCTGGCAGTTCGTGCCCATCCGCTTCCACAGGAACGCCACCGCGTCCAGGCGCAGCACCTCCACCCCGAGCTCGGCCAGGAACAGCACGACCTCCGCGAACTCGGCGAGGACCTCGGGGTTCGACCAGTCCAGGTCCCACTGGAAGGAGTTGAACGTCGTCCACACCCAGCCGCCGAGCTCCTCGTCGAAGGTGAAGTTCCCGGGGGCGAAGTCGGGGAACACCTCCGGCAGGGTGCGCTCGTAGGCGTCGGGCAGCTCCCGGTCGGCGAACACGTGGAAGTAGCGGCGGTAGCGCTCGTCGCCGGCGCGGGCCGCGCGGGCCCACGCGTGCTCGCGGGCGACGTGGTTGAGCACGAGGTCCAGCACGAGGCTGGTGCCGCGCGCGCGCAGGGCGCTCGCCAGCGCGCGCAGGTCCTCCACGTCGCCGAGGTCCTCGCGCACGGCGCGGTAGTCGGCCACGGCGTAGCCGCCGTCGCTGTCGCCCTCGCGCGGGCGCAGCAGCGGCATGAGGTGCAGGTAGGTGACGCCGAGCTCGCCGAGGTGGTCCAGCCGGCCGGCGACGCCGGCCAGGGTGCCCGCGAACCGCTCGGTGTAGGCGGCGTAGCCGACGGCGCGCGGGGACTGGAACCAGTCGGGGCGCAGGGTGCGGGCCTGGTCCAGGCGGTGCAGGTCGTCGGGCCGGCGGGCGCACGCCCCGGCGGCCAGGCGCAGCAGCCGGGCCGCCAGGTCGTCGGCGACGTCGGGGGCGTGCAGGCCGGCCAGGCCGCTGCGCAGGTCCTCCCACCAGCGCTCCACCCGCAGCGCGAACACCTCGCGGCGCGCGGGCGGCAGGGCGCCCAGCAGCCCTTCCACCAGCCCGGCGGGCACCTGCCACGCCGCGCCGCCCGCACCACCACCCGCGCCGCCGGTCGTCGTCGTCCCGGTCATCGGTCCCCCCGCGCTGCTGTTGACACGTCCAGGACCCCTTCCTACCGTGACCGCAGGTCAAGAGCGGCAGCGTGAAGCCCTGGCTGGCTGCCCGGCAACCCTCCACCGCGGTGGGGTGCTCCAGGTGACGACCCGGCCGGGCGGTGGGCGCCCGGCAAGCGCGGCTCCGCGGAGCCCGGCCCGGAAGCAGGTCCTCGTGCCCGAACGCCCCAGCGCCCTGACCACCCGCGTGCCCGCGCAGCACCGCCTGCGCGACGCGCCGGCCCTGCTGCACGTGGAGGGCGTGGTCGAGCACGGCGACGAGCGCGGGCGGCTGCTGGGCTTCCCGACGGCGAACGTCGCGGTGCCCGAGCACGGGCTGCGCGACGGCGTGTGGGCCGGCACGGTGCAGGTGGACCCGGCCGCCGGCGGGCCGGTGCACGTGGCCGCCGTGTCGGTGGGCCACCGCCCCACGTACTACGGCAAGGACGGGCAGCGGCTGCTGGAGGCGCACCTGCTCGACTTCGACGGCGACCTGTACGAGCGCACCGTGCTGGTGCGCCTGCACGAGCGGCTGCGCCCTCAGCGCCGCTACGCCGGCTCCAGCGAGCTCGTGGAGCAGCTGCGCCTGGACGTGGCCGCGACCCGCGCGTGGGCGCTGCGGGCGGGCCTGCCCGGCTGAGGGCGCTCCCGCGGGCACCGGCCGGGTCAGCTCCCGGTGTAGCGGCCGGGGCGGTGGTTCATCGCCAGCACGAGGTTGAGCACGACCGCGCCCGCGGCCGACAGCGCGGCCACCGCCGGGCCGACGACCGCGACGGACGCGGTGACCACGGCGACGTCGAGCACCATCTGCACGTAGCCGGCCCGCCAGCCGAGCCGTTCCTGCAGCACCAGCGCCAGGACGCCGAACCCGCCGAGGCTGGCGCGGTGGCGGAACAGCACGAGCAGGCCGGTGCCGGCCACGAGGTTGCCGGCGAGCACCGCGTAGACGGGGTCGATCCGCAGGTCCGGCAGGCAGGCCGCCTGCAGGGGGCTGAGCAGGGACACCGCCGCCACCGCGAGCGCCGAGCGCAGCGTGAACGCCCAGCCCTTGACCCGCACGGCCAGCACGACGAACGGCAGGTTCACCAGCGGGAACAGGACCCCGAAGGGCAGCCCGGCCGCGTAGCCGAGGAGCAGGGCGAGCCCCGCGGTGCCGCCGGTGACGGCCGAGGCCGCGTGCAGCAGGTGCAGGCCCAGGGAGGCCAGGAACGTCCCGACGAGCAGGCCGGCCACGTCCTCGGCGCGCGAGTGGGGCAGCGGCGCTGCCGCGGCGGGTGGCCGGGTCGCGGCCGGTCCGGTCGTCGTCACCCGCGCAGCGTCGCGACGCCGGACGCCGGTGCGCAAGCGGGACTGCTCCGGACGGGCAGATCGTTCACCGGCGGACCCGTGCAGCGGCAGATTGCGCAGTAGAGCGGTGCCGGTCGGGGCCGGCGGCCTCAGAGAGCCGTGCCGAGCAGCGAGCCGATCCCGTAGGTGACGAGCATGGCGACGGCTCCCCCGCCGGTGACGCGCAGCACGGCCCGGCGCGGGTCGGCGCCACCGAGGCGGGCGCTGACGACACCGGTGGCGGCGAGCGCGAGCAGGACCGCGGCGAAGCAGGCCGACGCCCGCACCGCGTCGGGGGGCAGCAGCACGGCCAGCAGGGGCAGCGCCGCGCCGAGGGTGAAGGCCAGCACCGACGCCCACGCGGCCTGCCAGGGGCGCACGACCTCGTCCGGGTCCAGGCCGAGCTCCGCCTCGGCGTGCGCGCCCAGGGCGTCGTGGGCGGTCAGCTCGCGGGCCACCCGCCGCGCCAGCGCCGGGGAGAGCCCCTTGGCCGTGTAGATCGCGGTCAGCTCGTCGAGCTCCTCGTCCGGCATCTCCGCCAGCTCGCGCCGCTCGCGCGCCAGCAGCGCGGACTGCGTGTCGCGCTGGGTGCTGACGGACACGTACTCGCCCACCCCCATCGACAGGGCACCGGCCACGAGCCCGGCCAGGCCGGTGGTGAGCAGGACCCCGCGGTCGTCGGTGGCGGCCACGACGCCGAGGACGAGCGCGGCCACGGAGACGATGCCGTCGTTGGCGCCGAGGACGCCGGCGCGCAGCCAGCTGAGGCGGCCGCTGACGGAGCCGAGGTGCTCGGCGGGTTCGCGGTCGTGGGGGGCGAGGTCCGTCACGGCCGCCACGCTACCCGCCCGGACACCCCCTGCTCTCCGCTTCCGTTTGCAGCGCAACGGGATCGCGGTCCGGACAAGCCAGCCTGCCCTCACCGGCGGCCGGCTCGTACAGTGGCGCGCGCCGCCTGTCCCGGCCCCGCGCCACCGCGATCGGAGCGACCCGTGCCCGCTCGAGCACCCCACCTGTCCCCGCGCCTGCTGGCCGTCGTGCTGGCGGGCGGGTTCTGCGGGACGGCGCTGCGCGGCGCGGCGGAGAGCCTGTGGCCGCCCGCGGCGCTCGGGTGGCCGTGGGCGACCTTCGGCGTGAACCTGCTGGGCGCCTTCGGCCTGGGCGCGCTGCTGGAGGGCCTGGCGCGGCGTGGTCCCGACGAGGGGCGGCGCCGGCTGCTGCGGCTGGGCCTGGGCACCGGTCTGCTGGGGTCCCTCACGACGTACAGCTCGCTGGCGAACGAGGCGGACCTGCTCGTGCGGGACGGGGCGCTCGCGGCGGGCGCGGCCTACGCCGTGACCAGCGTGGTCCTCGGCCTGCTGGCGGCCGGGCTGGGGGTGGTCGCGGCCGCCCGCCACCACCGGTGGCGGACCGCGCGGCGCGCGGCGGCGTCGGTGGCCCCGGTGGACCCGGTGGACCCGGACGCGGACGGCCCGCGGTGAGCGCCCTGCTGGTGCCGCTGGCGGTGTGCCTGGCCGGGGCGCTGGGGGCGGTGGCCCGCTTCGTCGTGGACGGGGAGGTGCGGCGCCGGTGGCCCACGACGTTCCCGTGGCCGACCGTGGGGATCAACGTCTCCGGCTCGCTGCTGCTGGGCCTGGTCACGGGTCTGGTGCTGGCCGGCGTCGGGTCGCAGGACCTGCGCGCCGTCGTGGGCCTGGGCTTCTGCGGCGGGTACACGACGTTCAGCACGGCCGTGCTGGAGAGCGTCCGCCTGGCGCAGCGGGGCGCCTGGTGGGCGGCCGCGGGCAACGCGGCCGGGACGCTGGTGGCGACGAGCGCCGCCGCCGCCGCGGGCCTGGCGGCCGGGCTGGCCCTGGGGTGAGGCGCCGTGGCGGCGCCCGAGGTCCGTGAGAGTCCTCTCACCGTCCTCTCGCGCGCCTCTCACGCCGCGCTGGTCGACTGTCCGCATGGCTGACCGGACCACCGCCCGCACCCGCACCCGCGCCGCGGGGCTGCTCGCCCTGCCCGCCGCCGCGCTGCTCCTGCTGCCCGCTTGCGGCGGGGACGACGCCGCCGCGCCGGCCGGCGACGCCGTGACCCTGAGCCCCGGCGAGCAGGGGGCGGACACCGCGAGCCCGGGGACCTCGCCGGACGCCTCCCCCAGCACCTCCCCCAGCACCTCGCCGGAAGCCGCCCCCGCGGCGCCCGCCGGGCCCCGGCCCGCGAGCGGCACGTGCACCGACGTCCCGGTGCCCGGGGACGGCCGCTACGTCGTGGCCGACGCCGGCTCGGCGGTCGTGCCGTTCACCGACGGGCGCCTGTCGCTGGCCGACGTCCAGGCGGCCGAGGGCTGGACCACCGAGGTCGACGTGGACGACGACGACGAGGTGGAGGTCGAGTGGCGCCGCGGGCAGGAGCGGCTGGACCTGGAGGTCGAGCTCGACGACGGCCGGGTCACCGCCCAGCTGTGCGCCGACGACGACGACTGACCACGGCCGCCCCGCCGGCCGGCCCCGGCCGGCGGGTGTGACGGGGACCACACCGTTCCGGCCGTGACACCCGGCGGAGGGGAGACTCCACCTGTCGAGGACGACCACGTCCACGGACGGGAGGTGCACGGTGACGGGTGAGCGCGCGCAGGAGCGGGCGACGTCCGGGTCGGTGCGCACCGCGGTCGACGCCGCGATGGCCCGCGTCGTCCTCGCCGGCGAGGTGGACGCGGCGCTGGGCGAGGAGCTGGAGCGCGCCGTCGCGGACGTGGGTGCCTCCGGGCTGCCCGTGGTGGTCGACACCCGCGGCGTGACGTTCATGGACTCCACCGGCGTGGGGTTCCTGGCGCGGCTCGCGGTGCGGGTGCGCCCGCACCGCGTGCAGGTGCTCGACCCGCCGCCCGTCGTCCGCTTCCTGCTGCAGACCACGCGCGTGGCGACGCTGGTCGACCTGGTCCCCGGCGAGGGGCCCCTGCCGCACCCGCCGGCGGCCTGAGGGCGGGCCCCGCCTCACAGGGCCGCCGCCGCGCTGTGCGGGGACGGTGACCGACCCGACACGACGGGCTGACCGGGCGGTAACAGGCGCGCGGCAGGGTCGGTGCCCATGTCCTACGTGAGCCCGCCGGACTTCGTCACGAAGATGATCGACGCGGGGCAGTCCAAGGTCCTCATGTCCACCCGCGACACGCTCGTGCGCGCCTACATGGCTGGCGCGATCCTCGCGCTGGCGGCGGCGTTCGCCGTCACCGTCACGGTGCAGACGGGGAACGCGCTCGTGGGAGCGCTGCTGTTCCCCGTCGGCTTCTCGATCCTCTACCTGCTCGGGTTCGACCTGCTGACCGGCGTCTTCACGCTGGTCCCGCTCGCCCTCATCGACAAGCGGCCCGGCGTGACGTGGCGCTCGATGCTGCGCAACTGGGGCCTGGTGTTCACCGGCAACCTCGCGGGCGCGCTGACGGTCGCGCTGATGATGTCGGTCGTCGTCACCTACGGGTTCGCCGTCGACCCGAACGAGGTGGGCCAGCGCCTCGGGGAGATCGGCGAGGACCGCACCCTGGGGTACGCGCAGTACGGCGCCGCCGGGATGCTCACGCTGTTCGTGCGCGGCGTGCTGTGCAACTGGATGGTCTCCACCGGCGTGGTGGGCGCGATGCTGTCGACGAACGTGTCCGGCAAGGTCATCGCGATGTGGATGCCCATCATCGTGTTCTTCTACATGGGCTTCGAGCACTCCGTGGTGAACATGTTCCTGTTCCCCACCGGCCTGCTGCTGGGCGGCTCGTACTCGCTGCTGGACTACCTGGTGTGGAACGAGGTGCCCACGGTGGTCGGCAACCTCGTCGGCGGCCTGACGTTCGTGGGGCTGGCGCTCTACACGACGCACGCGCGCACCGGGCGCCCGCGCGCGGTGCTCCCCCGCCAGGCCGACGTGCGCGAGCGCGGCGCGGAGGTGGCCCGGTGAGCGAGCGGCTGACGACGAAGCAGGAGGCCGCGGAGGCCGTGCGCGCGGCGCTGCGCCGCACCGGGTTGCGCTGGGCCGACGTGGCCGGGCACCTGGGCACCCCGCCCGTGTGGACGACGGCCGCGCTGCTGGGCCAGCACCCCGTGCCGGCCGGGCACGCGCGCCGCGCCGGGGAGCTGCTCGGCCTCGGCGAGGACGTCGTGGAGGCGCTGCAGCTGCAGCCGTACCGCGGCGCCGACCCGGCCGCCGCGTCCGACCCGACGGTGTACCGGTTCCACGAGGCGCTGTCGGTCTACGGGCCGGCGCTGAAGGAGCTGATCCACGAGGAGTTCGGCGACGGCATCATGAGCGCGATCAACTTCCGCGTCGACGTCTCCCGGCGGGCCGACCCGGACGGCGACCGCGTGGTCGTGACCTTCGACGGCAAGTTCCTCGACTACCGCTGGTAGGACCCGCCGGGTCCGCGGGGGTCCGCGGAACGGCCCTTCAGGCGTCGACCATGGCGGCCAGGACGCGGCCGACCAGCTCGGCCGGGACGTCCGGCAGGCCGTGGTCGGCGCGGGCGTGGCCGGCGACCTGGGTGAGGACGTCGGCCTCGGTGCCGTGGAAGGCGCGCGTGCACCCGGGGACGACGTCGCCGCAGCGGAACTTCTTCACGGGGTTCTCCTCACCGTCGAGCGACCCGCGGGACCGCGGGTGCAGCACCGACGTCGTCGCCGCGGGCCCGCGCCTTGAGCCGCGCGGGCCCGCTGTCACCCGGCCAGCCGCGCCAGCGCGGTCAGCAGGCCGTCCACGCGGACCACGCCGAGGTAGCGGCCGGTGCCGTCGGTGCACACCAGCGGGGTGAAGCGGTCGGCGGCGGGCCGGGCGGCGGCGCGCCGCGCGGCGTCGGCGACGGGCGTGGAGGGCGCCAGCACCGTGGGGCGCGCCCACCCGCCGCCCTGCCGGCGCACCGACACGGGCCGGTCGCGGGCGTCGAGGAGGACCTCCGCGAGCGCCTCGTCGCGCCCGGCGGGGGCCGGGCCCAGGAGGCTGGCGACGTTCTCGGCCAGGCCGACGCGCGCGGCGGTGCCGCGCACGAACTCCACCGTCGGCTCGGGCAGCGCGGGCAGCATCCGCGCCGCGGGCCGGGCCAGCGCCCACCCCTGCCCCAGCGGCACGCCCAGGGCGATGCAGGCGGCCAGCTCGGCCTCGGTCTCCACGCCCTCGGCCAGCAGCCAGGCGTCCATCCGGCCGGTGAGGTCGCCGAGGACCTCCACGAGGGCCCGCTTGACGGGGTCGGCGTCCAGGCCGGTGACCAGCTCGCGGTCCAGCTTCACGACGTCCGGGCGCAGCTGCAGCAGCAGGCCGAGGCTGGCGTAGCCGGTGCCCGCGTCGTCCACGGCCACGAGCCCGCCGCGGCGGCGCACCTCGTCCAGGACGCGGTTCAGCGCCGCGGCGCCGCCCTCGGCGCTGGTGTGCTCGGTCAGCTCCACGACGACGCGGCTGAGGTCGTCGTGGTCCGTCAGGGCCCCGGCGACCTCGGGGTGCACCAGCAGGTGCGGGTCGACGTTGACGGTCAGGAAGGTCTCCGGCGGCAGGTCGCCGCGGGCGGCGACGGCGCGGCGCACCACGTCGGCCTGCAGCGGCGCGCCCAGCCCGCAGCGGTCGGCGGCGGCGAACCACGCGTCCGGCGGGGCGTCGGGGAAGGGGACCGGCTCCCCGCCGCCCGGCGCGCCGAAGCGGGACAGCAGCTCGTACCCGGCGACCTCCCCGGAGGTCAGCTCCACCAGCGGCTGGGCGTGCAGGGCGAGCAGGCGGGGGTCGTCGAGGACGGCGTGCAGGGCCGCGGCCCAGGTGGCGTCGTCGGGCACGCCGTGGCATCGGCCGCCCGTCGCGCGGCCTGTAGCCCCGGGCCGTCCCGCGCCCGCCCGCTCCTGCTGAGAGGCTGTCCCCGCGGCACGAGCGGGAGCGGACGGGAGGGCGCCGGTGCGACGCCAGGAGCGGTACCTGCAGATCGCGCGCACCCTGTCGCGCCACGGGCTGGACCACCTCGTGGACGTGCTGGACCTGCAGCGGTGGCTGCCCGCGGGGCTGACGGGCGGGCTGGCGGCCGTGGCACCCGTGTCGGTGCTGCGCGAGCGGCACGTGCCGCCGCGCACCGGCCCGGAGCGGCTGCGCGCGGTCATGGAGGACCTGGGCGCCACCTTCGTCAAGCTCGGGCAGATCGTCTCCACCCGCCCGGACCTGCTGCCGCCGGACTACCAGCGCGAGCTGACCCGGCTGCAGAGCGAGGTGTCCCCGGTGCCGTGGGAGGCGGTGCGCGCGACGGTGGAGAGCGAGCTGGGCGCGCCGCTGGAGGAGCTGTTCGAGCACGTCGACCCGAAGCCCCTGGCCAGCGCCTCGATCGGGCAGGCGCACGCGGCGACGCTGCCGGACGGCACGGCCGTCGTCGTCAAGGTCCGCCGCCCGGGCGTGGTGGAGCAGGTGCAGGGCGACCTGGAGGTGCTGCGGGACCTGGCCGCGCGCGCGTCGCGGCGCTGGAGCATCGCCGCCGACTACGACGTGGTGGGGCTGGCGCAGGACTTCGCCGACACGCTGCGCGCCGAGCTGGACTACCTGCAGGAGGGCCGCAACGCGGACCGCTTCGCCCACGACTTCGCGGGCGATCCCGAGGTGCACGTGCCGAAGGTCCACTGGGACCGCACGACCTCGCGGGTCATCACGCTGGAGCGCCTGCGCGGCGTGCGGGTCAGCGACGGGGACGCGCTGGACGCGGCGGGCATCGACCGCCCGGCGCTGGCGGCGCGCGCCACGCGGATCGTCGCGGACATGGTGTTCGTGCACGGCTTCTTCCACGCCGACCCGCACCCGGGGAACCTGCTGATCGGCCCGGGCGGGGAGATCGGGCTGCTGGACCACGGCATGGTCGGCGAGGTCGACGAGCGCACCCGGCTGCGGCTGGCCGCGCTGGTGGCCGCGTTCGTGCGCCACGACGCCGACCGGGTGGCCTCGGCGGTCACGGACATCGCCCTCTCGCGCGGGCGGGTGGACCGGCGGCGGCTGGCCGACGACGCGGCGCGGCTGCTGGCCCGCTACCAGGGGCTGCCGCTGTCGGAGATCAGCATCGGCGCGTACGTGCGCGACGTGCTGGCGATCCTGCGCGCGCACCGGATGACGCTGCCGCGCAACCTGGCGCTGGTCGTGCGCATGGTGGTGATGCTGGAGGGGATGGGCGCGGAGCTGGACCCGCGCTTCCACCTGGGCGAGGTCCTGGCCCCGTACGTGCGGCGGCTGATGGCGCACCAGCTGGGACCGACGGCGCTGGCGCGCCGGCTGGGCCGGGTGGGCCTGGAGGCCGCCGAGCTGGGCGCGGAGCTGCCCGGTCAGCTGCTGCGCATCCTCGACGACGTCGAGCGCGACGGGCTGTCGGTGTCGCTGCGCACCGACGAGCTGGAGTCGTACGTGCGCCGGGTGGAGCGCATCGGCAACCGCGTCGTCGTGGGCGTGGTGACGGCCGCGGTCATCGAGGGGCTGGCCGAGCTGGCGGCGGTGGACCCGCCGCGCTGGCAGCCGCACCAGACGAAGATCGTCGGGGCGGGGGTGGCGGCCGCGGCCGCGCTGACGGGGTACCTGGGCTGGACGGCCCGCGGGCGCCGGCCCTCCTCGCGCTGGTGAGGCGCGGGCCCGCGCCCCGGGGTGGCGGGGCACCGGTGCGCGCGACAGCATGGCGCCGCACGACGATCGACACCACCTCGAACGCACCACGAACCGGAGGCGCAATGTCCCTCAGCGACGACGACATCACCACGAGCACCCAGGGGACCGGCCCCGGCGGTGACGCCGACGCCGGCGACAGCGACTCGACGCAGGTCGACCCCTCGGGCTCGGACCCCTCGGGCGTGGACCCCGCCG
Source organism: Kineococcus terrestris (assembly GCF_041020755.1). Taxonomy (NCBI): domain Bacteria; kingdom Bacillati; phylum Actinomycetota; class Actinomycetes; order Kineosporiales; family Kineosporiaceae; genus Kineococcus; species Kineococcus terrestris. Next base: position 16,523 of record NZ_JBEUEI010000019.1, on the reverse strand, counting down.
GCGGCGAGGGCGGTGACGCCGACGCCGGCGACTCCGACAGCACCCAGGTCGACCCCGCGGGTTCGGACCCGGCCGGCACGGACCCGGCCAACGGCTGAGGTGACCACCGAGCTGACCGCCCCGGTCCCCGCCACCGCGGGGGCCGGGGCGTCCCCGCTGGCGCGCTGCTTCGCCACGACCCCGGAGCGGTTCGCGGCCGAGCACTGGAACGCCCGCCCGCTGCTGGTGCGCGCCGCCGACCGCGCGGGCGCCGACGCCGCACCGGGCTTCGACGACCTGCTCTCGCCCGCGGACGTGGACGAGCTGCTGGGCCCGCGCGGGCTGCGCGTGCCGTTCTTCTCGATGGTGCGCGACGGGGTGTCCCTGCCGCGCAGCGCGTACACGCGCGCCGCGAACGCCGGCAACCAGCGCCTGGCCGACCTGCCCGACCCGGACGGGATCGCCGCCGCGCACGCCGAGGGCGCCACGATCGTGCTCAACGCCCTGCACCGGGTCCACCCGCCGCTGGCCGCGTTCTGCCGCGACCTGGCCGTGGAGCTGGGCCACCAGACGCAGGTCAACGTGTACGTGACGCCGCCGGGTGCGCAGGGCTTCAAGCCGCACCACGACACCCACGACGTGCTGGTGCTGCAGGTCGACGGCCGCAAGCACTGGACGATCCACCCGCCGGTGGTCGAGCTGCCGCTGCGCAGCCAGCCCTCCAAGGACCTGGGGCCCGACCCGGTCGGCGGGCGCGCGCCTGTGGTGGACACGGTGCTGGAACCGGGCGACGCCCTCTACCTGCCGCGCGGGTGGCTGCACTCGGCGCAGACCACCGACGAGCGCTCCATCCACCTGACGGTGGGGCTGCTGTCGACGACGTGGGCGGACGTGCTGGGGGACCTGCTGACGGGCGCCGGGCACGAGGACGTGGCGCTGCGGCACGCGCTGCCGCTGCCCGGGCAGGGCGACGGCACGGAGGTCGCCGCGTTCCGCCGCGCCGCCCTGGCGTGGCTGGAGTCCGTGGACGACGCGGCCGTGGAGCGCGTGGTGGCCGCCCGCCGGGCGCGGGCGGTGCCCGTGGAGCCGGTGGGGGCGCTGGCGCAGGACCGCGCCGCCCGCACCCTGGGCCCCGGCGACGGGGTGCGCCCCCGGGTCGGGCTGCGCTGGACGCTCGGTCCGGACGGCCCGGAGCGGGTGGCGCTGGCCCTGGGCCCCCGGCGGATCTCCCTGCCGGCGTGGACGGAGCCGGCGCTGCGCGAGGCGCTGGCGCGCCCCACGTCGCCGCGGGCGCTGGCCGCGGCCGGGGTCGGGATCGACGCCGACGACGCGCAGGTGCTGCTGCGCCGGCTGCTGCGCGAGCGCGTGCTGCTGCCGGCCGGGCCGGGAGCCGCGTCCTGACCGTCACCGGCACGGGGCGCCACGGCTGCGCGCCGGAGGACCTGCACCCGGCGCAGCGGCGGTTCTCGTGCGCCGCTGCGTCGCAGGAGCGCGGGGAGGCGGTGCTCGGCACCGCCTCCCCCACCCGCGCCTGGCTGCTGGTGGAGGAGCCGGGGCCGTGGGGGGCGGGCGGTGTCCCGGAGTCCCGGCTCGGCCCCGAGGTCACGGAGTCGCTGCGCCGCACCGCGTCCGGCCTGTCGGCGCGGTTGCTGCTGGTGCGCCGGCCCGGGCAGGCCCGCGGGGACGACGGCCGGCGGACCCTGTTCCTCGTCACCTGCGCCCGCGGGCGCGAGCGCGTCCTGGTGCGCACGTGCGCGGCCGCCGACGTGGCTGCGGCCGCCGCGGACGAGGACGGCTGGAGCGAGCGGCCGGGGAACCTGTTCCTGGTGTGCACGCACGGGCGCAAGGACTGGTGCTGCGCGCTGCGCGGGCGCCCGGTCGCGCAGGCCCTGGCGGCGCTCGCGCCGGAGGACGTGTGGGAGTGCTCCCACCTGGGCGGTGACCGCTTCGCGGCCAGCGTGCTGACCCTGCCGACGGGCTGGACGTACGGGCGCGTGGACGCCGACGACGCCGCGGACCTCGTGGCGGCGACCGCCGCCGGCCGCGTCCTGCCCGCCCTGGCGCGCGGGCGCTGCAGCGAGGCGATGGTCGCGCAGGCCGCCGACGTCCACGCCCGCCTGGCGCTGGGCGTGGACGACGTGACGGCCCTGCGCCCCATGGCGGCCCGCCGCGACGGGCGCGACGAGGCGCTGTGGCACGTGGACCTGGCCGACGCGCCCGGGGGCGGGACGCTGCGCGTGAGCGTGCGGCGCACCGCCGGGTCCGAGGCCGCGCTGCTGACGTGCGGCGCCGCGCAGGAGCAGCGCCCGCCCGCGTGGGACCTCGTGGACGTGGTGGCGCGGGAGCTGCCCACCGGCTGAGCGCGGCCGAGGGACGACGACCCCGCGCTCACGACGACGAGCGGGCGGAGGCGCCGGTGCACCGGTCGTCAGGCGGACCGCTGGGCCCGGTGCTCGACGAGCGCCTCCTCCGCCCGGCCCTTCCGGCGGCGCAGCTCCCAGTAGGCGCAGGTGAAGTAGACGACGGTCCCCGCTGCTGCGACCGCCCAGAACTGCTCACGCCGCGTTTCGTAGGCGGGGACGTCCGGGCTGGACAGGAGGACGAGCAGGGCGGCCGCGAAGACCACCACGAGGTCGACGATCCAGACCACCCTCAGCACGCGGGTCAGCCGCCGGCGGTCCCTGGTGTCGAGCCCAGCGGGAGTCCTCGCCGCCTGCTCGGCGTGGAAGGCGTCCACCCGCTCCTGGAAGAACTCGTCGGCGGCCTCGCCCTCGGGGTAGTTCCCGGTGGCTCCCATCCTCCTGGCGAGCAGGACGTACAGGGCGGCGCTGAGGAGGAAGGCGGGCACGAACGCGATGAACTCGGGCATGAGGCCGAGGGCGACCGCCGTGGCCGCCGCGGCGATCGAGGTCCCCCAGGCCAGCAGCGCCGGCACGTTGGTCACACCCTTGTAGCGCGCCCAGAACCTCGTCATCCCCAGGCGCGGCAGGAGGTGGTGCTCGGCGAAGAGGATCCCGCCGATCGGCACCAGCGCGATCCCGGCGTAGGTCACGAAGATGAGGTAGTTGCGGTAGACGAACGGGAACGCGGCCGCCGCGACGACGACCACGCCGGTGATGAGGGTGACCTTCTGGCGCGAGAGCTTCGGGAAGACGCCCTGGCCGGCCAGCCCGGAGCGGTACAGGTTGGCGTTGGCCGTGGTCCAGCCGGCGACGACGACGGTCGCCAGCCCCGCGTAGCCCAGCGCCTCGAACGCCACCGTCCCGGGCTCGATCACCTCGATCGAGGTCGTCGTGATCGCGGCGGCGGCCGCGCCCATGACGCCGGCCGAGACCCAGGCCATGTAGTGCCCGATGAGCATCCCGGTGGCCGTCGTGTAGCCGTACCGGCTCTTGCGGGCGTACCGCAGGAGCGACATGTCGATGAGGCCGGCGTGCGCGAAGCTGTTGGCCGCCCAGGAGAACCCGATGATCCCCACCAGGCTGATCCCCGCCCCCCCGTCGGGGGTCCGACCGGTGAAGACGGCCTCTTCGCCGATCTGGACGAACCCGCTCCAGCCGTCCACCACGGTCGATCCGGTCACCGACTGGGCGACCGCCGGCAGCAGGACGAGGCCACCGGTGGCGAACATGACCACCAGCCAGGGCGCGCAGGTGCTGGCGAACTCGGCGAGCGCGTTGAAGCCGAAGGCCGCCACCAGGACGGCGACGAGGCCGAACGCCAGCGCGAGGACGACGAAGGCCGCGCTCGTGGGGTAGGCCTCCGTCTGCGCCGGGAAGTCGAGGACGAGGCGCAGAGCGGTGGCCGACACGGTGATCATCGCCGCCGCGATGATCGCGAAGAGGAACGCGTTGAGGGCGTTGAACAGCTTCGACGTCGCTCCGCCGGCGACCCGGCTCAGGTAGGTGTACACGCTCATCCGCGTCCGCACGGCGATCGGCGCGGTGACGAACCGGAAGGTCAGCACCGCGAGCAGGTTGCCGACGAGCAGACCGATGAGGACGTCCTTCATGGAGGCGCCGAGGACCACGAAGGTCGCGCCGAAGATGAACTCCGTGCCCGCGACGTTCTCGGCGGCGTACAGGCCGGCGAAGTGCCCCGGGCCGTGCTGCTCGTGCTCGCCGGCGGGGAGCTGCTCGGCGTCCATCCCCGCGATCCGCTGGTCGACCTGGGCTGCGCTCGCTCGGGGCACGCGGTTCCTCTCGACTGGTGCGGCCGTCAGGTCCAGCTGCGCGGTCGGGCTCCCGTCGCCCGGGCCTCCCGTGGTCCGGACCAGGTGGACGCCGCCCCGTCGAGCGGTCTCCCGCACCGCTCGTGTCGTTGGACACTCGCTCCCGGTCGTGCTCGTGTCAACCGGAGGCGGGGCGCGGCTCGGCGTCGTCACCGACGGCGGCCACCAGGTCCTCGGGGGTGTCGTCGACGACGTCGGCGACGACCACCCGCCCCTTCCAGGCCCCGGGACGACGCGCCCCGCGTGAGCGCGGGAACCAGGCGAGCCACGGGCTCGCCGGAGCGGGCGATCACCACGTCCTCACCCCGCTCGACCGCTCCGAGCAGGCGGGACAGGTGCGTCTCCGCCTCCTGCACGTCGACCGTCCACGTCACGGCTCCACGGTGGGGACCGCCTCGGACAGGGTCGACCGTCTCCGCGGTGCGCGGCGGTCGTCGCGACGTCGCCACCGCCCTGCCCGTGGAGCCGGCCGCCGGCTGACGCTCCGGGTGTTCGCCCGCGGGGGAACCGGGTGACGGCCGGGCGCGCGGACGGCCACGATCGGGCCGTGGACCTCCTGGTGCTGGGCGGCACCCGCTTCGTCGGCCGGGCGCTGCTGGACGCCGCGCTGGCGCGCGGCTGGGACGTCACCGCGCTGCACCGCGGCCGCACGGGCACGCCACCGCCGGGGGTGCGGGTGCTGCACGCCGACCGCACCGACGCTCGGGCGTTCGCCGCCGCGGTGGCCGGGCGCCGCTGGGACGCGGTGGTGGACACGTGGGCCGGCGCCCCGCGGGTGGCGACCGCGGCCGCCCGGGTGCTGGCGGGCAGCGCCGGTGGGTACGCGTACGTGTCCAGCGCCTCGGTCTACGTCTGGGGCGAGCACGTGGACGAGAGCTCGCCGCTCGTGGACGGCGACCCCGCCGCTGGTGACGAGGTGGACTACGCGGCCGCCAAGCGCGGCGCCGAGCTGGGCGTCCTGGCCTCCTCCCCCGGCGCCCTGCTGGCCCGCGCCGGGCTGGTCCTGGGCCCGCGCGAGGACATCGGCCGGCTGCCGTGGTGGCTGCGGCGCACCGCGGCCGGCGGGCGGGTCGTGGCCCCCGGCCACCCGGGCCGGCCGCTGCAGTTCGTCGACGCCCGCGACCTGGCGGCCTTCGTGCTGGACCGGCTGGCGGCCGGTGCCGGCGGCGCGGTCGACGTCGCCAGCCGCTCCGGGCACACGACGACCGCGGGTCTGCTGCGGTCGTGCGTCGAGGTGACCGGCTCGGACGCGGAACTGGTGTGGGTGGACGAGCAGCGGCTCGCCGCGGCCGGTGCGCAGCCGTGGACGCACCTGCCGTGCTGGGTGCCCACCGGCGGGGAGTTCGCCGGGTTCCTGGAGGCGGACACCTCCCGCGCCGCGGCCGCCGGTCTGCGCTGCCGGCCGGTGGAGGAGACGGTGGCCGACACGTGGGAGTGGCTGCAGCGCGCGGGGTTCCCGGCGCAGCGTCCGGACCGGCCCGTGCACGGGCTGCCGCCGGAGCTGGAGGAGGAACTGCTGCGGGTAGCGGCCGGGGACGCGCGGGGCTGACGACGGTCGTGCGGACCCCGGTGCGACGACCACGCGGTCAGGACGGCAGCAGCTCGGGTGCGATCTCGTGCAGGTGAGCGGCCACCGCCGCCTCCAGCCGCTCCGAGGGAGCGATCGCGGAGTACGCCGAGTCGAGCTGGTCCCAGAGCGAGGCGTCCGTCTCCGAGAGCTCCTCCCAGCCAGTGGGCCGGAACCGCAGGTACTCCTCGCGGGCGCGGGTGACGAGCTCGGCGACGTCGCTCAGACCGAGCCAGCGGTAGCCCTCGACGGCGTCCTCGATCGATCGCAGGTCGTCGCTGAAGAAGACGTTCTCGACGCCTCCACCGACCAGTCCGCCGTTCTCGGCGATGCCGTGCAGGGCCATCACCGCACCCAGGGAGCGGAGGCCGGGAAGGGCCGACGCGTCTCGGCGCTCGTAGGCGTGGACGGCGCGGACGTTCAGCGCGTCGATCAGCGGGGTCATCGTCCGCGCCCTCCCGGTCGTGAGCAGGTCGGGTCCGGACGCTAGCGCTCGCCTCCGACGCTCCCTGCGACTCACCGGTCGTCCCGCTCACCGGGTGGGCGGCCGAGGTCGGCTCCACCTCACGGTCCCGTCGCTCCGGCGCTCGCGGGACCGCTGCGGCAGCGTCACCATGGCGGCGTGCCCAGCGCGCCGACCGAGGACGTCCCCGACGAGACGCACGCCGCCCCGCGCCGCCGCGCAGCCCGCGCCCACCAGTCGCCCCGGGAGCGACGGCTGACCAGCCTCGTCGAGGAGGAAGGCACCCCCGCGCTCGACGAGGTGCTGGAGCGCACCGGCGGGCGGGCCGGTGGCAGCGTGTCGTTCGGTGACGCGGTCGAGGCGGTGCGTGAGGACCGCGACGGCCGGTCGTGACCGTCGTCGACGCCGCCGCCGCCGACGCGGCCACGCCTACCGCAGCACCTCCACCCGCAGCCGCGCGGTGTCGCCGACGCCGATCCCCTCGGCGCGCCGTACCGACCGCTTCAGCGGCACGACGTACGCGCCCTCGGCGGACTCCGGGAACACCGACGTCGTCCAGGTCGAGGCGCCGCAGGTGACGCGCACCCGCACGGACCCGAAACCGCTGGGCGGGCGCGGCAGGGCCCGCACGTCGTCGGAGGCGTCCCGCGGCAGCCGCGCGAACACCCACTCGTCGGCGCGCGCCTCCCACCGCCACAGCGGCGCGCTGAACTCCACGACGAGCGCGACGGGGTCGTCGGCGCGGTCCGCGTCGCTCACCCGCGCAGCGGCCCGGTCACGTCGGGCACGTACCGGGAGGCGCTGCGCGGCGGCCGCCGGTACTCCCCCGCGGCGGGCCGTTCGCCCAGCTCCAGCTGCTCGGGCTCGACGTGCTCGTAGGGCACCTGGGCGAGCAGGTGGGAGATGCAGTTCAGCCGGGCGGCGCGCTTGTCGTCGGCCTCGACGACCCACCAGGGGGCGTGCTCGGTGTCGCAGCGGGCGAACATCTCGTCCTTGGCGCGGGAGAACTCCACCCACCGGCGGCGGGACTCCACGTCCATCGCGGACAGCTTCCAGCGGCGCATCGGGTCCGACAGGCGCGAGCGCAGCCTGCGCTCCTGCTCGGCGTCGCTGACGGAGAACCAGTACTTCACGAGCACCGTGCCGGAGTCCACGAGCAGCCGCTCGAACACCGGCGCCTGCTGCAGGAACACCTCCAGCTCCTCGGGGGTGCAGAAACCCATGACCCGCTCCACCCCGGCGCGGTTGTACCAGGAGCGGTCGAACAGGACGATCTCGCCGGCGGTGGGCAGGTGCTCGACGTAGCGCTGGAAGTACCACTGGCCGCGCTCGCGGGCGTCGGGCGCGGGCAGGGCGGCGATGCGCGCGGAGCGGGGGTTCAGGTACTGGGTGATGCGCTTGATCGTGCCGCCCTTGCCGGCGGCGTCGCGGCCCTCGAACACCACGACGACGCGGGTGCCGCTGCGCCGGACCCACTCCTGCATCTGCACCAGCTCGGCCTGCAGCTCCAGCAGCCGCCGCTCGTAGGCGCGGCGCGGGACCTTGCCCGCGCCGCCCTCCTCGCGGTCGCCCCCGGGTTCCCGCTGCTCGGGCTGCTCCCGCTCACCGCTCCGTCGCGTCGCCACCCCTCGATCGTGGACCCCGGCGACCCCCGGGGTCCAGGTCCCGCGGCCCCTCGCGCCCGGCGCGGTCGGTGACGTGGGCGAGGAACCGCTCGGCGGCCGGCAGCAGCCGGCGCTCGGGGGACCACACCGCGCCGACGTCGCGGTGGGCACCGGCGTCGGTCAGGGGGACGGTCCGCACGGCGGGGTCCTGCTCGGGCCCGTCGGGGACGACGGCCACGCCCAGGCCGGCCGCGACGAACCCGCGCAGCGAGGGCAGGTCCCCGCACTCGAAGGCGACGGCGGGCGCCAGGCCCGCGGCCGCGCACAGCTCGTCGGTGCGGCGGCGCAGCAGCGACGTGGGCGGCAGGACGAGGAACGGCTCGCCGGCGACGTCGGCGAGGGCGAGCGCGTCGCGCCGGGCGAGGCGGTGGCCGGCGGGCAGTGCCAGGAGCAGCGGCTGGCGCGCCAGGAACCGCCACCGCAGCGCCGACCCCACCGGCCGCAGGGCCGTCAGCTCCACGTCGACGTCGCCGCGGGCGGTGAGCAAGGAGGTGAGCTCGTCGCGCGCCGGGCGCAGCTCGAAGCCGACCCGGGGGTGCCGCGCGCGGAACCCGGCCAGCAGGTCGGGCACCAGCCAGGTCCCCAGCGACGCCTGGAAGGCCAGCACCACGGTGCCCGCCCCGGGGTCGACGACCTGCTCCACGGCCGCGAGGCCGTCGTCGAGCGCGTGCAGGGCGGCGTCGACGTGCCGCTTGAACGCGGCACCGGCGCGGGTGGGGCGCAGCGAGCGCCCGGAGCGGCGCAGCAGCGGCGTGCCGACCTCGGCCTCCAGCCGGGCCAGGGCGCGGGAGACGCCGGACTGGCTGACGCGCTCTCCGGCGCTGACGTCGGTGACGCTCACGCCGTCGGCGACGAGCTGGAACCAGCGGAGGGCCTGCGTGTCCATCCCGCATGACGCCACGTCATGGGTGTCATGCGCAAGGTTCATTGGACGCATGGACGAGGTGCCGCGGACACTGGACCCATGACCGACCCCCGCACCGCGACCCCCGTCACGGCCCGTTCCGGCTGGCTGTCCGCCCTGCGCCACGTCGCCCGCCCGCGCCCGTCCGAGCAGACCGTCGTCGCCGCGATGCCCGCCACCCGGGGCGCCTCGGTCGTCGTCCTGCCGGCCGCCCGCCGCGCCGTCGACTGACGCGCGGACCCGCGCCGCTCCGCCCTGGAGGGTGGGGCGGTGACGTGCTAGACCTGCCTGGGGCCCTCGGGCCCGAGGCGTCGCCGGCCGACCCGTGACGGGTCGCTGGCCGGTGGGCACCTCCTCACGTCGACGAGGACACGAGGAGCACGGCCGTGACGACACGTCCGACGACCGGCGGGGACCTGACCGTCGAGAGGTCCCCCTTCCTGAACCCCGGGGCCAAGCTCCCCTTCGTGCTGCTGGTGACGTGCTTCGCCGCGTGGGGCACCGCCGCGAACATGACCGACCCGCTGGTCAGCGTCTTCCGCACGATCTTCAGCATGAGCAACTTCCAGTCGGCGCTGGTGCAGTCCGCCTACTACGGCGCCTACTTCCTGCTCGCGCTGCCGGCGGCGTTCGTCAACCGGCGCTTCTCCTACAAGACCGGCGTCCTGCTGGGCCTGGGGCTGGCGGCCGCCGGCGCCTTCCTGTTCTTCCCCGCTGCGCAGTCCATGACGTACGGGATGTTCCTGGTGGCCCTGTTCACCCTGGCCGCCGGGCTGTCCGTGCTGGAGACGTCCGCGAACCCGTTCGTCATGGCGATGGGTCCGGAGGCCAGCGCCACCCGCCGCCTCAACCTGGCGCAGGCGTTCAACCCGGTCGGCACGAACCTCGGCGTCCTGCTCGCAGCGGTGCTCATCCTGCCGAACCTGAACACGGCCACCGCCGAGGAGCGCGCCGCCCTGGACCCGGAGGCCCTGCGCGCCGTCCAGTCCGCGGAGCTGGACGCGGTCATGACGCCGTACCTGGGCTTCGGCGTCGTCCTCGTGCTCATCTGGATCGGCATCGCCGCGGTGCGGATGCCCGACCACGTCGGCACCGACGTCGAGGAGGGCCACGAGGCGCACTTCGCCGCGACGCTCAAGCGGTTGCTGGCCAACCGCCACTACCGCTTCGGCGTCGTCGCCCAGTTCTTCAACGTGGGCGCGCAGACCTGCGCGTGGACGTTCACCCTGCAGTACGCCGCGGAGGCCGTGGGGGCGTCCTCGACCGAGCAGGGGATCTGGCTGCAGGCCAGCCTGATCGTGTTCCTCGTCTCGCGCTTCCTCATGGTGTGGCTCATGGGGTACGTGCGCGCGGCGTTCCTCATGCTGCTGATGACCGTGCTGGGGGTCGTGCTGTGCGCGGTCGCGGTCCTCGCCCCGAACCTCGTGGGGATGCTGGCCGTCGTGGGGCTGTCGCTGTGCCTGTCGCTGCTGTTCCCGACGATCTACGGGATCGCGCTGCGGGGACTGGGCGAGGACACCAAGTTCGGCGCCGCCGGCCTGGTCATGGCGATCCTGGGCGGGGCGCTGCTGCCCCTGGTGCACGGGGCGACGATCGACGCGACGAGCGCGACCACCGCCTACCTGGTGCCGGGGGCCTGCTTCGCCGTGGTGGCGGCCTACGCGCTGTTCAGCCTGCGCGCGGACCGCGGACCCGCGGCGGCACCGGCCTGAGGGACCGGGCCGGGCGCCGCCGCGGGTCGTGGGATCAGCGGACGGCCGCGGCCGCGTCGACGAGACCCTCGCCGAAGAACCCGTTGCGCTCGGCGGTGCCGGTGCACTGCTGCGCGGTCGCCGGGCAGGGCACGTCGGTCGCCTGCTGCTCCAGGCGCTCGACGAGCTGCGCGCCGCTGAGCTCGGGGTGCGCGGACTTCATCAGCGCCAGGACGCCGGCGGCGTGCGGGGAGGCCATCGAGGTCCCGCTCTTGAGCCCGTACCCGCCGCGCAGCGTGGTGGACAGGATCGAGCGGCCGGGGGCGGCGACGTCGATGACGCCGTCGCCGTAGTTGGAGAAGCTGGACCTCGCGCCGCTGGCGTCGGTGGAGGCGACCGTCACGACACCGTCGATCTCGGCGGGGATGTCGAGGCAGTCGTTCCCGATCGGGCGGGAGACGGGCGTGCTGTCGTTGGGGCTGGAGGTGTCGACGGTCTTGTTCGCCAGGTCGACGTTCGAGTTCCCCGCGGCGGCGACGTTGGCGATGCCCTTCGCCCGGGTGTGCTCGACGGCGCGCTGCACGGCGGTCTTGACGGCGCGCTGGTCGGCGTCGTCGTCGCACCAGAACTGCCACGGGTCGATGTAGTAGCTGTTGTTGGTGATGTCGGCACCGGTGGCGGCCGCGTGCATGAACCCGCAGATCGCGGCCTCGGCGAAGATGAACCCGTCGTCGTTGACGACCTTGACGGCGGACATCCGCACGCCCGGGGCGACGCCGACGATGCCGACGCCGTTGCGGGCCGCGGCGATCGTGCCTGCGACGTGGGTGCCGTGGTCGCTGGTGGTGGGCTGCCACGCGGCGTAGGAGCTGTCCGGGACACCGCTGAGGCAGCTGGCGGAGGCGGCGGCGTCGACGTTCGGCGCCAGGTCGGGGTGGTCGCCCTCGATCCCGGAGTCCAGCACGGCGACGAGCACGTCGCGGCTGCCGTCGGTGACCTGGTGGGCGGCGTCGGCGCCGATGGCGCGCAGGTCCCACTGCTCGCCCTCGCGGGGGTCGGGCACGGCGGTGGTGGCGGCCTCGAGGTCCTGGCTGCGGTCGGCGCGCTCGGCCAGCGTGCGGGCGTCCCGGCGGCCGGGCTCACCGGGGCGCAGCGGGTCGCTGACCCCCCAGGTCGGGTCGGTGCTGGTGACGGCCGCCGTGCGGGTGGCGCCGACGGACTCGACGGCCTTGTCGGCGCGCAGGCGCTCGGCGAAGGCGGGGTCGGCCGACTGCGCGACGACGACGCCGATCTCGGCCCAGGACTGCACGACGGTGCCGCCGGCGGCGGTGACGGCGCGCTCGGCCTTGAGCGTCTGGCCGCGGTTGGCCTTGGCCACGTTGACGGCGTAGTTCATCGGGACCGCGGTCGCGGCGGTCGCGGTGCTGCCCGCGGTCGCGGTGCTCGCGGTGGGCGCGGCACCCGCGTGCGGGGCGCCGACGGTGAGGCTGATCGCGGCGGCCAGGGCGGCGCCCGTGGCCAGGGTCCTGCGGGTGCTGGTCGTGCGGGTGCTGGTGGTCGTGGTGCGGGGCACGGCGCTCCTCGGTGAGTGCCGGGCGCGGTGGCGGGCAGGCGTCACCGCGCCCGGGTCAGGGCTGTTTCCACGAGCAACGTGCTCACGGACGAGAGCCGTATCTGAACACAACGTCGCCGGAGCGTCCAGTACGCCGCGGCAACTTCCAGGCCCGCCGCGGCGCCCGCGCGGACCGGTGGAGCCCCCGCTCAGCCGATCCGGAAGCGCGCCACGAGGTCGTCCACGAGGGAGTTCCAGTCCTCGTCGACGACCCGGCGGGCGGGGTCGGCGTCGTACCAGTCGACGATCTCGCGCGCGCCCCGCTCGAAGGGGACGGTCGCCGTCCAGCCCGGCACGACGGAGCGGACCTTGCTGTTGTCGAACACCGCCGAGTGCGTCTTGTCGCCCAGCAGCGAGGCGCCCCGCTCGGGGTCGGCCGCGGCGATCTGCTCGGAGGGCACGTGGACGATCCGGGCCTCGACCCCGGCCGCCGCGGCCAGCGCGTGCGCGACCTGGTCCCACGTCAGCACGTCGTCGGAGGTGATGTGGAACGCCTCCCCCAGCGTGCGCGGGTGGCCCAGCAGCGGCACGAACGCGCGCGCGAAGTCGGTGTGGTGCGTCAGCGTCCACAGCGAGGAGCCGTCCCCGTGCACGACGACCTCCTGCCCGCGGCGCATGCGCTCGACGGCCGACCAGCCGCCGTCGAGCGGGACGAGGGTGCGGTCGTAGGTGTGCGAGGGGCGCACCACCGTGGCCGGGAAACCGCGGTCGCGGTAGGCGTGCACGAGGAGGTCCTCGCAGGCGGCCTTGTCGCGGCTGTACTGCCAGAACGGGTTGCGCAGCGGCGTGGACTCGGTGATCGGCAGCCGCGCCGGTGGCGTCTGGTACGCGGAGGCGGAGCTGATGAACACGTACTGCCCCGTGCGCCCCTCGAACAGCTCCAGGTCGGTGCGCACGTGATCGGGCGTGAAGGCGACGAAGTCGGCGACGGCGTCGAACTCGCGGTCCCCCAGCGCCTCGCGCACCGACGCGGGGTCGCGCACGTCGGCGACGACGCGCTCGACCGCCTCCGGCAGGTCGCGCCGCCCGCTGCCGCGGTTGAGCACGGTCACCTCGTGCCCGCGCTCCACCGCCTCGGCCACGCAGGCGGAACTGATGATCCCGCTACCACCGATGAACAACGTCCGCAGGGCGCTCACCCGCCGCACCGTACGCAGCCGCCGGGACGGGGGCGAGCCGGGCGGTGGCGGAGTCCGCGTGTGAGGACGGCGACGGCGGGTAGGGACACGGTGACGGACCGACCACGGACCACCACGACCACCCACCCGCGGAGGAACCATGGCCAGCGACCGCAGCGCGTCCACCCGCGCCGACGACCTCACCGTGAGCAGGTCCCGGCGCACCCCCGTGCAGCTGGCGTCCCTGCTGGTCGGCGCGACGTTCCTGCTCGTGGGGGTCCTCGGCTTCGTACCGGGGATCACGACCGGCGTCGGGGACATGACCTTCGCCGGGCACGAGTCCGGTGCCCACCTGCTGGGCGTCTTCCACGTCTCGGTGCTGCACAACCTGCTGCACCTGCTGTTCGGCGTGGCGGGGATCGCGCTGGCCCGCACCGCGGCGCTGGCGAAGGCGTTCCTGCTCGTCGGCGGCGTCGCCTACCTCGGCCTGTTCGTCTACGGCCTCGTCGTCGCGGAGACCAGCGGGGCCAACTTCGTGCCGGTCAACCGGGCCGACGACTGGCTGCACCTGGGCCTCGGCCTGGGCATGGTCGGCCTCGCGCTGCTCATGCCGGGGCGCCTGTCGCACGGCACCGCCGTGGGCCGCAGCGGCCGCACCGCCGGCGGGAACGCCCAGTAGGGCCGGCGGGGCCTCACAACCCCAGGAGCCGCACCCCCGCCAGGGCGACGCCCGCCACGAGCCCCCAGGCCGCCAGCCCCAGCGCCAGCGAGCGCCGGTCGGTGCGCACCAGCCGCGGCACGTCGATGCCGGTGCCCAGCCCGAACAGCGCCGCGACCAGCAGGACGTCCTGCACCCGCGCGGCGCCGGACAGGAGCTCCGCGGGCAGGGCACCGGTGGCCCGCAGCGCCACGGCGGCGACGAACCCCAGCACGAACAGCGGCAGCAGCGGGGGCCGGTGCGCGCGGCCGCTCGTGCGGGCGCGCCGCCGCCGCGACAGCCCGACGAGCAGGACGAGCGGGGCCAGCAGCAGCACCCGCGCCAGCTTGACGGCCACCACGGTCGCCAGCGCCCCGGCCACGAGGTCGCCGACCGCGACGGCCTGGCCGACGTCGTGCACGCTGGCGCCCGCCCACGCCCCGAACCCCTGCACGTCCAGCCCGAGCGGGCCGCGCAGCAGCGGCAGCACGCCGATCGCCAGCGTCCCGCAGAGGGTGACGAGCGCGATCGCCGTGGTGGTGTCCTCCTCGTCCGCGTCGGTGGCCGGGCGCACCGCGGCGATGGCGGAGGCCCCGCAGACCGCGAACCCCGTCGCCACGAGCAGCGTGCGCTCGCGCCGCACCCGCAGCAGCCGGCCCAGCAGCAGCGTGCCGGCGAAGGTGGTGGTGACGGTGCCCAGGACGAGGACCGCGCCGGCGGCGCCCAGGCCGAGGACCTGCGCCAGCGGGACCTGCAGCCCGAGCAGGACGACGGCCGTGCGCAGCAGGCGGCGGGAGGCGAACGCGGTGGCCGCGCGGAACGCCGGGCGGTGCAGGCCCGTGCTGCCCAGCACCGCGCCGAGCACGACGGCCGCCGTGGACGCCGGCAGCAGCGGCAGCGCGGCACCGGCGGCCAGCGCGGCCGCGGTGGCCGCGACCACGAGCACGGCCCCCGGCCACCAGGACGGCGGGCGGGCGGGCCGGGGGGCGGTCACCGGGTCGGGCACCGGACCAGGGTGGTCGCAGGTCCCCGGCGCCCCCGCGGCGGGGTCGCCCGCGTGTCCGCCTTGCGCGATCACGGGATCGGAGGAAGCTTCGGGTGTGCGCCTGGGAACAGCCATCTTCCTGCTCGCCGTGGGGGCGGTCCTCCGCTTCGCGGTGACCCTCGAGGTGTCCGGGGTGGACCTGCAGACGGTGGGGGTCATCCTCATGGTCGTGGGGGTGCTCGGGATCGTCCTGGAGTTCGCGTTCTTCCGGCCGCGGTCCCGCGCCAGCAGCACCCCGACCGACCGCGGGTACTCCGACCGCGGCCTCTGAGGTGCGTCCCGGCGCGTGGTCGACGCTGGGCAGCCCGGCCGCGGCCGCGGCGCTGGCCCGCAGCGGGGTCGCTCGCGTGGTCCTGGACGCCCAGCACGGCCTGTGGGACGAGTCCTCGGTGCTCGCGGCGCTCGCGGTCCTGACCGGGACGGCACCGCCGGGCGTGGAGGTCCTCGTGCGGGTGCCGCGCGAGGACCCGGCCTGGGCCGGGCGCGTCCTGGACGCCGGGGCCGACGGCGTCGTCGTCCCCCTGGTGGAGGACGCGGCAGCTGCCGGGCGCGCGGCCCGCGCCTGCCGCTACCCGCCGCGCGGCGGGCGCAGCTGGGGGCAGCTGGCGCCGCTGTGGACGGGAGCGGTGGAGGACCCGGCGCGGGCGGACGCGCGGGTGCGCTGCGTCGTCATGGTCGAGTCGCCCGGGGCGCTGGAGCGGGTCGAGGAGATCGCCGCCGTCCCCGGGGTGGACGAGGTGTTCGTCGGCCCGTACGACCTGGCGCTGTCGCTGGGGACCACGCACGCGGAACTCCTCGCGGCCACCGCGCCGGGCGACCCGCTGCCGCGGGTGGTCGCGGCGTGCCGGGCGGCGGGGATCAGCGCGGGCGCCTTCGGGGGCGCGCCGGAGCCGGCCCGCGCGCTGGCGCAGATGGGTTTCGACGAGGTCGTCGTGGTGGTGGACGCCACCGCGCTCGCCGAGGGAGCGGCCGCGTCGGTGGCGGCCCTCGCCGGGAGCGACCGGGACTGATCCCGGCCGCCCCCGCGGGTCTCAGGCGGTGACGGCGAGGCTGACGGTGGCGAACGAGTGCTGCGGAAGCCGCACGCGCAGCCGGCCGCCCTCCAGCGTCGCGATCTCGTCGGCGTCCCGGACGACGACCGGGGTGGCGTCGGCGGTGTTGTGCGCCGCCAGCTCGTCGGCCGTCAGCAGCCGCACGCGCGCGTCGGAGACCGCGGCCCCGCGCAGGTCGAGGTCCACCTCGAGACCGTCGGCGGCGTCGAGGTTCGTCAGCGAGACGAGCACGCGGCCGTCCTTGGTGCTGGCGGTGGCGGTGAACGTCTGCAGCTCCTCGTCCCCGACCGTCCGCACCGGCGAGGGGGTGCGCAGGTGCAGGGGCAGGGAGTCGGCGTCGTGGTGGCCCTTGTTCATCGCGAACACGTGGTAGGAGGGCGTCAGGACCAGCGCGTCGCCGTCGGTGAGGATCATCGCCTGCAGCACGTTCACCGTCTGGGCGATGTTGGCCATCACCAGCCGGTCGGCGTGGCGGTGGAAGCCGTCGAAGTGCACGCTGG
>NZ_JBEUEI010000018.1:0-85739 GCF_041020755.1 Kineococcus terrestris | reverse complement strand
GAGGTCCCGCTCGGGGCGGGACCGCGCGGGGTCGGGGGCTGCGGGGGGCGCTCAGCCCAGGTGCGGCAGGACGAGGCGCTGGTAGCGCTCGGCCACCGCGGCCAGCACCTCGTGCCCGTCGGTGTCCCAGACGTCCTGGTTGAAGATCTCCACCTCGACGTCGCCGGTCCACCCGGCCGCCGCGACGGAGCGGGTCAGGGCGGCGAAGTCGACGACGCCGTCGCCCATGAGCCCGCGCGAGAGGAGCGCGTCCGCGGCGATCGGCAGGTTGAAGTCGCACACCTGGTAGGAGGCGGTGCGCCCCTCGCGGCCGGCGCGGGCGATCTGCTCGTGCACCTGCGGGTCCCAGAACACGTGGAAGGTGTCGACGACGACGCCGACGGCCTCGACGGGGTGCGGCGCGGCCAGGTCCAGGGCCTGCCCGAGCGTGGACAGGACCGCCCGGTCGGCCACGTACATGGGGTGCAGCGGTTCCAGCGCCAGCCGCACGCCGTGCTCCAGGGCCACGGGCACCAGCTCGGCGATCCGCTCGGCCACCCGCTCGCGGGCGCCGGCCAGGTCGCGGTCACCGGCGGGCAGCCCCCCGACGACCATCACGAGGGCGGGCGCGCCGAGCGTCGCGGCCTCCTCGACCGCGCGGCGGTTGTCCTCGCGGGCCGCGGCGATCCCCGCGTCGTCGGCGGCGGTGAGGAAACCCCCGCGGCACAGGGTCGAGACCCGCAGGCCCGCCTCGCGCACGGTGCGGGCGGCGTTCTCCAACCCCGCGTCGGCGACGACGTCGCGCCACAGCCCGACGGCGGGCAGGCCCGCCTTGACGGCGCCCTCGACGACCTCGGCGAGGTTCCAGCGCTTGGTGGTCGCGGAGTTCAGCGACAGCCGCTCCAGGCTCACGCGCCCACCCCCTGCGTGAGCAGGTAGGCGCTCAGGCGGTGCTCGGCCAGGTCGGGGTCGACCAGGAGACCGGCCTCGGCGGCCAGCCGGTGCAGCGTCACCAGGTGCGGCACGGAGCGCCCGGCGTGCAGGCCGCCGACGAGGGAGAACCCGGGCTGGCGGCCGTTGAGCCAGGACAGGAACGCGATGCCCGTCTTGTAGTGGAACGTCGGCGGCTCGAAGACGTGCCGCGCCAGGTCCTGCGTGCTCGCCAGCAGCTCGTGCGCGCGCCGGTCGTCGCCGGCGTCGAGGGCCTGCACG
The DNA here is from genome assembly GCF_041020755.1 of Kineococcus terrestris. Lineage (NCBI taxonomy): Bacteria > Bacillati > Actinomycetota > Actinomycetes > Kineosporiales > Kineosporiaceae > Kineococcus > Kineococcus terrestris. Next base: position 84,548 of record NZ_JBEUEI010000018.1, on the reverse strand, counting down.
GCCGCGGAGGCCACCGGGTAGATCGCGGCGAAGATGCCGAGCAGGGCGTCGGAGTGGCGGGTGCCGTCGCCGACGATCAGGTCCGGGTAGTTGTAGTCGTCGCCGGTGTACAGGCGCACGCCCTCGGGCAGCCGCGCGCGCAGGTCCTGCTCGTGGTCCGCGTCGAGCAGGGAGACCTTGACGCCGTCGACCTTCGCCGCGTTCTCCTCGATGAGCTGCAGCAGGGTTCCGGTGGCGGTGGGGACGTCCGTCGAGCCCCAGTACCCGGTCAGCGCCGGGTCGAACATCGGCCCGAGCCAGTGCAGGACGACGGGGGAGGGGCACTCCTGCAGGAGGGTGCGGTAGACGCGCAGGTAGTCCTCGGCCGAGCGCGCCGTCCTCGCCAGGGCCCGCGAGGCCATGAGGATCACGGTGGCGCCCGCGTCGGCGACGACCTCCAGCTGCTCGCGGTAGGCGGCCAGGACCGCGTCCAGCCCGCGCTCGCCCCCGGGCAGCGTCGCCGGGTCGAGCTGGTCGGTGCCGGCGCCGCAGGCGATGGCGCCGCCCACCGCGCGGGCCTCGGCGCTGGAGCGCTCGATGAGCTCCTTCGCCGCCGGCCAGTCCAGCCCCATGCCGCGCTGGGCGGTGTCCATGGCGTCGGCGACGCCGAGGCCGTAGGACCAGATGTCGCGGCGGTAGCCGAGGGTGGCGTCCCAGTCGACGTCGACGCGGCCGCCGGGGGTGGTGTCGGAGCCGACGACGGGCACGACGTGGGCGGCGGCGTACACCACGCGCGAGCGCAGCGGCGCGCTCGGGCGCGGCCAGGCGGCGGGGGCGCTCTGCACGGCGGTCACAGCGAGATCTCCGGCACGTCGAGGCGGCGGCCCTCGGCGGACGAGCGCAGCCCGAGCTCGGCCAGCTGCACCCCGCGGGCGGCGGACAGCAGGTCGTAGCGGTGCGGGCGCCCGGCGGCGATGTCGCGCAGGAACTCCTCCCACTGCGCCTTGAACCCGTTGTCCAGCTCGGCGTTCGCGGGAACCTCCAGCCACTGGTCGCGGTAGCGGTCGCTGCTGGGCAGGTCGGGGTTCCACACCGCCTTGGGGGTGTGCGCGCGCTGCTGGGCGACGCAGCGGTGCAGGCCCGCCACGGCCGAGCCGTGGGTGCCGTCGATCTGGAACTCCACGAGCTCGTCGCGGTGGACGCGGGTGGTCCAGGAGGAGTTGATCTGGGCGATCACCCCGTCGGGCATCTCGAAGATGCCGTAGGCGGCGTCGTCGGCGGTGGCGGCGTACTCGCGGCCCCGCTCGTCCCAGCGGACGGGCACGTGGGTGGCGACCTTGGCGGTGACGGCGCCGACGCGGCCGAGCAGGCCCTCCAGCACGTAGTTCCAGTGGCAGAACATGTCCACGGTGATGCCGCCGCCGTCCTCGGCGCGGTAGTTCCAGCTGGGGCGCTGCCCGGGCTGGCTCTCGCCCTCGAACACCCAGTACCCGAAGTCGCCCTTGAGGGACAGGATCCGCCCGAAGAAACCCTCGTCGACGAGGCGGCGCAGCTTCACCAGGCCGGGCAGGTACAGCTTGTCGTGGACGACGCCGACGGTGACGCCCGCGCTGGCGGCCTCGCGGGCCAGCGCGACGGCCTCGTCCAGCGTCTCGGCCGTGGGCTTCTCGGTGTAGACGTGCTTGCCGGCGGCCATCGCGGCGCGCAGCGCGGCCGGGCGGCGGGAGGTGACCTGGGCGTCGAAGTAGACGTCGACGTCGGGATCGGCGAGGACCTCGTCGACGTCGGTGGTCCAGCGCTCGACGCGGTGCTGGGCGGCCAGGTCGGCCAGCTTGACCGGGTCGCGGCCGACGAGGACGGGCTCGACGCCCACGCGGGTGCCGTCCTCCAGCACGATCCCGCCGGCGTCGCGCAGCGCCAGGACCGAGCGCACGAGGTGCTGCCGGTAGCCCATGCGCCCCGTGACGCCGTTCATGGCGATCGTGAGGGTCCGCGTCGGGCGGTCCAGGTGGGCGTCGATCTGGGGCGGTGTCGCCGTCGTGGTCACGGGGTGCTCCTGACGTCGGTGTCGTGGGCGGGCGCCCGGAATGCGCTTTCCCACACGGTAGGCGGGGAGGTCGCACGGGGTCAACCACCCGTGGTGCCGCGGTGGTCGAACGCTCAGCCGGTGGCCAGCGGCGCGGCGGACGCGGCCGTGGCGGACCCCGTGCTCGCGCGCAGCACGACCTCGCCCTCGAACGCCCGACGGCGCGGGGTGGGGGGCCGCTCGGTCAGCGCCAGCTCCACGGCCGCCTCGCCCATCGCCAGCAGCGGCAGGCGCACCGTCGTCAGCGCCGGCGTCACGTCGCGGGCGGTGACGATGTCGTCGAACCCGGCCACGGCCACCGGCCCGGGCAGCGGGACGCCGCGCTCGCGCAGCGCCACCATGGCGCCCACCGCCATGACGTCGTTGACAGCGAACACGCACCCGTGGTCGAACCCGCGCTCCAGCAGCGCGCGCATCCCCAGCGACCCGCCGTCGCGGGTGAAGTCGACCTCCAGCAGGTGCTCGGGGGCCACGTCGAGGCCGTGCTCGCGCAGGCCCCGGCGGAACCCGGCGACGCGGTCGCGGGAGGTGAGCAGCCCCTCCGGGCCGGCGACGACCGCGAACCGCTCGTGCCCGGCGGCCACCAGCGCGGCCGCCAGGTCCTGCGCGCCGCGCTCGTTGGCGACGACGACGGAGTCCACCGGTAGGCGCGGCTGGCCGATGACGGCCGCCCGCCCGCCCTGCGCCTCGAACCGCTGCAGCTCCTCGGCCAGCACCCGGGTGCTCTCCGCGTCGTCCATCCGGCTGCCCGCCAGCAGGACCGCCCGCGCCCGCTGGCTGCGCAGCGTCGTCACGTGGGCCAGTTCGCGGCCGGGGTCGCGGCCGGTGCTGGCCAGCGTCACCAGGAGCCCGGCGCTCTCGGCGGCGCGGGTCACGCCGGCGGCGATGCTGGCGAAGTAGGGGTCGGCGATGTCGCCGACGACGAGCCCGACGACGTCGGTGCGCCCGCGGACCATGGCCTGCGCCTGGGCGTTGGGGGAGTACTGCAGGGCGGCGGCCGAGGCCGTGACGCGCTGGCGCAGCGCCTCGCCGACCTGGCGCTCGCTGCCGTTGAGGACGCGCGAGGCGGTCGCCAGGGACACCCCGGCGTGCCGGGCGACGTCCTGCAGGGTCGCCGCGGCCGCCGCGGAACCCTCCTCGCTGCGCTTGCCGGACCTCACGCGCCCACCTCGGCTCCCTCGTCGCACCCGGTGCGGGTGCTGCGCCGCACCCCGCTGCGGGCACGGTACCGACGCGGCGGCGCCCGGTGGCGGTCCGCGCGCGGGGACGACCGCCACCGCCCTTGCCGTGAGCGATCGGTCGGACAAGGCTGTCCGGGTGGACGCGGAGCGGCGCCGGGAGCGCCTCGTGCAGCTCGTGACGGCGCGCGGCGCGGCGCGGGTCAGCGACCTGGCCGCCGAGCTGGGCGTCGCGGACGTCACCGCGCGCCGGGACGTGGAGCTGCTGGCGCGCACCGGGCTGCTGGAGCGCCGGCACGGGGAGGTGCGCCCGCCCGCGCCGCGGCCGGGACCGGACGGCCCCGCGCTGGCCGGGCGCACGGTGACCGCCCTGACGGGGGCGCTCAGCGCGTACCTGTCGGAGGTCCTGCTGGCCGCGCGCGACGCCGTCGTGGCCGCCGGGGGGCGCTTCGTGCTGGAGGTGGCCCCCGACGCGCCGTCGGTGCGCGACGCCGTCGACCGGGCGGCGCGCGACGACGGGGCCCTGGGCGTCCTGCACGCCCCCCGCTGGCGCAGCGCCGAGGAGGCCGCCGCGGAGAGCGCGGCCGGTTTCCCCGGCCGCCTGCCGGTCGTGCTCGTGGAGCGCTTCCCGTTGCGCGGCACCGCGCTGGCCCGCCGGGACGCCGTGCGCGGCGACCACGCCAGCGGGGTGCACCAGGCGCTGGCGCACCTGCAGGAGGCCGGGCACCGGCGGGTGCTGGTGGCCGCGCGCGACGACTCGCCGACCGCGCGCACCGTGCGGGCGTGCGCGGGCGACGCGCTGCGCTCGCTCGGGCTGCCCGTGCTCGGCGAGCCCCTGCTGTCGGCCGACGGCGCCGACGCCCACCGCCGCCTGCGCGCTCCCGACTGGGCGGAGGCCGTCCGGCGCCACCGCGCCACGGCCATGCTCGTGCACAGCGACGTGGACGCCCTGGCGCTGGTGCCGCGGCTGCGCTTCGCCGGCCTGTCCGTGCCCGAGGACGTCAGCGTCGTGGCCTACGACGACGTGGTGGCGGGCCTGGGCGACGTGCAGCTGACCGCGGTGGCCCCGCCCAAGGCCGAGGTCGGGCGCGCGGCCGTGGACCTGCTGCGCTGGCGGGCGGCGGATCCGGACGCGCCCGTGCGCCGGGTCGAGGTGGGCCCGCACCTCGTGCGGCGCAGTTCCGTCCGAGCGGTCGATCAGGGGTGATCGAACGGTCTTGACCGCGGCGGTGCGCGGGTCCAGCGTCGAGGGTGTCCGACGACACGACGACCTCGACGACGAGGAGTCCCCCCGTGAGAACCCCCACCCGGCGCCAGCTGCTCGCCGGTGCTGGAGCCGCCGCCCTCGCCGGGGCCGCGACCTCCTGCGGCCGCGCGAGCGCCGGCGACCCCGAGGGCCCGCTGACCTTCTGGTCCTCGCTGCGCGGCACCCAGAGCGTCGCCGACGCCTGGAACGCGACCCGCCCCGACGCGCCGGTCGTCTTCGACGCCGTGCCCTCGGGCGGGTCGGGCGGCTCGGCCAAGCTGTCCAACGCCTTCCGCGCCGGCAACGCCCCGGACGTGGTCTCGATGGAGTACGCCGAACTGCCCGGTTTCGCGCTGGACGGCGTCGCCGCCGACATCACCGACCTCGTCAGCCCCTCCTTCCGCGAGAGGCTGCTGCCGCAGGCGTGGGACACGGCGACCTTCGCCGGCCGCGCCTACGCGGTGCCGCTGGACGTGGAGCCGATGGTGCTCCTGCACCGGCCCGACCTGCTCGCCGCCGCGGGCGTGGACGTGCCCACGACGTGGGAGGAGTTCGCCGCCGCCGCCCGCGACCTGCGGGGCCGCACCGGAGTCCACCTGGCCTCCTTCCACCCCAACGGCTACCCCTACTTCGCCGGGTACTGCCAGCAGCTGGACGCCCGCTGGTTCGACATCGACGACACCGCCCCCGGCGGCGGCGAGTGGGTCCTGGACTTCCTCGACGAGCCCACCCGCCGGGTCGCCGGGTACTGGCAGGGCCTCGTCGACGACGACCTCGTCGCCGTCGACCCGCAGAGCAGCCAGCAGTGGCTGGCGTCGCTGGCCGGCGGCCGCACGGCCTCGTTCGTCGTCGGCGCCTGGGGCGCGGCCAACCTCATCACCTCCGTGCCCGGCGGCGCCGGGCAGTGGCGGGCCGCGCCGCTGCCGCAGTGGTCCGGCGAGGAGCCGTCGCTGGGCGTGCAGGGCGGTTCGGTGCACGTCGTCACCGCCGACAGCCCGCGCAAGGAGCGGGCCCTGGAGTTCCTGGAGTGGGTCTCCACCTCGCCCGAGGCCATCACCGCGCGCCTGTCCAGCGGCACGTCGAGCATGTTCCCCGCCGCGCCCGCGCTGCTCGGGCCCGCCGCCGACCAGTTCGACACGAGCTACTACGGCGGCCAGGACTACTACGGATTCGTCGCCGAGCAGTCGCAGCTGCTGCAGACCGGCTGGGTCTGGGGCCCGCGCATGCAGGCCACCGGCGCGTCCATCGGCAACGGGTTCGCCCGCCTGCCCTACGGGACCACCATCGAGCAGGCGCTGGCCGCCGCGGAGGAGGAGACGTTGCCCGACATGCGCAGCCTCGGACTGGCGGTGAGGCGGGCGTGAGCGCTCTCGACACCCGCGTCCAGGGGCGGACCGGGAGGGGGACGCCCGAGCGCGTGCGCCCGTCGCGGCGCTCGCAGCGCCTGGCGGTGGGGGTCCTGCTGGGGCCCTTCACCCTCCTGCTCGTCGCCGTGTTCCTCGTCCCCGTCCTCTACGCGGCCTACCTCAGCTTCTTCTCCACGACCCACTCCGGCCTGGGGTTCGGCACCGCCGAGACGACCTTCGCCGGCGTGCGCAACTACGCCGCGGTGCTCGCCGACCCCGGCTTCGTGCGCGGTGTCGGCATCACGCTGCTGTACATCGCCCTGTTCGTGCCGCTCGTGGTCGTCGGGGCGCTGGTCCTGGCCCTGCTGCTGGACTCCGGCCTGGTGCTGGCGCGGCAGCTGAGCCAGACGGTCCTGTTCGTCCCGCACGCCGTGCCCGGCATCATCGCCGCCGTCATCTGGCTGTACCTCTACACGCCGGGGCTGTCCCCGGTGCTGGGGGTGCTGCAGCGGCTGGACCTGCAGGTGGACTTCCTCGGCCTGCAGCTGCTGGTCCCCTCCCTGGTCAACATCGCGCTGTGGAGCGGGCTGGGGTACACGACCGTCATCTTCTTCGCCGCGCTGCGCGCCGTGCCGCGCGAGCTGCTGGAGGCGGCCTCCATCGACGGCGCGGGCGCGGTGCGCACCGCGCTGCGGGTCAAGGTCCCGCTGGTGCGGGCCACGGTCGTGACCGTCGTGATGTTCACCGTCATCGGCGCCCTGCAGCTGTTCACCGAGCCGATGCTCATGGGCCAGGTGACCCCGCTCATCGGCACCCGGTTCACGCCCAACATGTACATCTTCGACGCGGCGTTCACGCGCAACAACTACGGGCTGGCCTCCGCGGCCTCGGTCCTGCTGCTGCTGGTGTGCTGCACGCTGTCGTACCTGGTGTCCCGCGGTGCCTCCCGCGGGGCGCGCCGAGGAGGTGAGGAGGCGTGAGCACCACGGCCCCCCGGGTCGGGACGACCCCCGAGCGCGAGGTCCGCGTGCAGCGCGACCGGCCCGCCCGCCCCGTGCGCCGGGCCGGGCCGACCGGCCGGGCGACGGCCAACGTCGTCGTCGCCGTGGCCGTCCTGTACGCGCTGCTGCCGCTGGCGTGGCTGCTGCTGGCCGCCACCAAGGACGCCGAGGCGCTGTTCGCCTCCCGGCTGCTCGACTTCTCCACGTTCGCCTTCGCCGACAACGTGCGCGCGCTGCTGGCCGAGGAGGACGGGCTGTACCTGACGTGGTACCGCAACAGCCTGCTGTACGCGGTCGTCGGCGCCGCCCTGGGTGCGCTGCTGAGCACCGCGGCCGGCTACGTCTTCGACAAGTTCGAGTTCACGGGCAAGCGGCCGCTGTTCGTCCTGGTGCTCGTGTCGGTCATGGTGCCGGGCACGGTGCTCGCACTGCCGCTGTACCTCATGGCCTCGCAGGTCGGGGCCGTGGACACGGTGTGGGCGGTGTTCGTGCCGGTCCTCTTCAACCCGTTCGGGGTGTACCTGGCGCGGGTGTTCTCCGCCGGGTACGTGCCCGGCGAGGTGCTGGAGGCGGCGCGCGTGGACGGCGCGGGGGAGCTGCGCAGCTTCCTGTCCGTCGGGCTGCGCATGCTGGCGCCGGGCTTCGTCACCATCTTCCTGTTCCAGCTGACGTCCATCTGGAACAACTTCTTCCTGCCGCTGGTGATGCTGTCCGACCAGTCGCTGTACCCGCTGAGCCTGGGCCTGTACACGTGGAACTCCTCGGCGTCGATCTTCCCCGACTACTACCCGCTGGTGGTGATCGGCTCCCTGCTGGCGCTGCTGCCGCTCGTGGTGGCCTTCGTCCTGCTGCAGCGCTTCTGGCGCTCCGGCCTGACCGCGGGGAGCGTGAAGTGAGCCCGGAGGTGCGGGCGGTCCTGGCGATGGACCCGCGTCCGCCGCGCGACGTGCTCGTGGCCGACCTGCGCGAGCGCCTGCGCCCGCACGCGCAGGTCCACGAGGAGGTGCTGACCGACTTCGCCGCCCCCGGCGCGCGCGCGGCCCTGGCCGGCGCGGACGTCCTGGTCACCGGCTGGGGCAGCCCGCGCGTCAGCGCCGAGGTGGTGGCGGCCGCCCCGCGGCTGCGGGCGGTCGTGCACGCCGCCGGGACGGTGCGCCACCACCTGTCCCCGGCGGTGTGGGATCGCGGCATCGCCGTCTCGTCGGCCGCCGCGGCCAACGCCGTCCCCGTCGCCGAGTACACGCTCGCCGTGGTCCTGCTGGCCGGCAAGCGCGTGCTGGAGTCCGCGCACGAGTACGCCCGGGTCCGCTCACGGGCGGCGACGGCGGTCAGTGACGCGGGCGGCAACCACGGCGCGACCGTGGGCGTGCTGTCGGCCTCCCTCGTGGGACGTCGCGTGGTGGAGCTGCTGCGACCGTTCGACCTGCGCGTGCTCCTGCACGACCCGTACGTCGCCGACGCCGACGTGCGGGCGCTGGGCGCCGAACCCGTCGGGCTCGCGGAGCTGTTCGGGCGCAGCGACGTCCTCACCGTGCACACGCCCCTGCTGCCCGAGACCACCGGCCTGGTCGACGCGGGTCTGCTGGCCCGGCTGCGCGACGGCGCGACGCTGGTGAACACCGCGCGCGGTCCCGTCGTGGACGCGGACGCCCTGACCGCCGAGCTGCTCAGCGGCCGCCTGCACGCCGTCCTCGACGTCACCGACCCCGAACCGCTGCCGCCGCAGCACCCGCTGTGGGGACTGCCGAACGTCCTGCTCACCCCGCACGTGGCGGGCTCGGCGGGCAACGAGCTGCAGCGCCTGACCGCCTCGGCGGCCGCCGAGGTCGAGCGCTTCGCCGCCGGGCGCCCGTTCGCCCACCCCGTCACCCGCACCGCGCTGGAGCGCAGCGCGTGAGCGCCCCCGCACCCCGTCCCGAAGCCCGAGGAGCCGCACCCGTGCCCACCGCCCCGAACCCCGCGCTGCCGCCCGAGCTGGCGACGCTGCGCGAACTGCCCGAGGACCGCGCCCTGTCGCCGGTCACCGGCTGGACGCGCGCGCACGTGGCCGCCGCCGCCGACGACCTGCTGCTGGCCGCGCGCCCCTGGGCCACCCCGGGGTTCGCCCGCCTGGACCTGCCCGGGGAACCCGCGCGCGCCGGCTGGGTCAGCGACGGGCTGGAGGGCTACGCCCGCACGTTCCTCACCGCGGCGTTCCTCGTCGCCGGGCAGGGCGGGGCCGACCCGCACGGGCACCTGGAGCGCTACCGCTCGGGCCTGGTCGCCGGTACCCGCACGCCGGGCGCCGACGACGCGGAGTCGTGGCCGCTGATCCGCTCGGTGCGCGTGCAGGGCCAGCCGATGGTCGAGTCGGCGTCGGTGGCGCTCGGGCTGGAGCTGACCCGCGAGCAGTTGTGGGACACGCTGTCCACCGACGAGCAGGATCGCGCCGAGGCGTGGCTGCGCGACAGCCTGCGCCACGAGCCCGCGCCGAACAACTGGTACCTGTTCCCGCTCACCGTCGCCTCGTTCCTCGAGGGCGCCGGCCGCGGGGACGCCGAGACGGCCGCGGCCGTGCAGCGCGGCCTGGACCTGCTGGAGGGCTGGTACGTCGGCGACGGCTGGTACACCGACGGCGACGGGCGGATGTTCGACCACTACGTCGGCTGGGCCATGCACCTGTACCCGGTGCTGCACGCCCGCCACCGCGGCCCGGAGGACCTGCGGAAGGTCCTCGGCGAGCGGCTGCGGGAGTTCCTCGGGACGTACGCGCGGACGTTCGACGCCGACGGCGCCCCGCTGCACCAGGGCCGGTCGCTGACATACCGCTGGGCCGCGGCCGCACCCGTCGCCCTCGGCGCCCTCACCGGCGACACCCCGCTGAGCCCGGGGACCTCGCGCGCGCTGGTCACCGGCTGCCTGCGCCACTTCCTCGAGCGCGGCGCGACCACCGGCGGTCTCCTGTCCCGCGGCTGGTACGGCCCGCACGCCTCCACGCTGCAGCCGTACTCCGGCCCGGCCTCGCCGTACTGGGCGTCCAAGGGGTTCCTGGCCCTGCTGGCGGGGGAGGACCACCCGCTGTGGACGGCCGTCGAGGAACCCGTGCCCGCGGCCGGGCCGGACGCCACGACGCCGATCGCCCCCGCCGGCTGGCTCGTGCAGTCCACCGCCGACGGCCTCGTGCGCGTGCACAACCACGGCGCCGACCACCACCGCCCCGGCGACCCCGGCGACGGCGCGCCCGACCCGCACTACGCCCGGTTCGCCTACTCCACGCGGACGGGCCCGACGTCGGCGCGCAACGAGGCGGAGAACTCCCTGAGCCTGACCGTCCGCGGCCGCACCTCGGCGCGCGCCGCGTTCGAGCCGCTGGGCACCGGCCCGGACTGGGCGGCCTCCGTCCACCGCCCGCGCCTCGACGGCACGGTCCTCCCGCAGGCGCGGGTGCGCAGCCTCGTCCTGGCGCGCGGGGCCTGGGAGGTGCGCGTGCACGCCGCCGACGCCGTCCCGGCCGGGACGCCGGTGGCGCTGACGGGCTGGGCGCCGGCCGTGGACCACCCGGACGAGCTGTCCACCGACGTGACCGCCGAGGGCGAGGGGGCCGGTGCCGTCGTGCGGGTCCCCGGGCTCCTCAGCGAGCTGCGCGGCGTCGGCGGCGGCTGGACGGCCGACGTGGTGCGCGCCCCGGCCGGCACCGCGTACGGCGCGTGGGCGGCCGTCCCGCGACTGCGCACCGCCACGGGGGACGGGCCGCTCGTCGTGCTGGCCGCGCTGTCGTCCGCCGGCCCCGGCCCGGCGCCGCGCGTGGCCGTCGACGGGCGGCGGGTGCGCGTGGCGTGGGCCGACGGCGCGGGCCACGACGTGGACGTGTCCGGCCCGGTCCCGCACGTGCGGGCGGACACCGCGCGGTAGGGGTCGCGGGACGGCAGGGTGGGCGCGTGGGGGTCGAGGAGGTCCTGGCGGCGGCGCGCGCGGGTGCGCGGCGCCTGAGCGCGCCCGAGGTGGCCGCCGCGCAGGCGGACGGCGCGCTGGTCGTGGACACCCGCACCCCGGCGCACCGGCGCGAGCAGGGGGAGTTCCCCGGCGCGCTGGTGATCGACCGCACCGTCCTGGAGTGGCGGCTGGACCCCACCTGCCCGTGGCGGATCCCCGAGGCGAGCGGGCCGGACCTGCTCGTCGTGGTGGTCTGCCGCCACGGGTACAGCTCCAGCCTGGCCGCCGCCTCGCTGCGCGCGGTGGGCCTGCACCGCGCGACCGACCTGGTCGGCGGGGTCGAGGCCTGGGTCGCGGCCGGGTTCGCCGTGCACCGCGGCCCGGCCGACGTGCGCTCCTGAGGAGGGCCCCCGGGCGTTGACGTCCGCGGCCGGCCGGAACTACGGTTCACGTGGAAAAGGTTTTCCACCGCCTCGACGAGGAGAGCGCACACATGGCACGCCGCCGGTACGGGATCGTGGGGTGCGGGTCGCGGGCCCGCATGTACGTGGGGGCGGTGACCGGCGCGCACGCCGACGTCGCCGAGCTGGTGGCCCTCGCCGACACGAACACGGGCAGGGCGCGGTTCCACGCCGACGCCGTCGTGGCCGCCGGGTACCCGGCGCCGGCGCTGTGGTCGCCGGACGACCTCGAGCGGATGGTCACCGAGGAGCGGCTGGACCGCGTCGTCGTCACCACCCCCGACCACACCCACGCCGACTACGTCTGCCGCGCGCTGCTCGCCGGCGCCGACGTCGTCGTCGAGAAGCCGCTGACCACCGACGTCGAGGGCTGCCGGCGCATCACCGAGGCCGTCGAGCGCAGCGGCCGCTCCGTGGTCGTGACGTTCAACTACCGCTACTCCCCGCGCAACGCGGGCCTCAAGCGCCTCGTCGCCTCCGGCGCGGTCGGCAAGGTCACCTCGGTGCACTTCGAGTGGGTCCTGGACACCAAGCACGGCGCGGACTACTTCCGCCGCTGGCACCGCGTCAAGGAGAACTCCGGCGGGCTGCTGGTGCACAAGGCCTCCCACCACTTCGACCTCGTCAACTGGTGGATCGACGACGTGCCGCGGCGGGTGTTCGCCAGCGGCGGCCTGCGCTTCTACGGCGCCGAGAACGCCGCCGCCCGCGGCCTGGGCGAGCGCCCCGAGCGCGGCACCGTCGACGGGGCGGGCGCCGACCCGTTCCTGCTGGACCTGCGCACCGACCCGCTGCTGCGGGACCTGTACTGGGCCAACGAGGGCGAGGACGGCTACCGCCGCGACCAGGACGTCTTCGGCGGGGGCATCACCATCGAGGACAACCTGTCCCTCGTCGTCGACTACGAGGGCGGGCCCTCGATGAGCTACTCCCTCAACGCGCACGCGCCCTGGGAGGGCTACACCGTCGCCGTCAACGGCACCGAGGGCCGCGCGGAGCTGACGGTGGTCGAGCGCGGGTCCGTCTCGGCCGACCTGGCCGTGGACCCCAGCGCCACCCCCGAGGACGGCGCCGCCGACGACCCGCGCCCGGTCTCCGAGCGCCTGGTCCTGCAGCGGCACTGGGAGCGCGCCCGCGAGGTGCCGATCGAGTCCGGCGACGGCGGCCACGGCGGCGGCGACGTCAAGCTGCTGCGCGACGTCTTCGTCGGACCGGGCGAGGACCCGCTGGGCACGCCGGCCGGTCACCTCGACGGCCTGCGCTCGGTCGCCGTGGGCATCGCCGGCAACGCGTCGCTGGCGCTGGGCCGCGCCGTGGCGGTGGCCGACCTCGACCTCGGCGTGGACCTGCGCAAGGACCTCTGAGCGCCCGCCCCGCGAGCCCCGCGCCGGGGGTTGCGGGGCGCCCGCGCGCGCGGTGAGGATGCTCCCGGGGCGATCTCCGGGAGGAGCCGTGGCCGGGACGGACGCAGGACGACCGACGGTGGTCGTCGGGGTCGAGGACGCGCGCGGCTGCCGCCCCGCCGTCTGGTGGGCCTGCCAGCAGGCCGGGCGCCGCGGTGCCCGCGTCCACCTGCTGCACGCCGCGCCGGCGCCCGTGCCGGTCCGCGCCCTGGGCCAGGCCCGGTACGCGGGGGAGCAGGCCGAGCGCCGCGCGGCCGCGGCCCGGGCCGTGGTGGACGAGGTGCTGGAGCGCGCGCGCCGGGACCACCCCGGCGTCGAGGTCGACGGCTCCGTCGTCCACGACGACCCGCGCGCGGCGCTGCTGGAGGCCTCGCGCACCGCCGCCCTCGTGGTCACCGGCGCCCGGCACGCCGGCCGGCGCCGTCCCGACCTGGGCCTGCACCTGGGCTCGACGAGCCTGTCCGTCAGCGCCCGCGCCTGCTGCCCCGTCGCCGTGGTCCGCGACGCCGAGGCCGAGGGGGTGCGCGGCGTCGTCGTGGGCCACGACGGCTCGCGCGGGGCCGACGACGCCCTGGCGGTGGCCGCCGACCACGCGCAGGCCCTCGGCGAGCCGCTGCTGGTGGTGCGGGCCTGGCGCACCGCGCTGGTGCCGCTGGACGCCTGGAGCGGGCAGGTGTGGGTGGAGGCGCAGGACGCCGAGCGCGAGGGCCACCGCGAGGAGCTGGCGGAGCTGGCCGAGCGGCTGCGCGCGGAGCGGCCCGGTCTGGAGCTGCGCACCGACCTGGTGGAGGGGGAGGCCTCGGACGCCCTGCTGGCCGCCGCCGACGGCAGCCGGCTGCTGGTGGTGGGCACCCGCGGGCGCGGGGCCTTCCTGACCGTCCTGCTGGGCTCCACCAGCCACGACGTGCTGCAGCGCGCGCCGGGACCCGTGGTCGTCGTGCCCGACGTCCGCCGGAACCGGGGTCGCTGAGCGCGCCCGGGACGGTGCCCCCGGAGAGATTCGAACTCCCAACCAACCGGGTAGAAGCCGGCCGCTCTGTCCGTTGAGCTACGGGGGCGGACCCGCGCAGCCTACCCACTAGCCTGGGGGCATGGCCGAGTTCATCTACCAGATGCAGAAGGCGCGCAAGGCGCACGGCGACAAGGTCATCCTCGACGACGTCTCGATCTCCTTCTACCCGGGCGCCAAGATCGGCGTCGTCGGCCCCAACGGGGCCGGCAAGTCCAGCGTGCTGAAGATCATGGCCGGGCTCGACCAGCCGTCCAACGGGGAGGCGCGGCTGTCGCCGGGCTACTCCGTCGGCATGCTCATGCAGGAGCCCCCGCTGGACGAGTCCAAGACGGTCCTGGAGAACGTCCAGGAGGGGCTGGGCGACCTCAAGCGCAAGATGGACCGCTACAACGAGATCACGGCCTCCTTCGAGGACCCGGACGCCGACTTCGACGCCCTGATGGCCGAGATGGGCCAGCTGCAGGAGGAGCTGGACCACGCCAACGCGTGGGACATGGACTCCCAGCTGGAGCAGGCGATGGACGCGCTGCGCTGCCCGCCCGGCGACGCGGACGTCACCCACCTGTCCGGCGGCGAGAAGCGCCGCGTGGCGCTGTGCAAGCTGCTGCTGGAGCAGCCGGACCTGCTGCTGCTCGACGAGCCCACCAACCACCTGGACGCCGAGAGCGTGACGTGGCTGGAGCAGCACCTGGCCAAGTACCCCGGCGCCGTCCTGGCCGTCACCCACGACCGGTACTTCCTCGACAACGTCGCCCAGTGGATCCTCGAGCTGGACCGCGGCCGCGCCTACCCCTACGAGGGCAACTACTCCACCTACCTGGAGAAGAAGCGCGCCCGCCTGGAGGTGCAGGGCAAGAAGGACGCCAAGCTGGCCAAGCGCCTCAAGGACGAGCTGGAGTGGGTCCGCTCGAACGCCAAGGGCCGCCAGACGAAGTCCCGCGCGCGCCTGCAGCGCTACGAGGAGATGGCCGCCGAGGCCGAGCGCACGCGCAAGCTCGACTTCGAGGAGATCCAGATCCCGGCGGGCCCGCGCCTGGGCAGCCTCGTCATCGAGGCCAAGGGCCTGAAGAAGGGCTTCGGCGACCGCACGCTCATCGACGGCCTGTCGTTCTCGCTGCCGCGCAACGGGATCGTCGGCGTCATCGGCCCCAACGGCGTCGGCAAGACGACGCTGTTCAAGACGATCGTCGGCCTGGAGCCGCTGGACGGCGGCGAGCTGAAGATCGGTGACACGGTCAAGCTGTCGTACGTGGACCAGTCCCGCGGCGGCCTGGACGGCTCGAAGACGCTGTGGGAGGTCGTCTCCGACGGCCTGGACTTCATCCAGGTCGGCAACCAGGAGATGCCCAGCCGCGCCTACGTGTCGGCGTTCGGGTTCAAGGGCCCGGACCAGCAGAAGCCGGCGAACGTCCTGTCCGGCGGTGAGCGCAACCGGCTGAACCTGGCGCTGACGCTCAAGGAGGGCGGCAACGTCCTGCTGCTGGACGAGCCGACCAACGACCTGGACGTGGAGACGCTGGGCAGCCTGGAGAACGCGCTGCTGGAGTTCCCCGGCTGCGCCGTCGTCGTCAGCCACGACCGGTGGTTCCTCGACCGCGTCGCCACCCACATCCTCGCCTACGAGGGCACGGAGGAGGACCCGGCGAACTGGTACTGGTTCGAGGGCAACTTCGCCGGCTACGAGGCCAACAAGGTCGAGCGCCTCGGCCCCGACGCGGCCCGTCCGCACCGGGTGACCTACCGGAAGCTCACCCGCGACTGACGCGCGCGTCCCGCTCCCCGACGGGCGGGGCGCGAGCGGGTGCGGGAACGGGCGCGACCTGCTCGGATGCCCCCGTGGACGGAGCGGGCAGCAGCAGCGGCAAGGACCTCGGGCCGGTCGAGGCGTGGGCGGTGCGGGAGGGGGAGCTGGACGTCTCGGCGCTGGAGCGCACCGAGTCGCTGTTCGCCCTGGCCAACGGGCGCACGGGGGTGCGCGGGACGCTCGACGAGGGCTCGCCGTTCGGCAGCCCGGGCACCTACCTCAGCGGGGCGTACGAGCTGCACCCGTTGCGCTACCCGGAGTACAGCTACGGCTACCCGAAGGTGCAGGAGCGCCTCGTGGAGGTGCCCGACCCGACGCTGGTGGAGGTGTTCGTCGGCGACGAGCGCCTCGACGTGCGCACCGGGACCCTGCACGAGCACGAGCGCGTCCTGGACCTGCGCGCGGGCACGCTGCGCCGCGCGGCGCGCTGGACGTCCCCGTCGGGCGCCTCGCTGGAGCTGCGCTCGGAGCGGCTGGTGCCGCTGGAGGTGCCGGGCCTGGTGCTCGTGGACCACCGGGTGCGGGCGCTGGAGGAGCCGCTGGACGTGGAGGTGCGCTCGGCCGTCGTCGCCAGCGCGGAGCTGCACGACACCCGGACCTCGGCCGGGCAGCGCGGCGGGGTGCTGCGCCAGCGCACCGACGGCAGCGGCCTGGCGGTCGCCGCCGTCGTCGAGCACGAGGTGACCGGGCCGGCGGACACCGAGGTGCGCACGCACGCCACCTCCGACCGCGTCGTCACCGCCTCCAGGGTCCGGCTGGCGCCGGGCGAGCAGCTGCGGGTGGTGAAGGTCGTGGCGCTGGGCTGGAAGCCGAAGGACGACACCGAGGACCTCGTGCAGGACCTGCAGCACGTCGTCGCCGACGGGCTGCGCGCGGGGTTCGAGCGCCTCGCGCAGCAGCAGCGCGCCGTGCTGGACGAGTTCTGGGAGCGCGCCGACGTCGAGGTCGAGGGCGACGCCGGCCTGCAGCAGGCGGTCCGCTTCGCGCTGTTCCACGTCCTGCAGGCGTCCGCGCAGGCCACCGACCGCGGCATCCCCGCCAAGGGCCTGACGGGCACCGGGTACGACGGGCACACCTTCTGGGACACCGAGGTGTTCGTCATGCCGATGCTCAACCACGTGTGGCCGCGGGCCGCGGCGGACGCGCTGCGCTGGCGGCACACCATGCTGCCCGCCGCGCGCGAGCGCGCCCGCGAGCTGGGCCTGGCCGGGGCGACGTTCCCGTGGCGCACGATCACCGGGCGGGAGAGCTCGGGGTACTGGCCGGCCGGCACCGCGGCGGTGCACCTGAACGCCGACATCGCCGACGCCGCCGTGCGGTACGTGGGCGCCACCGGCGACGACGACCTGGCCCGCGAGGTCGTCGTGGACCTGGTGGTCGAGACGGCCCGCACCTGGGTGGTGCTGGGCCGGGAGGACGCCGAGGGCCGCTTCCACGTCGACGGGGTGACCGGCCCGGACGAGTACAGCGCCCTGGTGGACGACAACGCGTACACCAACCTCATGGCGCAGGCGAACCTGCGCTCGGCCGTCGCGCTGGCCCGGCGCTTCGGCGAGCGCGCCGCCGCGCTGGGCGTTGACGACGACGAGCTGGCCGACTGGGAGCGGCTGGCGGACGCCGTGCACGTGCCGCGCGACCCGGCCACCGGCGTGCACGCGCAGGACGAGGGCGCCACCGAGCGCAAGCGCTGGGACTTCGAGGGCACCCCGCCCGAGGCGTACCCGCTGGCCGACCACTACCCGTACTTCAGCCTCTACCGGCGGCAGGTGGCCAAGCAGGCCGACCTGGTCCTGACGATCCAGGTGCGCCCGGACTGCATGACGCCGGCGGAGAAGCGCGCGGCGTTCGAGCACTACGAGGCCCTGACGGTGCGCGACTCCTCGCTGTCGGCGTCCGTGCAGGCCGTCGTGGCGGCCGAGACCGGCCACCTGGGGCTGGCCGCCGACTACGTCCACGAGGCGGCGTTCGTGGACCTGCACGACCTGCGCGAGTCCACCGAGGACGGGCTGCACATCGCCTCGCTGGCCGGGGCGTGGTCGGCGCTGGTCCTCGGCTACGGGGGGATGCGCGACGCCGACGGGCGGCTGACCTTCGCCCCGCGCCTGCCGGAGGGCCTGAGCGGGCTGCGGTTCCGCACCCGGCAGCGGGGGGCGTGCCTGGAGGTGCGCGTCACGCAGGAGGAGGCCACGTACACCGTCGTCAGCGGCGGGCCGGTGCGCACCAGCCACCACGGCGAGGAGTTCACCGTGGACCTGGACGCCCCCCGCACGTTCGGCATCGAGCCGCTGGAGGAGCTGCCGCGCCCGTCCCAGCCGGCCGGGCGCGACCCGCGCGAGCTGCGCTGAGCGGTCCCGCCCGCCCGCCGCCCGTCCGCCGTCAGCCGGCGGGCAGGTAGCGGCGAGTCGGGGTGCGGTTCAGCTCCCAGTCGCCGATGGCGCGCTTGCGGTGCACCGCGGGGTTGTGGGTGGCGATGGTGCGGGCGTTGCGCCAGTGGCGGTCCAGGCCGAGGGCGGTGTCGGTGGCCGAGGCGCCGCCCACCTCGAACAGGTCGCTGGTGGCGCGCACCACCAGCGGCAGGACGACCTGCTGGGCGCGGTAGACCTCCAGCTGCGCCTCGCGCAGCGCGTCGGGGGAGCCGGCCGCCCCGCCGCGGTGGGCGCGCTGGGCAGCGTCGAGCGTGCGCGCGGCGTGCAGGACGACGGCGCGCGCGACCGACGCCGCGCTGGACAGGTCGCCCACGACGGCCTGCACGAGGTCGTGCTCGCGCGGGCGCACCTGCCCGGCGTACCCGAACACCCGGGTGCGGGGGCGGACGAAGTCCACGGCGTCGTCGAGGGCGGCGTGCGCGATCCCGGCGCTGACGGCCAGCAGGACGAGCTGGAAGAACCCCAGCAGGTACGTCTGGAGGTCGTCGTCGGGGTCCACGGGCCGGACCTCGGCGCGGTCGACCTCGACGTCGGTGAACGTCGTCGTGCCGCTGCCCGTCAGGCGCTGCCCGAACCCCTTCCAGTCGTCGACGACCTCGACGCCGGCCGCGCCCGTGGGCACCGAGACCTGCACGGCGGCGCCGTCCCAGGTCGCCGAGGTGTCGATCCAGTCCGCGTACAGGCAGCCGGTCGTGTAGAACTTCCGGCCGGTCAGCAGCAGCCGGCCGTCCGCCTCGCGCAGCGCGGTGGACACGTCCGAGGTGCCGCCGGACTCCGAGACGGCGTTGCCGACGAGGCGGCCGTCGAGGAACCGCGGCCACCAGCGACCGCGCACGTCCTCGTCGGTCTCGAACAGCTGCTTCTCCACGAACGCCAGGTGCCCGCGGAAGACGTGCGCCACGTTGGAGTCGGCGCGCGCCAGGCGCACCAGGCGGTCGAAGACCGTCACCAGGTCCGCGCCCTCGCCGCCGTGCTCGGCGGGCACGCGGGCCGAGGGCAGCCCGGCCGCCGTCAGCCGGGCGACGAGGTCGCGGGGCAGCTCGCGCCGCCGCTCGCGCTCGGCGGCGCCGGCGCGCACCTCGGTCAGCAGGTCGGTGAAGACCTCGTCGTCCACGCGGAGTCCTCCTCGGGGGTGGCTTCGGGGGTGGCTGTCACGGCCACTGTGCCACGCCTCTCCCATCAGTCTTGACTTATAGGTCTGGCGGGGGGACCCTCGGGACGTGCACGCGCTCGACGTCCTCGGCGACCCGGTGCGCCGGCGCGTCCTCGAGCTGCTGGCCGACGGGGAGCGCTCGGCCGGGGAGGTCGCCGACGTCGTGCGCGCCGAGCGCGGGATCAGCCAGCCCGCCGTCTCCCAGCACCTGAAGGTGCTGCGCGAGAACGGCTTCGCGACGGTCCGGGTCGAGGGCCGCCGCCGCCTGTACGCCGTGCGTCCCGAGCCGCTGCGCGAGGCCGGGGACTGGCTGGCCGGGTTCCGGCACGTGTGGGAACCGCGGCTGGACGCCCTGGGCACCGAGATCGCCCGGGGGCAGCGGGAGCGGCGCCGGGCCCGCGCCGAGCACGAGCAGCAGCACCACGACCACGAGGAGGACGCGGGATGAGCAGCGACGGCACGACGGAGCAGGACGGCGCGGGCGGCGGCGCGGGAGGACTGGCCGGTGAGGCGGACGCGGTGACGCGGCGGGTCTCCGCCGTCCCGGGCGACGGCGCGGTCGCCTGCACGGCCACGATCAGCCGCACGTACCCCACGACGCTGGAGGACCTGTGGGAGGCGTGCACCGACGCCGAGCGGATCGCGCGCTGGTTCGCGCCCGTCAGCGGCGACCTGCGCCTCGGCGGCCGCTACCAGGTCGAGGGCAACGCGGGCGGCGAGGTGACCTCCTGCGACCCGCCGCACGGGTACTCGCTCACCTGGGAGTTCGGCGACCAGAGCAGCGTCGTGCGCGTCGAGCTGCGCGCCGAGGGCGACGGCGCCCGGTTGACCCTGCACCACGAGGCCGACGTCCCCGACCCCTTCTGGGCCCAGTACGGGCCCGGGGCCACGGGCGTGGGCTGGGACCTGGCCCTGCTGGGCATGGCGCTGCACCTGCGCAGCGGCGGCGAGCGCCCCGCCGAGGCGGACGGGTTCGAGACCCGCCCCGAGGGCCGGGCGTTCCTGGCCGCGGCCAGCGCCGCCTGGGGCGAGGCGGCCGCCGCGGCCGGGGTGCCGGCCGACGAGGCCCGCGCCGCGGCCGGGCGCACCCGCGCCTTCTACACGGGCGAGGAGCAGCCCGGCTGAGGCCGCCGGGGTCCCGCGCTCAGGGCTGCTGCGGCAGCCGCACCATGCCCTCCTGCGCGACGGTCGCCACCAGGCGCCGCTGCTCGTCGTAGATCCAGCCCGAGGCCATCCCCCGCGCCCCCGAGGCGCTGGGGCTGGCGCTCACGTGCAGCAGCCACTCGTCGGCGCGGGCGGGCCGGTGCCACCACAGCGCGTGGTCCAGGCTGGCCACCCGCATCCCGGGGGTGCCCCACGGCAGCCCGTGCCGGCGCAGCACCGGCTCCAGCACCGTCACGTCGGACAGGAACGCGATGCCCGCCTGGTGCAGCAGCGGGTCGTCGGCCAGCCCGGCGGGCAGACGCACCCACACCGCCTGCTCGTCGCGCCGCTCGGCGGCGGGCGCGGCGTAGATCGCCTCGTCGACGTGCCGCAGCTCCACCGGCCGGGCGCGGGCCATGAGCCGGGCCGCGGGGTGGTCCAGCGCCTCCAGCAGCTCGGCGTCGCTGGGCAGGCCCTCGGGACCGGGCACGTCGGGCGCCGGGCGGGCGTGGTCCAGGCCCTCGGCGGGCACCTGGAAGGAGGCGATGCCCGACAGGATCGGCGCGCCGTCCTGCAGGGCCTGCACGCGGCGGGCGGAGAAGGAGCGCCCGTCGCGCAGCCGCTCCACCGACAGCTCCACCGGCACGTCCGGGTCGCCCGGGCGCAGGAAGTAGGCGTGCATCGAGTGCAGCACCCGGTCGGCCGGTGCGGTGCGGCCGGCGGCCACCGCGGCCTGCCCGAGCACCTGCCCGCCGAACAGGCGCGGGCGCCAGTGCGGCAGGTTCGCCCCCGCGAAGACGTCCTCGCGCCCCGCCAGGGGCCGCACGTCCAGCACCTGGCGCAGCAGCCGCCCGTCGTCCCGCCCGTCCGTCCTGCTCAGCACGCCCGGGAGGCTACCGACCGCCACCGCCGGTAGCGTCGCCGCGTGCTCGCCGCCCGCGCCGTGCGCGCCCTGCCCGACGACCCGCTGGCCGCCCTGGAGGTCGCCGACGCGCCCGCGGACCCCGCGCCCGAGGGGTGGGTGCGGGTGGACGTGCGCGCCGCCGCCCTCAACCGCCACGACCTGTGGAGCCTGCGCGGGGTCGGGCTGCCGGCCGAGCGGCTGCCGATGGTCCTGGGCTGCGACGCCGCCGGGACCACCGAGGACGGCGAGGAGGTCGTCGTGCACGCCGTCGTCACCCCCGACGACGTGCGCGGCGACGAGACCCTCGCCCCCTCGCGCACGCTGCTGTCGGAGCTGCACCCGGGCACGCTGGCCGAGCACGTCCACGTGCCGCGGCGCAACCTGCTGCCGCTGCCGGCCGGCTGGTCGCCCGAGCGCGGCGCCTCGCTGGGCACGGCCTGGCTGACGGCCTACCGGATGCTGTTCACCCAGGCCGCCGCCGTGCCCGGGCAGACCGTCCTCGTGCAGGGCGCCGCCGGCGGCGTGTCCAACGCGCTGGTGGTGCTGGGCGCCGCGGCCGGCCTGCGGGTGTGGGTGGCCGGCCGCGACCCCGAGCGGTCCCAGCGGGCCCTGGACTGGGGCGCCGACCGGGTGTTCGCGGCGGGGGAGCGGCTGCCGGAGAAGGTCGACGCCGCGTTCGAGACCGTCGGCGAGGCCACGTGGAAGCACTCGGTGGCATCGCTGCGCCCCGGCGGCTGCGTCGTCGTCTCCGGCGCCACGACCGGCGGGGCGCCGCCGGCGATGCTGGAGCACGTGTTCTTCAAGCAGCTGCGCGTGCTCGGCTCGACGATGGGCACGCTGGAGGAGTTCCGCCGGCTGCTGCGCTTCTGCGAGCTGCGGGACCTGGCGCCCCAGGTCGACTCGGTGCACGCCCTCGCCGACGCCCGGGACGCCTTCGCCCGCCTGGAGTCCGGCCGGGCCGTCGGCAAGGTGCTCGTGCGCCCGTGAGGGCGGGCCTCACTCGCCGGTGAGGCGGTAGCGCAGCAGGTCCAGGTGCCCGACGACCTCCTCGGGCAGCGTGCCGCCGAACGTGGTGAACCACTCCCGCAGGTGCTCCACCTCCGCCGTCCAGGCCTCCGGGTCCACCCGGAACAGCTCCGCGAGGTCCTCGGCGGGCAGGTCCAGGCCGTCCAGGTCCAGCGACCCGGGCGCGGGGACCAGGCCCACCGGGGAGAACACCGCCTCCGCGGTGCCCTCCAGCCGCCGGCACACCCAGTCCAGCACGCGGGAGTTCTCCCCGAACCCCGGCCACAGGAACCGCCCGTCCTCCCCGCGGCGGAACCAGTTCACCGTGAACACCTGCGGCAGGCCCCCGGCCGGGACCCGGTCCCTCATCGACAGCCAGTGCGCGGCGTACCGGCCGATGTCGTAGCCGGCGAACGGCAGCATCGCGAAGGGGTCGTGGCGCAGCTCCCCGAGGGTCCCCTCGGCCGCCGCGGTGCGCTCGCTGGAGACCGTCAGCCCCATGAACACGCCCTGGCTCCAGTCCTGCGCCTGCGCCACCAGCGGGACGTTCGAGGCGCGGCGGCCGCCGAACAGGACGGCGTCGACGGGCACGCCCTCCGGGTCGGAGAACTCCGGCGCCAGCGACGGGCACCGCTGCGCGGCCACCGTGAACCGGGAGTTCGGGTGCGCCGCGGGACGCCCGCAGCCGGGCGTCCAGTCCCGGCCCTGCCAGTCGACCAGGTGCGCGGGGGGCTCCTCGGTCAGCCCCTCCCACCACACGTCGCCGTCGTCGGTGAGCGCCACGTTGGTGAAGATCACGTCCGAGCGGAGCATCTCCACGGCGGTCGGGTTCGTGGCCGGCCCCGTGCCGGGCGCCACCCCGAAGAACCCGTTCTCGGGGTTGAGCGCGCGCAGCCGCCCGTCCGGGCCCGGGCGCATCCAGGCGATGTCGTCGCCGATCGTCTCCACCCGCCAGCCGGGCAGCGTGGGCCGCAGCATCGCCAGGTTCGTCTTCCCGCACGCCGAGGGGAACGCGGCCGCGATGTGGAACACCCGCCCGGCGGGGTTGGTCAGCTTCAGCAGCAGCATGTGCTCGGCCAGCCAGCCCTCGTCGCGTGCCATCACCGAGGCGATGCGCAGCGCGAAGCACTTCTTGCCCAGCAGCGCGTTGCCGCCGTACCCGGAGCCGTACGACCAGATCTCCCGGGTCTCGGGGAAGTGGGCGACGTACTTCAGGTCGTTGCACGGCCACGGCACGTCCGGTCGCTGGCGCCCGATGGCGTCCACGAGCGGGTACCCGACGCTGTGCAGGGCGGGGACGAACGGCGTGCCGGGCGTCAGGGCCGCCAGCGCCTCCGAGCCCGTCCGCGTCATCGTGCGCATCGAGACGACGACGTAGGGGGAGTCGGTGATCTGCACGCCCAGCTGCGAGATCGGCCCGCCGACCGGACCCATCGAGAACGGGACGACGTACATCGTGCGCCCGCGCATGCAGCCGTCGAAGACGCCCGTCAGCTCCTCGCGCAGCGCCTCCGGCTCGCGCCAGTTGTTCGTCGGGCCGGCGTCGGCGCGGCGGCGGGAGGCGATGAACGTGCGCGACTCCACCCGGGCGACGTCGCCGGGGTGCGAGCGGGCCAGGTAGCTGTTCGGCCGCTTGACCGGGTCCAGGGCGATCAGCGTGCCGTCGGCGACCATCCGCGCGACGAGGCGGTCCGCCTCGGCCTGCGAGCCGTCGCACCAGACGACCCGGTCCGGGCGGGTCAGGCGGGCGGTCTCGCGCACCCACGCCAGCAGCCCGGGGTGGTCGGTCGGGGTGCCCGACAGGGACGGGACACCGGCGGGGGCGGTGGTGCGGGTGGCCGGTTCGTCGATCGTCGTCACGGTCGTCCTCCTCGGGATCGGTGCGCGGTGTTCCGACTCTTCCCACCCGTCGGGCCCCCCACAACGCCGTCGACCGGTGAAGAAACGAGGTTCTTCCGCTAGCGTGAACGGGTGACCCGCCTGCGCGTCGCGGCGCTGGAGCCGCTGTCCGAGCCGGAGACCGCCCGCCCGGAGGTGCCCGAGGTCGACGCCCTGACGGTCGGGCGGCGCATCCGCCACCACCGCCAGGCCCGCGGCATGACGCTGGCCCAGCTCGGCGCGGCCGTCGGCGCCGCGCAGAGCCGGCTGTCGCAGGTGGAGAACGGCAAGCGCGAGCCGAAGCTGTCGCTCATCACGGCCGTGGCCGCCGCCCTCGGCGTGCCGCCCGGCGAGCTGCTGGACGGCTCCCCGCCGCCCGGGCGCCGCGCCGCCCTGGAGATCGAGCTGGACCGCGCCCAGCGCAGCCCGCTGTTCCGCTCCCTCGGCGTGCCCGAGGTGCGCCCCGGGCGCACCCTGCCGCTGGACGCGCTGGAGGCCCTCGTCGCCCTGCACCGCGAGGTCGCCCGCCGCCACGACGCCGCCAACGCCACCCCCGAGGAGGCCCGGCGCGCCAACACCGAGATCCGCCGCCTCCTGCGCGCCGCCGACAACCACCTGCCGGAGATCGAGGAGGTCGCCGAGGACCTCGTGCGCGCCGCCGGGTACACCGTCGGCGCCCTCACCCACCGCACGGTCGCCCGCGCCGCCGCCGAGCTCGGGTTCTCGATCATCCACGTCGACGACCTGCCGCACTCCACCCGCACCGTCACCGACCTGGCCCACGGGCGCATCTACCTGCCGCCCGCCTCGATCCCCGGCGGGCACGGCCTGCGCTCGCTGGCCCTGCAGGCCATCGCCCACCGCGTGCTGGGCCACGAGCGGCCCACCAGCTACACCGACTTCCTGCGCCAGCGGCTGGAGATCAACTACTTCGCCGCCTGCGCCCTCATGCCCCGCAGCGCCGCCGTGGAGTTCCTCGCCGCCGCCAAGGCCGAGCGGGACCTGGCCGTGGAGGACTTCCGCGACGCGTTCGGCGTCACCCACGAGGCCGCCGCGCACCGGCTGACGAACCTGCTGACCACCCACCTCGGCCTGCCGCTGCACTTCCTGCGCGCCGGCGACGACGGCGCCCTGTACCGCGGGTACGAGAACGACGGCGTGCCGTTCGTCGAGGACGCCACCGGTGCCGTCGAGGGCCAGCCGGTGTGCCGGCAGTGGACCGCGCGCCGGGTCCTGGGGCTGACGAACCGCACGACGGAGAACTACCAGTACACCGACACCCCCGCGGGGACGTTCTGGTGCTCCAGCCAGACCGGCACCACCCGCGAGGGGGACTTCTCCATCACGGTCGGCGTGCGC
Source organism: Kineococcus terrestris (assembly GCF_041020755.1). NCBI lineage: Bacteria > Bacillati > Actinomycetota > Actinomycetes > Kineosporiales > Kineosporiaceae > Kineococcus > Kineococcus terrestris. Next base: position 59,252 of record NZ_JBEUEI010000018.1, on the reverse strand, counting down.
TACGAGCACGCGAAGTTCTTCCGCGGCCGCGACACCCGCGCCCGCGCCGTCAGCCGCTGCCCCGACGTCTCCTGCTGCCGCCGCGCGCCGCAGGAGCTCGCCGGGCGCTGGGCGGAGAACGCCTGGCCCAGCGCCCGCCTGCACGCGCAGACCCTGGCGCCCCTGCCGTCCGGGACGTTCCCCGGCGTCGACGACGTCGAGGTGTACGAGTTCCTCACCGCCCACGCGCCCGGCGAGCACGGCGGCGGGTGAGGCCGGCGACCGCGGTCAGCGGCCGCGCCGGGAACCCCCGGGGTGGGTCTCGGCGCGCTGCGCGGCCAGGATCCCCAGCAGTGCCAGGCCATCCGCCGCGGGCGTGCCCGGCGGCGCGTGGTAGACGACGAGCTGCTGGCCCGCGGCACCGCGCACGTCGAACGTGTGCACGTGCAGCGCCAGCTCCCCGGCGCCCGGGTGCGCGAACCGCTTGACCTCCGACGTCTTGCCGCGCACGTCGTGCCGGGCCCACAGCCGCTCGAACACCGGGTCGCCGGCCAGCCGCTCGCGCACCGCGCGCACGCGGGCGTCGTCCGGGTGCGCGCCGTCGGCCAGCCGCAGCGCGGCCACCGTGTCGCGGGCCACCGCGTCCCACGCCGGGTACAGCGAGCGCGCCGCCGGGTCGGTGAGCACCAGTTCGGCGAGGTTGCGGGTGGCCGGGAACCCGGCGAACAGCTCCTCGGCCAGCGCGTTCGCGGCCAGCACGTCCAGGGCCCGGCCCAGCACCAGCGCCGGGGTCGCCGGCCACGCCGCCAGCAGCTCCACCAGGCGCGGGTCGGCCCGCTCCGGGCCGGTGCCCCCACCGCCCGCGCCGTCGGCCGCGGGCGCGAGCCCGGCCAGCCGGTACAGGTGCCCGGCGCCGTCGCGCGGCAGCCGCAGCGCGGCGGCCAGCGCGTCCAGCACCGCGGGGGAGGGGTTGCGCTCGCGACCCTGCTCCAGCCGCACGTAGTACTCCACGCTGATGTCCGCCAGCAGCGCGACCTCGCTGCGGCGCAGCCCCGGCACCCGCCGCCGCGTCCCCGTCGGCAGGCCCGCGTCCTCCGGTGCGACGTCCGCCCGGCGGGCGCGCAGGTAGTCCCCCAGTTCGCTCACGCGCCCACGGTAGGTGCGCGGGCCCGCGCCAGGGTGGCCGTGCCGGGGCCACCCGCACCGCGGTCTCCCCGCCGGCCCGCGGCGCGGCGAGGCTCGTCGCATGACCGACCACGAGACCGACCACGGGACCGACCAGCGCACCGCCACCAAGACCGTCCTCGTCACCGGCGCCTCCAGCGGCATCGGCGAGGCCACCGCCCGCGAGCTGGCCGCCGCCGGTCACACCGTCGTCCTCGCGGCCCGCCGCGCCGACCGCCTCGGGCAGGTGGCCGCCGACATCGCCGCCGCCGGGGGGCGCGCGACCACGGCCGTCCTCGACGTCACCGACGCGGACGCGTTCCGCGAGGTCGTCGACGCGGTCGTCGGCGAGCACGGGCGCCTCGACGTCCTCGTCGCCAACTCCGGGGTGATGCTGCTGTCCCCGATGACCTCGCTGCTGGCGGGCGAGTGGGACCGGATGGTCGACGTCAACGTCAAGGGCGTCCTGCACGGCCTGGCCGCGGTCCTGCCGCACTTCCTGCGCCAGGAGTCCGGGCACGTCGTCACCACGGCGTCCATCGCCGCGTACGGCGTCGTCCCCACCGCCGCGGTGTACTCGGCCACCAAGTACGCGGTGCGGGCGCTCATGGAGGGCCTGCGCCAGGACCTGCCGCCGGGCGTGCGGACCACGACGGTCAGCCCCGGCGTCGTGGAGAGCGAGCTGGCCACCCACATCACCGACCCGACGGCCAGCGCCGGGATGGACGTGTACCGGCGCGAGGCGATCCCGCCCGCGGCGATCGGGCGGGCCGTGGCCTACGCCGTCGGCGAGAGCCCGGACGTCGACGTCAACGAGCTCGTCGTCCGCCCCGCCGCGCAGCGTCCCTGAGCGGGCCCTTCCCCTCCACCCAGAACTCATCTACCGTTGAGTTCATCGTCCGTTGAGTTCTGGGGAGGTCGTCGTGGACACCGCGGTGGAGGTGGAGCAGCTGGCCGTGCGCCTCGGGGGGCGCCCGGGGAGGCGTGGCCGGCCCGTGCTGGACGGGCTGTCGTTCACCGTCCCGGCCGGGAGCGTGACGGGGCTGCTGGGCCCGTCGGGCTCGGGCAAGACGACGCTGCTGCGCTGCCTGGTGGGCGTGCAGCGCACCGAGCGGGGCCGGGTGCGGGTGCTGGGCCTGCCCGCCGGTGCGGCGGCGCTGCGCCGGCGCACCGGCTACGTCACCCAGACCCCCAGCGTCTACGGCGACCTGACCGTCGCCGAGAACGTGCGCTACTTCGCCGCCCTGCACGGCGCGGGCCGGGCGGCGGCCGACGAGGCGCTGGCCGCGGTGGGCCTGGCCGGCGCGGCCGGGCAGCTGACCGCCACCCTGTCCGGCGGCCAGCGCGGGCGGGTCTCGCTGGCCTGCGCCCTCGTCGGGCGCCCCGAGCTGCTCGTGCTCGACGAGCCCACCGTCGGCCTGGACCCGCTGCTGCGGGTGGAGCTGTGGGAGCGCTTCCGCGCCCTGGCGCGGGAGGGCACCACCGTCCTGGTCTCCAGCCACGTCGTGGACGAGGCCGCCCGCTGCGACCGCCTGCTGCTGCTGCGCGGGGGGCGGCTGCTGGCCGACTGCACGGCGGACCGGCTGCGCCGCGACACCGGCGCCGAGGACCTGGAGGAGGCGTTCCTGCGGCTCGTGCGCGCCGGCGGGGGCGCCGGGCGGGAGGTGGCGGCGTGAGCGCCGCGGCGGCGCCGGCCGCTGCCCGCCCGGCCGTCCGCGCGGGCACCGGCACCTGGCCCACGGCGGTGCGCGTGGCCCGTCAGCTCCGCCACGACCACCGCACCCTGGCGCTGCTGGCGCTGGCGCCCGGGCTGCTGCTGGCCCTGATGTCGCAGGTGTGGCAGGGGCAGCCGGGGGTGTTCGACCGCGTCGGCTACCTGATGCTCGCCGTCTTCCCGCTGCTGCTGATGTTCCTCGTCACCAGCATCGCGATGCTGCGCGAGCGCACCAGCGGCACGCTGGAACGGCTGGCCACCACGCCCGTCACGCGCGCCGGGCTGCTCGGCGGCTACGCGCTCGCGTTCGGCGCGGTCGCCGCCGCGCAGGCCGCGCTCACCACCTGGTTCGCGCTGGGTGTCCTCGGGCTGGACGTGCCGGCCGCACCCGGCTGGGTGCTGCTGACCGCCGTGCTCGACGGCGTGCTCGGCGTGGCGCTGGGCCTGCTGTGCAGCGCGTTCGCCCGCACCGAGTTCCAGGCGGTGCAGTTCATGCCGGTCGTCGTGCTGCCGCAGCTGCTGCTGTGCGGGCTGCTCGTGCCGCGCGAGCGGATGGCCGGCTGGCTGGAGGCCGTCAGCGCCGCCCTGCCCATGACCTACGCCGTGCGGGCCCTGGAGTCGGCCGCCGCGCCCACCGGTGGCACGCTGGGCACCGACCTCGCCGTCCTGGCCGGCGCCGCGCTCGCGGCCCTGGCACTGGCGGCGGCCACCGTGCGCAGGAGGACCGGCTGAGCCAGGAGACGAACGCGCGGCCCCGGCGCACCGGCCGGCGGGCGGGGAACCCCGGCACCCGCGAGGCGGTGCTGGACGCGGCCCGCGAGGTGTTCGCCGACCGCGGTTTCGAGGGCGCGACGATCCGCGCGATCGCCGCGCTGGCCGGTGTCGACCCCGCGCTGGTGCACCACTACTTCGGCAGCAAGGACGGGTTGTTCCTCGCCGCCGTGCAGGCCCCCGTCGACCCGGCCGAGCGCGTGCCCGACATCGTCGCGGCCGGCGCCGACGACCTCGGGGCGAACCTCGTGCGGCTGGTGCTGTCCGTCTGGGACGGCCCGGCCCGCCCGGCCGGGCTGGCGCTGCTGCGCTCGGCGACCACCTCCGAGCGCGCGGCCCGGATGCTGCGCGAGTTCCTCCTCAGCCGGGTTCTGCGCCCCGTCCTGGCCTCCGCGCCCGTGCCCGCCGCCGAGCGCGAGGCGCGCGCCGCGCTGGCGGCCGGGCAGATCGTCGGCCTGGTCGTCACCCGTCACGTGCTGCGGCTGGAACCGGTCGCCTCGGCGGCCGTCGAGGAGCTCGTGGCGGCCGTGGGACCGGGCGTGCAGCGCTACCTCACCGGGGACGTGGACCTGGGCGGCTCGCTGGTCCGCTGAGGCCGCTCAGCCCCGGCGGTCCGCCCGCAGCTCGAACACCAGCCGCTCCTCGTCCGCGGACACCGGCGAGAAACCCAGCCGGCCCAGCACCGCCGTCGACGCGGAGTTCGCGGGCACCACGACCGCGGTGAGGCGGCGCAGCCCGAGCACGGCGAACCCGGCCTCCACCAGCGCGCCGGCCGCCTCGGTCGCCAGCCCGCGCCCCCACCGGTCCGCGCGCAGCGCGTACCCCAGCGCCGCCTCGTCGTCGCCGGTGCGCAGCAGCAGGACCTCCCCGACGACCGTCCCGGTCGCGACCTCCTCCACCGCCAGCACCAGCGCGTCCCCGGTCGCCGCGGCGCGCACCTGCCCGGTGCGCACCCCGAGCGCCCGGCGCGTCTCCTCCCGGTCGCGCACGGGCCACGGCGTGTACCGGGTCACCCGCTCGTCGCCGTGGAACACCACGAGGTCGTCGAGGTCGCCCGGGCGGTGCTCGCGCAGCCGCAGCCGGGGCGTGAGCAGGGGCAGCGGCAGCGACCAGGCGGCGGGCACCGCCCGACGCTAGCCCGGCGCTCGGCGCGTCGGACAGGATGGCGGCGTGCTGGAACGCCGGACCGTCTCCTCGGGCGCGCCGTGGGAACCCGTCGTCGGCTACTCGCGGGCCGTGCGGGTCGGGCCGTGGGTCAGCGTGGCGGGCACCACCGCCGCCGGGCCGGACGGCGCCCCCGTCGGCGGCGACGACCCCGCCGCGCAGACCCGCGAGGCGCTGCGGCGCGTCGAGGCGGCGCTCGCGCACGTCGGCGCGGGACTGGCCGACGTGGTCCGCACCCGCCTGTACGTCACCGACATCGCCCGGTGGGAGGAGGTCGGGCGCGTCCACGGGGAGTTCTTCGCCGACGTCCGGCCGGCCTGCACGATGGTCGAGGTCAGCGCGCTCGTCGACCCGCGGCTGCTCGTGGAGGTCGAGGCGGACGCGGTCGTGCCCTGACGGTCCGGGACGACGACCGCGCGGCGACGGGCGGGATCCTCCTAGGGTCGGGTGGTGCGCGAGCTGACGACGGAACGGTTGCGGCTGAGATCGTTCATCCCCGGCGACCTGGAGGCCGTCCACGCCTACGCCGGAGATCCGGAGGTGTGCCGGTACACCGACTGGGGACCCAACACCCTTGCGCAGTCGCGCGCGTTCATCGACGAGGTGTGCGCGGCCTCCGCGGTGGAGCGGCCGGGCTCGACGACCTGGGCCGTGACCGTCGCCGGTGAGGTCGTGGGGGCCTGCTCGGTGAGCGTGACCAGCGCAGAGCACCGGCGCGGGGTGATGGGCTACGTCCTGGCCCGGGCCCACTGGGGGCGGGGTCTGGCCACCGAGGCGGCCGCGGCGGTGCTGCGCTTCGCCCGGGAGGACCTGGCGCTGGAGCGGGTGGAGGCCACGTGCCGACCGGGCAACCTGGCGTCGCAGCGGGTGCTGCGGAAGATCGGGATGCGGCAGGAGGGGTTGCTGCGCTCGCACGTGATGATCCGGGGCCGGCGCGAGGACAGCCTGCTGTTCGCCGCGGTCGGCGACGACGTGCCGGGCCCCGGAGCCTCGTGACCGCTGACGCCGTCGGACGGCGTCCAGCGCCTCACGCGGACGTGGTGGTGCGGCGACGTGCCCGCTCCAGCCGACGACGGCGACGCAGGCTGACGGAGCACACCCCGGCGGCGAGCACCGGCAGGCCCCAGAGCGCGGACGGCACCTCGACGAGGTGGGCGGCCGTCCACACGACGAGCAGCAGCACGAGGGTGACCGGGACCGGGCGCTCGTGCCAGCGCCGACGGCGGGGTACCGGTGTCACGTCCCGTCCGCGCGGAGCAGCCGCGGAGTCGTGTCGACGTCCACGGGACCGGGGAACGCCAGGGCGAAGGTGACACCCCCGCGCTCGTCCAGCTCGGTGGGCGTCGTCTCGTCCTGGGTGATGCGCAGGCCGAGCTCCGGCATCGACACGTCCACGGTGTACGTCCCGGTGCCGAGGGTCCGCGTGACGCGGCCGCCCTCGTCGAGGACGGCCGTCCCCACCGGGTCGCCGCCGGCGAAGAAGGTGACCTGCGCTCCGGCCGCCGGCAGGTCGCGGCACCGGTCCTCGCGGCACAGCTGCAGGGTCGTCTCGACGGTGACCTCGCCGGTCTCCTGTCCCGCGCAGCCGGTGAGGGCGGCGGCCAGCACGAGGACGGTCAGCGGTGGGAGCGACCGTCGCGGCGAGCGGTGCACGGGGGCAGCGTGGCAGGACGGCCGCCGTCCCGGGGACGTTTCCGGGACACCTCTCCCGGAACGCCGCGCCCCGTGCCGGGCGCGACGGGGTGTCCACTCTCACAGGCGGTCCGGTGGCGGGTCCGCGGGGGCCGGGTGACCGTGGACGGGTGAGCTCCTCCACGCTCCCCGACGCCCGCACCTCCTCCTCGCCCTCGCCCGGCGACGCCGTCGACGCCTACGACGTGGTCGTCGTCGGCGGTGGCCCGGCCGGCGTCTCGGCCGCCCTGCGCGCCGCCGAGCTCGGCGCCCGCACGGCCCTGCTGGAGGGTTCGCGCACCGGCGGCACGTGCGTGAACACCGGCTGCGTCCCCACGCGGGTGCTGGCCAAGACGGCCCGGCTCGTGCGCGAGGTGCGCACGGCCGCCGAGTACGGCATCGCCGTCCCGCAGGAGCGCGTGGACTGGCCCGCGACGGTCGCCCGCGTGCGCGCCACCGTCGAGCGCGTGCAGGCCGCGAAGGCGGACCCGCAGCGGCTGGCCGACGCCGGTGTCGACCTCGTGCTGGAGGGCCGCGCGCGCTTCGTCGACCCGCACGTGCTGGAGCTCGCCGCGACCGGGCGGCGGGTGCGCGGCGAGAGCGTCGTGCTGTGCGTCGGCGGGCGCTCGCGGCGGCTGCCGCTGCCCGGTGCGGAACTCGCCACCTATCCCGAGACCGTGCTGGACCTGCCCTCCCTGCCCCGGCGCCTGGCCGTCGTGGGCGCGGGCAACACCGGCGCGCAGCTCGTCACCGTCTTCCGCGCCCTGGGCAGCGAGGTGCAGCTCCTGGACCTGGCCCGGCGGGTCCTGCCGACGGCCGACGCCGACGTCTCGCGCGCCGTGCAGCAGGCGTTCGAGGAGCAGGGCGTGCGGGTCGCGACGGGGATCGACGCGGTGCGCTCGCTGACCCGGCGCGCCGACGGGGCCATCGACCTGGCCTGGTCGCAGGACGGCGAGCACCGCGAGGAGGCGTTCGACGCCGTCGTGATGAGCGTCGGCTGGCCCGCGTCGCTGGACGGGCTGGGGCTGGAGGCCGCCGGGATCCAGGTCCACCGCTCGGCGATCGCGGTCGACGAGCACCTGCGCACCACCGCGCCCCACGTGTTCGCCGCCGGCGACGCCAACGGCCGCGCGATGCTGGTGCAGGCCGCCCACGCCGAGGCGGAGGCCGCCGCCACCAACGCCGTCCTCGGCGCGACCCGCCGCACCCCGCACCCGCTGCTGCCGTCGGGGGGTTTCACCGACCCCGACTACGCGGGGGTGGGGCTCACCGAGGACGAGGCGCGGGCGCGGGACCCGCAGTGCCTCGTGGTGACCGTGCCGTTCGCCGCGATGGAGCGCGCCGTCATCGACGACCGCACGCGGGGTTTCCTCAAGCTCATCGCCGACCGGCGCCGCGACGTCCTGCTCGGCGCGCACGCCGTGGGGGAGGAGGCCGTCGAGATCGTCCAGGCCGTGACGACGGCGATGGCCGCGGGCGTCGACGTCGCGACCCTGGCGCGCGTCGAGTTCGCCTACCCCACCTACAGCGCCGTCATCGGCGAGGCCGCCCGCCGGCTGATGCGCACGGCCGTCGCCTGACGTCAGGGCGGTCCCGGGCCACCGGTCGTCGCGTCGAGGACGGCGACGGCGTCGGCAGCGGTCAACGTCTCGCGTCCCAGCGGCTGCACGCCGATCCGGGTGCAGTGCAACCCGCTCGCCACCCGCTCGACGACCCCCCACTCCCACACGGCCGCGGGGTCCGTGCCGGTGCGCGCCGCCAGTCGCCGGGCCCGCTCGTGCGGGTCACCGCGGAGCAGGTCGACGGGGTCGCCCCGCAGCACCGTGCCCAGGTCGCACTCGGGCTCGGCCAGCAGACCGTCGGGATCGACCAGCTTGAACCCCGCGCCCGCCCGGAGCGCGTTGAGCTGGTGCACGTCACCGTGGACCAGCACGGCACGCTCGTCGTCGTGGGCCGCCCCGCGCCGACGCGCGCAGCGCAGGGCGTGGTCGACGGCCCGCTCCGAGCACGGGCGGCCGAGGTCTTCCCACGACGCGGTGATCGACGACACGAGCTGCCGGGCGCGGTCGGCACCGGTCGGGAGGCCGGACCCCGCGGCCGGGCGCCACACCCGCGCCGCGGTGTCGCACAGGATGTCGTGGCGGGTCGCGGTGGGCAGGCCCAGCGCGGACAGCGGAGGGCCCAGCCGTTCCAGCAGCAGCGCGCCCACGTCGGGATCGTCGCGCAGCAGAGCCGCGGTCCCCCGCCCGTCCGCCAGGCGCAGGGCGGTGACCTCGTGGCGCGCGCCGTCGCCCGAGCGGGGGACGAGGACCTTGACCACGACCGGTCGACCCGACGTCGTGGTCGCCTCCGCGACGTAGGCCTCGGTGGCTCCGGTGAACGGGCGACCGACGGCGACGTCCCACCTGCCTTCGAGGTGGGCCAGGAGTCCGGGCAGGTCGTCGAGCCAGTCTCCGGCGCCCACGGCGAGCGCGTGGTTCCGCATGACCTCCGGGACGACGACCACCCGCTGCCCGCCCCCGTCCGTCGACCGCGACACCGTCGTGCTGCTGCGACCCGCCGGACGACCTACTCCTCGAACGTGTTGAGCATGCTGTGGGCGGCGCGCTCCAGGTAGTCCCACAGCACGCCCTCCTGGGCGGCCGGCAGGCCCAGCGAGTCCACCGCGGCGCGCATGTGCGTCAGCCAGCGGTCGCGCGCGTCCGGGTTCACCTTGAACGGGGCGTGCCGCATCCGCAGGCGCGGGTGCCCGCGCTGCTCGGAGTACGTCGTCGGCCCGCCCCAGTACTGCTCCAGGAACAGCCGCAGCCGCTCCTTCGCCGGGCCCAGGTCCGCCTCCGGGTACATCGGCCGCAGCACCTCGTCGGCGGCGACCCCGTCGTAGAAGGCGTCGACCAGCCGGGTGAACGTCGCGGCGCCGCCCACCTCGTCGTAGAACGTGCGCCCCGCGGGCGTCGTGCGGGTCAGGCTGCTGCGCCCGCCGGTGGGCGGGCCGAGGGGGGAGGGCGGGGTCGTGCTCACGACTCCGAGGATCGCACGGGCCCGCCCCCGCCCCGGCCGCGCGTCAGGCCGCGTGCGCCCCCTCGCGCGCCTCGCCCGCCCGGCGGGCGCTGTCCACCGGCCCCCGCGGGGCGCCGGTGCGGCGCTCGCGCACCAGCGCCTCCGCGGCCCGGGCCACGTTGCGCTGCATCCCGCCGAACACCACGTCGTGGAACGGGCTGATCGCCGCCCAGTACGCCTGCCCCGCCAGGCCCTTGGGGTGGAACAGCGCCCGCTGCCGGAACAGCGTGCGGCCCACCGGGTCGCTCTCGATCCGCAGGTCCAGCCACGCCAGGCCCGGCAGGCGCATCTCCGCGCGCAGCCGCAGCAGCTCCCCGGGCAGGCGCTCCTCCACCCGCCACCAGTCGACCGCGTCGCCGATCATCAGCGAGCGCGGGTCGCGCCGCCCGCGCCGCAGCCCCGGCCCGCCCGAGAAGCGGTCCAGCACCCCGCGCACCGCCCACGCCGTCGGCCACGAGTACCAGCCGCGCTCGCCGCCGATGCCCTCCAGCACCTCCCACAGCACCTCGCGGGGCGCCTCGACCACCGTCGTGCGGTCGTCCACGTACAGGTTGCCGCCCGACCAGCCCGGGTCGCTGGGCAGCGGGTCGCTGGGCGCGCCCGGCAGCGACGCCGACGACCAGCGGGTCGCCACGTTCGCCTCCTGGATGCGCTGCAGCGCCAGCGCCACCGCCTCCCGGTAGCCGATCAGGCCCTCCTCCGGGTCCGGCACCCACTGCGCGATGTCGTGCTCCTGGCAGACCACCTCGTGCACGAGGCTCTCCACCAGCGGCTGGGCGATCCGCTTGGGCACCGGGGTGACCGTGCCCACCCAGTGGCTCGACAGCCGCGGCGACATCACGCCCACCGGCAGCACGTGCCGCTTGGGCAGCCCGGCCACCTCCGCGTACACGCGCATCATGTCCAGGTACGTCAGGACGTCCGGGCCGCCGATGTCGAAGACGCGGCTGACCTCCGGCGGCAGGTCCGCCACCCCCACCAGGTAGCGCAGCACGTCGCGGATCGCGATGGGCTGGATGCGGTTGCTCACCCACTTCGGGCACACCATCGCCGGCAGCCGCTCGGTCAGGTGGCGGACCATCTCGAAGCTGGCAGACCCCGAACCGAGGATCACCGCCGCGCGCAGCACCGTCGTGGGCACGCCGGAGTCCAGCAGGATCTCCCCGACCTCCCGGCGCGACTCCAGGTGCGTGGACAGCTCCTCGCCCTCCGGGTACAGCCCGCCCAGGTACACCAGGCGGCCCACGCCCTGCGCCTTGGAGGCGCGCGCGAACGTGCGCGCCGTGCGGCGGTCCTTGGAGGAGAACTGCGAGCCGCTGCTCATCGCGTGGATGAGGTAGTAGGCCACGTCCACGCCCGCCAGGGCGGCGCGCACCTGCTCCGCGTCGGCGGCGTCGGCCTGCACGACCTCCACGTCGTCGATCCACGGGCGGTCGCGCAGCGCCTCCGGCCGCCGCGCCATCGCGCGCACGCGGAAACCGGCCTGCAGCAGTTCCGGCACGAGCCGGCCGCCGATGTAGCCGCTGACGCCGGTGACGAGGGCGAGGCGCTGGGTCATGGCGACAGTGTCGGCCGCGGACGTCGCGCGCGCACCCCCTCGCCGGCCACGTCCCGCCCGGCGCGTCAGCGGATGCGGGGGATCTCCCCGGTGTCGTCGGCCACCACGTCCGCCTCGCTGCGCCGCGGCGGCTGCGAGCCGCCCGCCGCGGCCGGGTCGCCGTGCCGCGCCGGCGGCGGCGTGGCCGGCGCCTCGTCCTGGCGCAGCCACACCGTGCGCTGCGGGAAGGGGAACTCGATGCCCTCGGCGTCGAACGCCGCCTTGATGCGCCGGCGCAGCTCGCGCTGCACGGCCCACTGCTGCAGCGGCGCCGTCTTGACCACCATGCGCAGCACCACCCCGTCGGCGGCCATCTGCTCCACGCCCCACACCTCCGGGCGGGCCAGCACCAGCGGCTTCCACGCCTCCTCGGCGGCCAGCCGGTCCCCGATGCGCTGCAGCACCTCCTGCACGTGCGCGATGTCCGCGCCGTAGGCCACCGACACGTCCAGCACCGCGCGCGCCCAGCCCTGGCTCTGGTTGCCGACCCGCAGGATCTCGCCGTTGCGCACGTACCAGACGGTCCCGCTGACGTCCCGCAGCCGCGTCACCCGCAGCCCCACGGCCTCCACCGTGCCCGAGGCGTCGCCCAGGTCCACGACGTCGCCGACGCCGTACTGGTCCTCGGCGAGCATGAACACCCCGGACAGGAAGTCGCGCACCAGCGACTGCGCGCCGAAGCCCAGCGCCACGCCGACGATGCCCGCGGAAGCGATGAAGGGGGCGATGTTGATGTTCAGCTGCCCCAGCACGCCCAGCACCGCCACGACGCCGATCACCAGCGTCGTCGTGCTCTTGAGGACCGAGCCCAGCGTCTGCGCGCGCTGCTGGCGGCGCTCGGACAGCAGCGGGCTGGACTCCAGCAGCCCGCCGCGCCGCGCCTCGCGCCGCCCGGCCGCCACCCCCGCCACCGTCCGGTCGATGACCTTCATCAGCAGGTACCGCGCCACGAAGCAGACCAGCAGGATCAGCACGATCCGCAGCGGCCAGCCCAGCAGCACGTCCGCGATCCGCCCCGCCAGGCGCGAGCCGGTCAGGTCGTAGACCGTCCCGCACACCCCCGGCGAGCCCGACACGCAGTACGAGCCCGTCAGCTCCCCGACGTCCCGCAGGACCTCCCCGGCGCTCGTCGACTCGGGGCTGGGGGTCGGGGCGGGGGTCGTCGCGGCGACGAGCACGGTGGGGGTCCTCCTGCGGGGTCGGTCGGGAGCGGGGTCGGGGGCGGGGTCGGGGGCGGGGTCGGGGGCGGGTCAGCGCGCGACGTCGAGGCCGGTGGCGGCCGCCGCGAACGCCAGCCGGTCCGCGGCCAGCGCCGCGCTGCGCGAGACCGAGCGCGCGCCGTGCCCGACGTCGCCCTCCGCGCGCAGCAGCACCGGCCGCTGCGAGGCGGTCGCGCGCTGCAGCGCCGCGCACAGCTTGCGCGCGTGCAGCGGGTCCACCCGCGAGTCGCCGTCGAAGACCGTGAACAGCACCGCCGGGTACTCCGTGCCCTCCACCACCCGGTGGTAGGGGGAGTACGCCAGCAGCCAGCGGAACTCCTCCTCGACCGCCGCGCTGCCGTACTCCTCGCTCCACGTGGCGCCCAGCCCGTGCCGCTCGTAGCGGACCATGTCCAGCAGCGGCGCCGAGCAGACGATCCCCGCGAACGCCTCCGGGGCCTGCGTCAGCGCCGCGCCCACGAGCAGGCCGCCGTTCGAGCCGCCCTCCGCGACCAGCTGCCCCGGCGTCGTCCAGCCCTCGGTCACCAGGTGCCGGGCCGCGGCCAGGAAGTCGTCGAACACGTTCTGCTTGGACCCGCGCGTCCCCGCGCGGTGCCAGTCCTCGCCCTCCTCGCCGCCGCCGCGCAGCTGCGCCACCACGTGCACGCCGCCGGCCTCCACCCACGCCAGCGCGTCGGGGGAGTAGTGCGGGGACATGCTGATCCCGAACCCGCCGTAGCCGTACAGGACCGCCGGGGCCGGGCGCAGCGGGCGCCCGGCGCCGTCCACCGCGTCGGCGCGCGCCGTCAGCAGCAGCCGCACCGTCGTGCCGTCGGCGCTGGCGCACTCCAGCAGGCGACTGGTCACCGCCGGCACCTCCACCGCGCCCGGCGGGCGCGACTCCAGCTCCAGGCCGCCCGTGCGCGCGTCCCAGTGCCACACCTCCGACGGGACGGTCGTGGCCGTGAAGGAGAACCACAGGTCGTGACCGGGCTCGCCGCGCGTGACGAGGCCGCCGACCGACCCCGACCCCGGCAGCTCCAGGGCGCCCGCGCCCCCCGGCAGCCGCTGACCGCTTCCCAGCTCGTGCACGCTCAGCGACGACAGCGCGTGCCGCGTCCAGCCCGCCACCAGCAGCGGCCGGTCCAGCTCCTCGCCGTCCAGGACGGCCACGTCCTCCAGCAGCGCGTCCCGCGCCTGCGGCAGCAGGTCGCGCCAGTGCTCCGGGCCCGGGGTCGCCGGGTCGGCCACCGCCAGCCGCCCCCGCGGGGCGTCCAGGTCGGTGAAGGCGTACAGCCGCCCGTCGCGGCCCACCCACACCCCGGTGCTCGCGTCCAGGCCGCGCACCACCTCGCGGAACGGCGGGCGCGCCGGGTCCGCGCCGCGCAGGTCCGCCAGCCACACGTCGTTGCGGGGGGCGGTGCCGTCGGCGGCGCTGACGACCAGCCAGCGCCCGTCCCGCGACGTCCACACCCCGTAGTACGTCGTCAGCGGCAGCGGCGGCGCGCCCTCCGGGTCGCCCGGCACGGGACCGCCGAAGACCTCCACGTCGGTGGCCGGGTCCGCGCCCACCCGGTGCAGCCACACCCGGCGGTGGTACTGCCGCTCGCCCTCCGGCAGCTGCTCCGGCGGCAGCCGGCGCACGTAGTAGAACCGGCGCTCGCCGTCCCCGGCGTCCGGCAGCCACGCCACCGGCGAGTAGCGGGCCCGGTCCAGCGGGCCGTCGACCACCTCGCCCGTGGCGACGTCCAGCACCCGCAGGACGCTCTCCTCGGTGCCGCCCTCGGACAGCTGGTAGGCCAGCAGGTCGCCCTCCGGGCTGGGCCGCCACGCGTCCAGCGTCGTCGTGCCCGAGGGGTCCAGCGCCAGCGGGTCCACCAGCGTCCGGGTGCCGGCGCCGTCGGTGACCGTCAGCACCCCCAGCTCCCCGTCCACCGCCCGGCGCGTGCGGAACACCCGGGCGCCGCGGTGCACGGGCGCGCCCACCGACCCCGTCGCCATCAGCTGCCCCACCCGCTCGCGCAGGCGCTCGCGCCCCGGCGCCCGGCCCGCCCAGTCCTCCCACGCGGCCGCCTGCCAGCGCGACCACTCCCGCGTGCGCGGGTCGTCGGCGTCCTCCAGCCAGCGGTACGGGTCGGGCACCGGGGTCCCGTGCAGCTCCTCGACGAGGTCGAGGCGCGGGGCCAGGTCGGCGGGCGGGCGGACGGCGCCGGTCGCGGGGTGCACGAGCGCCACCCTAGGCAGCTCCGGCGGCCCGTGGAGGCCCGTGGAGGCCCGCCGCCGCCGCGCCGGGACGGGGGCGCTCTGGCAGAGTCGGCGCGTGCCACCCGAGCCCGCCGACGCCCGCGCCGACGACCGCGCCGACGACCGGACCGACGACCGGACCCCGCCGCAGCTGGCCGAGCTGGCCGCCGCCGAGGGCGTCTCCACCTCCTTCACCGACTGGCGCGGCCGCACCGCCGACGTGCCGCGCGCCACCGTCGAGGCCGTGCTGACCGCCCTCGGCCACGACGTGTCCGGGCCCGCCGCGGTCGCCGCGTCGCTGGCGGAGGTGCGGCTGCGGCCCTGGCGCCGCCGCCTGCCGCCCGTGGTCGTCACCCGCGAGGGCAGCAGCGCCCAGGTGCCCGTCCACGTCCCGCACGGCGACCCCGTCGACGTCGTCGTCGAGCTGGAGGACGACGGCGGGTGGGCGCCGCTGCGCCAGGTCGACCGCTGGGTGGACCCCAAGCACGTCGACGGCCGCCTCACCGGCCGCGCCACCTTCGAGGTCCCCGACGACCTGCCGCTGGGCTGGCACCTGCTGCGGGTGCGCACCCCCTCCGGCGACGCCGAGTGCCCGCTGGTCGTCACCCCCGACGTCCTGGAGCTGCCCGAGGCGCTGCAGCGCGGGCGCTCCGTCGGCTACCAGGCGCAGCTGTACTCGGTGCGCTCGCGCCGCTCCTGGGGCGCCGGCGACCTGGCCGACCTGGCCGACCTGGCCGCCACCACCGCCGCCCAGGGCGCCGGCTGGCTGCTCGTGAACCCGCTGGCGGCCGCCTCCCCGGTGCCGCCGATGGAGGCCTCCCCGTACCTGCCGACCACCCGGCGCTTCGTCAACCCGCTGTACCTGCGCCCGGAGGACGTGCGGGAGACCGCCTACCTCGCACCGCAGCAGCGGGCCCGGGTGGAGGAGCTGGCCGCGCGCTGCCGCGCCGCCAACACGGACCCCGGCGAGATCGACCGCGACGCCCTGTGGGCGCTCAAGCGCGAGGCGCTGGAGGTGCTGCACGCCCACCCGCGCACCCAGGCCCGCCAGGCCGCCTTCCGCCGCTACGTCGCCGACGAGGACCCCGGGCTGACCGACTTCGCGCTGTGGTGCGCGCTGGCCGAGGAGCACGGCCTGCCCGCCTCCGGCTGGCCCGCGCAGGACCGCGACCCCGCCGCGGCCCGCGCCTCCGGGGCCCTGGAGCGCCTCGCCGACCGGGTCGACTTCCACCGCTGGCTGCAGTGGCAGTGCGACGAGCAGCTGCGCAGCGCCCAGGACGCGGCCACCGCGCCCGGCACCGGGCCCGGCATCGTCCACGACCTCGCCGTCGGCGTGCACCCCGAGGGCGCGGACGTGTGGAGCCTGGGCGACACCCTCGCCCGCGGCGTCACCGTGGGCGCCCCGCCGGACGCCTTCAACCAGCAGGGGCAGGACTGGAGCCAGCCGCCGTGGCGGCCCGACCGCCTCGCCGAGCTGGCCTACGTGCCCTTCCGGGACATGGTCCGCACGATCCTGCGGCACGCCGGCGGCCTGCGCGTCGACCACGTCATCGGCCTGTTCCGGCTGTGGTGGATCCCGCAGGGGGCCACCGCCGACCGCGGCACGTACGTGCGCTACGACCACGAGGCGCTGCTGGGCGTCCTGGCCCTGGAGGCCCAGCGGGCCGGGGCCGTGCTCGTGGGCGAGGACCTCGGCACCGTCGAGCCCTGGGTGCGCAGCTACCTGGCCGAGCGCGGGATCCTCGGCAGCGCCGTCCTCTGGTTCGAGTACGACGGCGACCGCCCGAAGGCGCCGGAGGACTACCGCGAGCTGGCCCTGGCCAGCGTCACCGTCCACGACCTGCCCCCCACGGCCGGCTACCTGGCCCAGGAGCACGTCGCGCTGCGCGACCGCCTCGGCCTGCTCACCCGCGACGTGGAGGAGGAGCGCGCCGCCGACCGCGCCGAGCAGGACCGCGTCCTGGGCCTCGTGCGCGGGCGCGGGCTGCTGCGCGAGGGCGCGGGGGAGCAGGAGACCGTCGAGGCGCTGCACCGCTACCTGGCGCTGGCGCCGTCGCTGATGCTGGGCGTGTCCCTCGTCGACGCCGTCGGCGACCGCCGCACCCAGAACCAGCCGGGCACCGCGAACGAGTACCCGAACTGGCGGATGCCCCTCACCGGCCCGGACGGGGAGGTCGTCCTGCTCGACGACCTGCCCACCCACACCCGGGCGCTGTCACTGGCCCGGGCGGTGCGCGAGGCGCTCGCCGCGGGCGGGGACGAGCGCGCGGGCGGCGCGGAGCGCTGAGCGGGGAGGGGCGGCCGGAGGCGGGGGAACTCCTCCACCGCGGTGGGGCGGCCGTCCCGCTGCGCCGCACCTTGACACGCGCGGGCCCGCTCGGGCACCGTGGCTCCCGCTCACCATCGAGAGCGGCTGAGAGATCTGGCTCCGTGACGCCGCAGCAACCCTCCGCGAGAGCGGGTTCGGGTGCTTCCGCCAGAACCGATGGAGGAACGGTGCTCAGGATCCGCGGTCACGCCTTCCACGCCTCGCGGCGTCGTCACATCGACCACTGCCGCCGAGGGGCCACGGGCTGTCGCTAGCAGCTGCGCGGTACCCGGTCCCCGCCACCGCGGAGACCGGTCACGACGACGACGCCACCGCCCGGGACCACCCCGCGGCCGCGCCGCGCCCTCCCGACCCCTTCCCCCGCAACAGCTCGCGCCACACCGCGCCACGAACAGCCGGAGCCCACCCATGCTCGTCCGTCGCCGCACCACGCTCGCCGCCGCAGCGGCCACCGCCCTCGCCGGCCTGGTGACCGGCTGCTCCCGCGCGACGAGCGACGAGGGAACGCCGTCGGGGGAACCCCGCACCGGCGGAACCCTCACCTACCTCGAACCGCAGACGTGGACGACGCTCTACCCGCCGGCCGCGGGTTTCTACCCCAACGGCGGCATCGTCAACAACATCACCGCCCGGCTGCTGTGGCAGGACCCGGAGACCCTCGAGCTGCAGCCGTGGATCGCCGCGGAACTGCCCGAGGTCAACGCCGACGCCACCGAGTACACGTTCACCCTGCGCGAGGGGGTCACCCACTCCGACGGATCACCCGTCGACGCGGCCAACGTGCTCGCCAACATCGACCTCTTCGGCAGCGGCGACCCGGACCGGGCGCTCACGGTCTCCGAGGCCATCAACAACTACGAGCGCGGTGAGGTCGTCGACGACCTCACCGTGAGGTTCTCCTTCTCGGCCCCCGCGCCCGGTTTCGCGCAGGCCGTCTCGACCATCAACTCCGGTCTGCTCGCCACCTCCACCCTCGAGCGGGACAGCGAGGGCTTCGGGCCCGGCCAGGCGGTCGGCGTCGTCGGTTGCGGCCCGTTCGTCGTCGACGACGAGGAGGTCGGCACGCAGATCTCGCTCGTGGCGCGCGAGGACTACGACTGGGCCCCGCCGTCGCTGGCCCGGCAGGGCCGTCCCTACCTCGACGGCATCCGCTTCGTGGTCGCGGGCGAGGACAGCGTCCGCGTCGGCACCGTGGTGGCGGGGCAGGCCGACGTCGCCCGCCAGATCGAGGCCCCCGACGAGCAGCAGTTCCAGGCCGACGGGCTGGCCCTGCTGGCCGCGGCCACCAACGGCGTCAACAACGGGTTCAGCTTCCGCTTCCGCACCCCGCAGCTGCAGGAACTGCCCGTCCGCCAGGCCCTCGTGGCCGCCATCGACCGGCAGGCCATCATCGACACCCTGTTCAGCGACAGCTACGTGCTGGCCACCGGGGCCCTCGCGAGGTCGGCGCTGGGCTACGTCGACACCTCCGAGCAGTACCGGTACGACCCGGACCGCGCGGCCCAGCTGCTCGACGAGGCGGGCTGGCTCACCGGCGCCGACGGCGTGCGGGAGAAGGGCGGCGTGCGGCTGGCCCTCACCGTCAACGAGGCGCTGCCCCAGCCCCGCTCCCGGGAGGTCGTCACCCTCGTCCAGGAGCAGCTGTCCGGACTGGGGGTCCAGGTCGAGCTGTTCCCCGGCGACCAGGCCGCGCAGACCGCCGCCTCGCTCGACCCGGAGACCGTGCAGGTGTACCACTCGATGGTCGGCCGGGCCGACTTCGACGTCCTGAAGTCGCAGTACTTCTCCAGGAACCGCAACACGCTGCTCAACCTCGACACCGACGACGAGTCCCTCGGCGACCCCGAGCTGGACGCGCTGCTCAACGACATCGCCTCCCGGCCGACCACCGAGGAGCGGCAGGCCGCGTCCGAGGCAGCGCAGCGCCGGCTGGCCGAGCAGGCCTACGTCGTGCCCTTCTTCGAGGAGCCGCAGGTCTTCGGCTTCCGCTCCGACGTGCAGGGCTTCACCACCGAGTCGGTGGGCCGGCCCTCCTTCTACGCGACGTGGCTGGACCGCTGAGCGCCGGTGGGCGCCCGGGCGGCGCGCCCGCGGTGACGGGGCCGGCGTGAGCTACGTCCTGCAGCGCGTCGCGCAGGCCGCCGTCGTCCTGGTGCTGGCCTACGCGCTGTCCTACGCGCTGCTGGCCGCGCTGCCCGGCGACGCCGTCCTGGCCCGCTTCGGCAGTCCCGAGCTGGGCCTGACGCCCGAGCAGCTGGCCGACATCCGCGCCGCCTACGGGGCCGACCGCCCGCTGCTCGTGCGCTTCGCGGAGTCCGCGCGGGCCTTCCTGGGCGGCGACCTCGGCTACTCGGTGCAGAGCGGGGCCGCGGTCTCGACCCTCATCGCCAGCGCGCTGCCCTCCACGCTCGTGCTGGCCGCGCTCGGCCTCCTCGTGGCGGTGCTGCTCGCGGTCGCGATCGCCTTCACCGCGACCCACGGCAGGGGCCGGTGGCTGCGCCGGCTGTTCCGCGACCTGCCCCCGCTGTTCGTGTCACTGCCGGTCTTCTGGATCGGGATCCTGCTCATCCAGGTGTTCTCCTTCCGCCTGGGCTGGATCCCCGTCATCGGCGCCGGGCCGGTCGAGTCGCTCGTCCTGCCCGTGCTGACGATCGCGGTGCCCATCGCCGCGCCGCTGGCGCAGGTGCTCATGCGCAGCATCGACGACGTGGGGCAGATGCCGTTCATCGCCGTCGTGCGCGCCCGGGGCGCCAGCACCCCGTGGTTGCTGTGGCACGACGTCAGCCGCAACGCCGTCCTGCCGACCCTGACGATGGCCGGTCTCCTGTTCGGCGAGCTCGTCGGTGGCGCGGTGGTCACCGAGGCCGTCTTCGGGCGCGCCGGGATCGGGCAGCTGACCGCCCAGGCGGTCGCCAACCGCGACACCCCCGTGCTGCTGGCCGTCGTGGTCCTCTCGACGGTGGCGTACGTGCTCGTCAACCTGGTCGTCGACCTGCTGTACCCCGTGCTCGACGCGCGCCTGCGCCGCGGAGCGCTGCGGTGAGCGCCTGGACCGGGGTGCCCGCCACCGACCCGGACCGCGACGTCCCCCGCCGCCGGACCGGCGCGCCCCGGCCGGGGGCGGGCGCCCTGCTCGCCGCGGCCGTCCTGCTCCTGGCGCTGCTGTGGGCGCTGCTGCCGGAACCCTTCGCCTCCGGCAGCCCCACCGCCTCGGTCGCCCCGTCGCTGCAGGCCCCCAGCGGCGAGCACTGGTTCGGCACCGACGCGACGGGGCGCGACGTGTGGACGCGCGTCGTGCACGGCGCCCGGCACTCGATCCTCGGCGCCGCCGTGGCCGTGCTCGTCGGCTTCGTCGCCGGCACGCTGCTCGGCGTCCTCGCCGGTGCGCTGGGCGGCCCGGTCGACGACGTCCTCATGCGGCTGGTCGACGTGCTGCTGGCGATCCCCGGTCTGCTGCTGTCCCTGAGCGTCATCATCCTGCTCGGCTTCGGCACCACCAACGCCGCCATCGCCGTCGGTGTCACCTCCATCGCGGTGTTCGCCCGGCTCGCGCGCGCCGAGGTCGTGCGGGTGCGCGTCAGCGAGTACGTCGAGGCGGCCTACGGCTCCGGCGGCACCTTCGCCGCCGTCCTGCGCCGCCACGTGCTGCCGAACTCCCTGACGCCCGTCGTGGCGCTGGCGGCGCTGCAGTTCGGCTCGGCCGTCCTGCAGATCTCCACGCTGGGCTTCCTCGGCTACGGCGCCCCGCCACCGACCCCCGAGTGGGGCCTGCTCATCGCCGAGGGGCGCGACTACGTGGCCACCGCCTGGTGGCTGACCGTCCTGCCCGGCGTCGTCGTGGTCGCCGTCGTGCTGGCCGCCAACCGCCTCAGCCAGTCGATCCGCGGGAGCGTGCCCTCGTGAGCACCCTGTTGAGCGTGCAGGACCTGCGCGTGGACTACACCGCCTCCGGCGGCACGGTCCGCGCCGTCGACGGGGTGTCCCTGGAGGTGCACCCCGGTCAGGTCACCGCCCTGGTCGGGGAGTCCGGCTCGGGCAAGTCCAGCGTCGCCCAGGCCGTCATCGGCTTGCTCGCCGGCAACGGGGCGGTCACCGGCGGGCGCGTCGAGCTGCGCGGCCGGGACCTGCTGGAGCTGTCCCAGCGCGAGCTGCGCGCCGTGCGCGGGCGACGGATCGGCCTCGTCCCGCAGGACCCGGGCAACTCCCTGAACCCGGTGGCGACCGTCGGCGCCAGCGTCGCCGAGGGCCTGCGCATCCACGGCTCGCGCGACCGGCGCGCCGAGCGCGCCCGCGTCCTGGACCTGCTGGAGCGGGTCGGCATCGACGACCCGGCCCGGCGCGCGGGGCAGTACCCCCACGAGCTGTCCGGCGGCATGCGCCAGCGCGTCCTCATCGCCGCCGCCATCGCCCTGGAACCCGAGCTGATCATCGCCGACGAGCCGACCAGCGCGCTCGACGTGACCGTCCAGGCCCGCGTCCTGGACCTGCTCGACGACCTGCGCGCTGACACCGGCAGCGGGATGCTGCTCATCACCCACGACCTCGCCGTCGCCGCCGAACGCGCCGACGCCGTCGTCGTCATGCGCCGCGGCACGGTCCAGGAGGCCGGCCCCACCGAGGAGGTCCTGACCCGGCCCCGGGCGGAGTACACGCGGGCGCTGCTCGCCGACGCGCCCTCGCTCACCCGGGTCGTCGAGCGCGTCCCCGCGCCGACCGCCGAGGGGCCCGCCGCGCGGCCGCTGGTGCAGGTCGACGGGCTGCGCCGGGAGTTCCGCCGGCGCCGCGCGCAGCCGTTCGTGGCCGTGGACGACGTGTCCTTCAGCGTCGCGCGCGGCACCACGCACGCGATCGTGGGGGAGTCCGGTTCGGGCAAGACGACCACCGGGCGCGTGCTGGCGGGCTTCGGGCAGCCGACCGCCGGCAGCGTGCGGGTCGGCGACGTCGACGTCACCGCCCTCGGCTCCCGCCCGACCTCCCGCGCCGCGCGCGCCTTCCGCCGCACGACCCAGCTCGTGCACCAGAACCCCTACGCCTCCCTGGACCCGCGCTCCAGCGTGGGGGCGATCGTCGCGGAGCCGCTGCGCAACTTCCGGATCGGGGACGCCGCCGAGCGCCGGGACCGCGTCGCCCACCAGCTCGAGGTGGTCGGCCTGCCCGCCGACGTGGTCACCCGCCGCCCGCGCGAGCTGTCCGGGGGGCAGCGCCAGCGCGTGGCCATCGCCCGCGCCCTCGTCCTGGAACCCGAGCTCGTCGTCCTCGACGAGGCCGTGTCCGCCCTGGACGTCAGCGTGCAGGCGCAGGTGCTGCGCCTGCTGTCCCGGCTGCAGGCCGACCTCGGCCTGACCTACGTGTTCATCACCCACGACCTCGCCGTCGTCCGGCAGGTCGCCGACACCGTCTCGGTGCTGCAGCGCGGCCGCCAGGTCGAGTCCGGCCGCGTGCAGGACGTCTTCGGCGACCCGCAGCACGCCTGCACGCGCGAGCTGCTGGCCGCGGTCCCCGGCACGACCCGGCCCGGCACCGTCCGCAGGAGGCTCCCCGCGCAGCAGGCCGGCGCGCAGGAGGCCGTGTCCCCGCCGCCCGTCCCCCGGCCCCTCACCCAGGAGGCACGACCGTGACCACCGCTCCCGCCCCGACCGGCGCCGGACCCCGCCTGGGCTTCTTCACCCGGGTGCTGGAGGACGCCGCCGCCCCCGACAGGTACCGCTTCGCGCTGGAGCAGGTGCAGCACGCCGAGCGCTCCGGGTTCGCCTCGGCGTGGGTGGCCCAGCACCACTTCGGCGAGCACGAGGGCGGTCTGCCCTCCCCGTTCGTGCTGCTGGCCGCGGCCGCCGAGCGCACCAGCCGCATCGGCCTGGGCACCGGTGTCGTCACCCTGCCGCTGGAGGACCCCGTGCGCGCCGCCGAGGACGCCGCCGTCCTCGACGCCCTCAGCGGCGGGCGCGTGCAGCTCGGCGTCGCCTCCGGCGGCACCGACACCTCCTTCGCCCCCTTCGGCCACCGGGTCGACCGCCGCCGCGAGCTCTTCGGCGAGCACCTCGACGTCCTCCTCGACACCCTCTGCGGCCGGGGCGTGCGCGGGACCGGAGCGCACCTGTACCCCGCCGCCGGCACCCTCGCCGCACGGGTGTGGCAGGGCACCTTCTCCGTCGCCGGGGGCGCGCGGGCCGGCGCCCGCGGCCACGGGCTGATGCTCTCCCGCACGCAGCCGCGGCCCGCCGAGGCCCCCTCCGCGGCCCTGCACGACCTGCAGCTGCCCGTCGTCGAGGCCTACCGCGCAGCCCTGCCCGCCACCGCGCCGCACCGGGTCCTGGCCTCGCGCACCGCCCTGGTCGTCGACGAGGAGGAGCGCACCCGCGCCTTGGAGCTGGCCCGCGACGGGCTGCGCCGCTTCGCGAGGACCTGCGTCGGCCCCGCCGCCGACGACCTCGGCATCGACGAGCTCGTCGCCGTCACCGACACGCACGTCGGCACCGTCGAGGAGGTCGCCGCCTCCCTGGCCGCCGACCGGACCCTGGACGTCGCCACGGACGTCACCTTCCAGGTGCACTCGATCGCCGCGACCCACGAGCTGACGCTGCGCAGCATCGAACTCCTCGCCACGCGCGTCGCCCCGCTGCTGGGCCTCGCCACCGGCGCGGACGCCTCCACCGCCCTGCACCAGGCCCACCTGACCGGCCAGGCCCACCAGGCCGGCACCGGGCAGCGCACCGCCGACCCCGTCCTCGTCCCCGGAGGAAGCGCATGAGCACCACCGCCGCGACCACGTCCACCCCCGGGGGCGCCGCTCCCCGGGACGGTGCCGACGTCGTCGACCTGCTCGCCGGGATCAGCGCCGACAGCCCCCTGTCCCGCACGCGCGACCAGCGGCCCGGCGCCCGGGAGAACGCCCAGCGCAGCTTCGAGGCGCTGCTCGAACCCGCCGAGCCCGGGCGGTTCAGCTACGCCGAGCGGTACGCCGTCGCGCTGTTCACCGCCCGCCTGCACGGCTTCGACCACGCCGCGGCGTTCTACGCCGACCTGCTCGGCGACCTCGCCGGTGGTCCGGGAGTCGAGGACGCGCGCACCCCGCGCGGTCTCGTGGACACCGTCGAGCGCGCGGCGCGGGCGGCCGCCGCGCGCGGCCCCGCCGGCACCTACCGGGAACCCGGGCTGGCCGCGGAGAGCACGCCCGCCACGGCGTGGACGCCGGATCCCGCGCTCGCGCGCGAGCTGGGGCCCCGGCTGAGCGCCGCGCTCGTCCACACCCACCTCCTGGTGGTCCGCCCGCGGGAGGCGAGCCCGGCCGCCCTGCGTGCGCTGCTCGCCGCCGGGTGGAGCGCGGACCACGTCGTCAGCCTCTCCCAGCTCGTGGCCTTCCTCACCTTCCAGCTGCGCACCGCGTGGGGGCTGGCCGTGCTGCGCACCGGCACCGCCCCCTCCCGCGGGGAGCACCCGGCGACCGCGGCGGCGCAGGGGGAACCGGGCGAGCCGGTCGAGCAGGTCTCCGGGGTCTCCGGGGTCTCCGGGGTCTCCGGGGTCTCCGACCTGGTGGTCGAGGACCCCGACCTGCACCGGCCCGACCGGTTCACCCAGCAGCCCCTGGGCTGGGTCCCCTGGCTGCGGCCCGTCCCCGAGGAGGACCTCACCGAGTTCCAGCGCGAGGCCCTGGTCGAACCGGTCCGCGCGAAGATGCCGTACTTCCGGCTGCTGGCGCGCGACCCCGAGGCGCTGCGCGCCCGCACGCTGACCGACCTCGACATCTTCTTCAACACCTCCAGCGGCATCGGGCGCGCCGAGCGGGAACTCGCCGCGACCGCCACCTCGCGGCGCAACGGCTGCGTGTTCTGCGCCCACGTGCACGCCGCGGCCGCCAGCCGCGAGTCCGGCCGGAGCGAGGACGTGCAGCGCCTGCTCGACGAGGGGATCCCCGCCGACCTGGGCGACGAGCGGTGGAACGCCGTCGTGGCCGCGTCGGCGCACCTGGCCGACACCCCGCTCGCCTTCGGAGCCGGCGACGTCGAGCGGTTGCGCTCGGCCGGCCTGGACGACGCCGAGGTCGTCGACGTCGTCAACGGTGCCGCGTTCTTCAACTGGGCGAACCGCTTGATGCTCTCCCTCGGCGAGCCCGAGGTTCCCGCGCACCGCGGGGGAGAGCGGGCGTGAGCGTCCCCGCCCTGCTCGACCACGTCGTCATCGCTGGCCCCGACCTCGACGAGCTCGTCGCCTGGTTCGCCGGCGCCACCGGCGTGACCGCCGCTCCCGGCGGCGTGCACGCCAGCACCGGCACCGCCAACGCCCTGGTCGCGCTGACCGTCGAGGGCGAGCGGCGCCCGCACTACGTCGAGCTCATCGCGCCGGACCCCGACGGCACGGTCGAGGCCGTGAAGTTCGGGATCCCCGGGCTGACGGCGCCGCGGGTGGTCACCTACGCCGTGCACCCCCCGGACCTCGACGCCGTCGTGGCCGCCTCCCGCGCGCGGGGCTACGACCCCGGTCCCGTCGAGGACCTCTCGCGCCGGACCCCGGACGGCACGCTGCTGCGGTGGCGGCTGACGCACGCCCGCGCGGACCGGCCCGACGTCCCCTTCCTCATCGACTGGGGGACGACGCCGCACCCGGGGCTCACGGTGGGACCCGCGCTGGACGTCGTCGCCTTCACGCCCACGGCCGTCGACGACCGGACCGTCGCGGCGCTGGCCCCGCTGGGCCTGCTGCCCGGCCCGGTGAGCGGGCCCGGGGACGCCGCCGCCGACGACGTGCCGGGCCACACCCTGCGGGTGCGGCGGCCCGACGGTTCCGTCGTCGTGCTCTGACGCGCTCGCCGCGTCGAGCGGCGGCCGCCCCGGTGCGGCCACGGCGGCCGGGGTTCCCCGCGGTCTCCGGCGAGCGGGTCCGGCGCCGCTGCTCGGGTAGCCTCCCCGCGACCCCTACGGACAGGACGGCGACCATGCGCGCGAGCACCACCCGGACCAGTCTCCTCGCCCTCGCGGCGGCCACCACGGTGCTGCTCAGCTCCTGCGCCGACGCGGGCAGCGGGGGCGGTGGCGGTGGAACGGCCGACGCCGGGGCGGGCACGATCGTCGTCGTGACGCCCAACCCGCTGGGCGGCAACAACTTCCTGGAGCTCGCGGTCGAGGGAGCCCGGCGGGTGGCCGCGGCCAACGACCTCGAGGTCAGGGTCTTCGAGAGCAGCGACCCGACGTCCATCCAGCAGAACGTCGAGGCCGCCGTGCGCGAGCAGCCCGAGATCGTCGTGGGCCTGTCGTTCTCCCTGCAGGACGTGTTCGCGACCGTTCCCGTCGACAACCCCGACCAGCAGTTCCTGCTCGTCGACGCGTGCCCGGACCCGCAGCCGGAGAACGTCACGTGCGCGTCCTTCCGCGAGCACGAGGCCGCCTACCTCGCGGGCGTCGAAGCCGGCCTGCTGACCGAGACCGGGAACATCGGCTCGGTCGCAGCGCTCGACACCCCGTTCATCCGCCGCTGGGTGGACCCGTTCACGGCCGGTGCGCAGAGCGTCCGCCCCGACGTGCGCAGCACGGCGCTGTTCGTCGGTGGTGACAACCCGTTCGGCGACCCGGCCCGCGGTGCGGCGCAGGCCCAGGTCCTCGCCGACTCCGGCGTCGACCAGGTCATGGCCGCGGCGTCGGGCAGCAACGTCGGTACGTTCCAGGTCGCCGGAACGGGTGCCTTCGCGACCTACGGCGTCGACGTCAACCAGTGCGGTGACGCCCCGGGACACGTCGTGGACAACGTGCTGAAGAACGTCGACGTGGCGCTCGAGAACGCCGTCCAGTCCGTCCTGGACGGCACCGCGGGCGGCGACGAGCAGTACGGCCTGGCCGAGGGCGGGGTCGGCGTCACCGCGCTGACCGACGAGCTGGCCTCCTCCGGTTGCCTGGTCGCCGATCGTCCCGACGTCGTCGAGCAGGTCCGCGCGGTCTCGCAGCAGATCGTCGACGGCAGCCTCGTCGTCCCGGACCCCGCGGCAGGATGAGCGGGCGTCCCGCCGCGGTCGCGCTGCGCGGCGTCACCAAGCGGTTCGGCGCCGTCCTCGCGGTCGACGACGTCGACCTGGAGGTCGAGGCCGGCGCGGTGCACGCCGTGGTCGGGGAGAACGGCGCGGGCAAGTCGACGCTCATGTCGATGCTCTACGGCCTGCACCGCCCCGACAGCGGCACCGTGCTCCGCGGGGGACGCGAGGTCGAGCTGACCTCCCCGCTGGACGCCATCGGGCACGGCCTCGGCATGGTCCACCAGCACTTCAAGCTGTTCGAGCCGCTCACCGTCGCCGAGAACGTCGTCTACCGCGCCGAGCCCGTGCGCCGCGGCGTCCTGGACCGGCGGGCCGCGGTGCGCCGCGTCGAGGAGCTCAGCGCCCGGTTCGGGCTGGCCGTCGACCCGGACGCCCGCGTGGGGTCGCTGCCCCTCGGCGTGCGCCAGCGCGTGGAGATCCTCAAGGCCCTGCACCGCGAGGCGCAGGTCCTCGTGCTCGACGAGCCCACGGCGGTCCTGACCCCCGGCGAGGTCGACTCGCTGTTCGCCGTGCTGCGCTCGATGGCCGACGCCGGCACGGCCGTCGTCATCGTCACGCACAAGGTCCAGGAGGTCCTCGCGCTGTCGGACCGCGTCACGGTCCTGCGCGACGGCCGCGTCAGCGGTCGGTACGAGACCGCCGCCACCGACGCCGCGGAGCTGGTGCGCGCCATGATCGGCCGCGGCCTCGCGCCGACCGCCAACCCGCGCGACGGCGTCCGCGGCGCCGAGGTCCTCACCGTCCGCGACCTGCGGCTGGGCGCGAGCGCCTCCGGGCCCGGGCTGCGCGACGTCTGCCTGACGGTCGCGGCCGGTGAGGTCGTGGGGGTGGCCGGTGTCTCCGGCAACGGGCAGCGCGAGCTGGTCGAGACCCTCGTCGGCCTGCGCCGCCAGGACGCCGGGACCGTCGTCCTGCGCGGCAGCGCGCTGGACGGACTGGACGTGCGCCGCCGCCGCGAGCGCGGCGTCGCCTACGTGCCCGAGGACCGCCCCGGCACGGGCTCGGCCGCGACCCTCACGGTCGCGCACAACCTCGCCCTGGGGCACCACCGCCGCGCCCCGCTCGCCCGCCGCGGCTGGCTGTCGCCGCGTGCCGTGCGGTCCGCGGCCGCCGACGCGGTGCGGCGCCTGCGGATCCGGACGGCCGGGGTCGACGCGCCGCTGGCGTCCCTGTCCGGCGGCAACGCGCAGAAGGTGGTCATGGCCCGCGAGCTCCTGCACGACGCCGACCTGCTGGTCGTCGAGCAGCCCACCCAGGGCGTCGACGTCGGGGCCGGGGAGGAGATCCACCGGCTGCTGCTCGAGCGCAGGGCCGCCGGTGGCGCCGTCCTGCTCGTCTCCTACGAGATCAGCGAGCTGCAGGCGCTGTCCGACCGGGTCCTCGTCATGCGCGACGGCGCGGTGACCGCCGAGCTCGCGGCCGCCGACGCCAGCGAGGACGCCCTGGGCCGGGCGATGTCGGCGTGAGCGCCGCCCCGGACTCCCCCGCGCCCCCCGCGACCCTCCGACCGGCGGACCGGCTGCGGCTGGCAGCGCCGCAGGCCGTCGTCCCGCTCGGCGCCGTCCTCGTGGCCCTCGCCGTGGGCGCGGTCGTCATGCTCGCCGCCGGGGTCGACCCGGTGCGCGGCTACGACGCCATGGTCCGCGGCGCGCTGGGCGTCAGCAGCATCGACTTCTCCGTCGCGGCCTTCACCGCCATCCTCGCGATGTCGCTGGCCTTCGCCGTCCCCGCCCGCATGGGGGAGTACAACCTGGGAGGCGACGGGCAGCTGTGCGTGGGCGGCATCGCCGCTGCCGTCGTGGCGCTGCACCTGCCGCTGCCCGCGCCGCTGCTGCTGCCGGCCTGCCTGCTGGCGGCCGTCGTGGCAGGCGCGCTGCTCGCGGCGCTGTCGGCGCCGCTGACCACCCGCGCCCGCGTGCCCGTCATCATCTCGACGCTGCTGCTCAGCACCCCGGCCGTCGCGCTGACCTCCTACCTGGTCCGGTTCCCGCTGGCCGACCGCGGGTCCGGGGTTCCCCAGACCCCGCGCTTCCCGGACGCCGCCCACCTGCCGGCGCTGCCCGGCACGCAGTACACCAACCTCGGGCTGCTCCTCGTGCTGCTCGTCCTCGTGGCCGTCGTGGTCGTCGACGGCCGCACCCCGCTCGGCTTCGAACTGCGCGCCGTGGGCGCCAACCGCCGCTTCGCCGCCTACGGCGGGGTGTCGGTCCCGGGCCTGACGCTCGGCGCGCTCGCGAGCGCGGGCGCCGTCGCGGGCCTGGCCGGTGCGGTCGTCGTCATGACCCAGCCGTTCCGCTTCGTCGACGGTGCCCTCACCGCACCCGGGTACACCTTCGCCGGCATCGCGGCCGCGCTGCTCGCGGGCGGGCGGCCCGCGCTGCTGCCGCTCACGGCGGCGCTGTTCACCGTCCTGCAGGTGGGGTCCACGGGCATGGAGCGCGACATCGACCTGCCGCGCCAGCTCGGCCAGGTGCTGCAGGCCGTCGTCATCCTCGTGCTCGCGCTGAGGACGGTGGCCCTCACCGCCACCGCCCGCCGGGCCCGCCGCCGTGCACCGGAACGGAGCTGACGCCGGTGCTGTCCTCGGTCCTCACCCTGTCGTTCGTCGCCGCCGTGCTGACCTCCACCGCGCCCGTCGCGCTGGCCGCGCTGGGTGGCGCCCTCTGCGGCCGCGCGGGCGTGTTCAACATCGCCCTCGAGGGCCAGGTGCTGTGGGCCTGCTTCGCCGCCGTCGTCGTGGCGGCGTGGACGGGATCGGTGTGGCTGGGCGTGCTCGCAGCCGTGGTGACCACGACGCTGCTCGCTTCGGTCCTCGCGGTCGGCTCGGTGCGCTGGCACGCCGACCCGATCATCGTCGCCGTCGGTGTGAACCTGCTCGCGCTGGGGCTGACCGGTTTCCTGCTGCGCTCGCTGCTCGGCGCGAGCGGGACCTACGCACCACCGGGCCTGCCCGGGCTGCCCGACCTCGCGCTCCTGCGCGGCGTGCCCGTGCTCGGCCCGCTGCTGAGCGGGCAGAGCGTGCTCGTGCCCGTCGCTCTGCTGCTGCCCCTGGCCGCCGCCTGGTGGCTGGCCCGCACACCGGCGGGGCTGCGGCTGCGCGGCGTGGGCGACCACCCCGCGGCCGCGGCCTCCCTCGGCGTCCCCGTCACCCGCTACCAGCAGGCCACCGTCCACGTCGCCGGCGCGCTGTGCGGTCTCGCCGGTGCCCAGCTCGCGCTGGGCAACGTCACGGCCTTCACCGAGAACATGACCGCCGGGCGCGGCTGGGTCGCCGTCGCCGCCGTCATGCTCGCGGTCAACCGCCCCGTCGGCGTCCTGCTGGCCTGCCTGCTGTTCGGCGCGGCCGAGGCGTGGGGCTTCCGCCTGCAGGGCATCGGCCTGCCCCAGCAGCTGACCGACGCCGCGCCCTACCTCGTCACCCTCGTCGTCCTCGTCGTCGTGCGCGCACGGCGATCGTCCCGCCAAGGAGCCCCCGCGTGAGCGACCAGCGCACCGAGAACACCGTCCGCAGCAGCGTCGTCGTCGACACCGACACCGGCATCGACGACGCCCTGGCCCTGTTCTGGCTCGCGGGACGCCCCGACGTCCGGATCGCGGCCGTCACCGCGGTGTTCGGCAACTGCACCGTCGAGGACGCCACCCGCAACATCGGCGCCGTCCTCGCGCTCGCGGGCCTGCCCGACGTGCCGGTCGCGGTCGGTGCGCCCGGACCGGTCGACGGGCGCGCTCCGCACTTCGCCGACTACGTCCACGGCGCGGACGGCCTGGGCGACCTGGGCGGGGCGCGCCCGCAGGTCGCCGTCGAGCGGCGGACGGCCGCCGAGCAGCTCGTGCACCTGGCGAACTCCGCTCCCGGTGAGCACGACCTGCTGGTGCTGGGACCGATGACGAACGTCGCGGTCGCCCTCGAGCTCGACCCGGACCTGCTGCTGAAGTTCCGCCGCACGGCGGTCATGGGCGGGTCCGGGCCGTTCCCGCCGCTGGGCGTGGCCCAGATCGTGGACGCCAACGTGGCCAACGACCCCGTCGCCGCGCGCGCGGTCTTCGCGGCCCCGCGCACCGAGCTGGTCATGGCGGGCGTGAACGTGGGCGCGGGTGTCATCGTCGACGAGGAAGCCGTGCGCCGGCTCCACGACAGCCCGACCGAGGTCGGCCGCTTCAGCGCCGCGCTGCTGGAGTCCTACATGGACTTCTACCAGCAGGTCTGGGGTCGCAGGGTCTCTCCCGCCTGGGACGGCCTGGCCGCCGGTCTCCTCGTCGAACCGCGCTGGACCACCCGCTGGGAGGACGGCCCCGTGGGCCTGGTCCCGGACGGGCCGCGCTGGCGCGCGCACCTGCTGCGCACGGCCGAGGGCGGGCCGGTCCCGTTCGAGCCCGCCGCACGGCCCGGGATGCCCGCACCGGACACGCGCGTGGCGCTCGAGGTCGACGTGCAGGCGTTCCTCGACGACTTCCTCGGGGTGCTCGCCGGCGACGGCCGCTGACCGGTCCTCCACCGGTCCGGCAGGACCACGTCCAGCGCACGCGGACCCACCGGCGCACCGGGCGCACCTCGCGGGTGCGGCGGTCCGGCCGCGCCGTCGTCGTGGTCCGACGCGGTCGCCTCGTCCAGCCGCGGTCGCCGGCGAACCGGCGGCCGCAGCTGGACGGGGTGCGCGGGCGGTCCCCCCGACCGCCCGTCCCGCGACCCTCCCCCCGGCGGGCCGCTGCGACCAGCGTGCCGGGCCGCCCTCGCCACGCGCTTGCAACCGGCTTGCAGCGACCGGGCCCGCGACGCCGGGCGCGGCACCTACGCTGCCGTCCGTGACGTCGGGGGTCGCGGTGCACGTCCTGGGACCGGTCGAGGTGCGCACCCCCGACGGGCCGGTGCCGCTCGGCGCGTCGCTGCGCACCCTGCTGGCCGCCCTCGTCGTCGACGCCGGTCGCGTCGTGCCCGCCGACGTCCTCGCCGACCGGCTGCAGGACGACGGCGACCTGGACGCCGCGCCCTCCACGGTGCACAGCTACGTCTCCCGGCTGCGGCGCCGCCTGGAGCCGCGTCCCGGCGACGGCGGCTGGCGGGTCCTGACCACCCGCGCGCCCGGCTACCGGCTGGTGCTGGACGACGACGCCCTCGACGCCGCGCGCTTCGGCCGCCTGCTCGCCGCGGCCCGCGCCGACGACGACCCCCTCGCCGCCCGCGAACGGGTCGCGGGCGCCCTGGCCCTGTGGCGCGGGCCGGCGTACGCCGACGTCCCCGCCGCCTTCGCCCGCCAGGAGGCGGTCCGCCTGCACGGGCAGCGGCTGGAGGCCGAGGAGCTGGCCGCCGAGCTCGACCTGGTCCTGGGCCGCCACCGGGCGCTCGCCGACCGGCTGCCGGCCCTGGTCGCCGCCGAGCCGTTCCGCGAGGGGCTGCGCGCCTCGCTCGTCCTCGCCCTGTACCGCAGCGGCCGGCAGGCCGACGCGCTGCGCGCGTACGAGGAGGGCCGCGTCCTGCTCGCCGACGCCCTGGGCGTGGACCCCGGGCCCGCCCTGCGGCGGCTGCACCAGCTCGTCCTGCGCCAGGACCCGTCGCTGGACGCCCCCGCGACCGCGCCGACCGCGGCGCCCGCTCCCGGCCCGGCGCCCGGTCCCGCCGCCCGGCGGCCCGCCCTGCCCACGCCCGCGACCCCCCTGCTGGGCCGCGACGAGGACCTCGCGCGGGTGCGGCACCTGGTCGACGACGGCGCCCGCCTGGTCACGCTCACCGGCACCGGCGGGGTCGGCAAGACGCGGCTGGCGCTGGAGGCGGCTCGGCTGGCGGCCGAGGACGCCACCCGCTTCCCCGACGGCGCCGTGCTCGTGCCGCTGGCCACCCTCGACGACGCCGCCGGTGTGCTGCCGGCGCTGTCGCGGGCCCTGGGCACCGGTGCCACCGAGGGGCCCGGCGCCCGCGAGGCGCTCGTGGAGCACCTGCGGCCGCTGCGCCCGCTGCTCGTGCTGGACAACCTCGAGCACCTGCTCGACGCGGCGGTCGACGTCGCCGAGCTGGTGCGCGACTGCCCGCACCTGGTCGTCCTCGTGACCAGCCGCGCGCCGCTGCGCGTGACGGGGGAGGTGGAGCACCGCGTCGAGCCGCTGACCCTGCCCGCCGACGGCGCCGGGCCCCGCGAGGTGCTCTCGTCGGCGGCGGTCGCGCTGTTCCGCGACCGGGCCCGCGACGTCGCCCCCGGGCTGAGCCTGGACCCCGGGGACCCGCACGGGGCCGACGCGCTGCGCGTGGTCGCCGACGTGTGCACCGCGCTGGCCGGCATCCCCCTGGCCCTCGAGCTGGCCGCCGCGCGCCTGCGCGTGCTCAGCCCCCGCGACCTGCTGGCCCGCCTCGACGAGGCGCTGTCCGGCGGCCGCCGGGACCTGCCCGCGCGCCAGCGCACCATGCAGGCCACCCTCGACTGGAGCTACGGCCTGCTCGACGCCCCGGCGCAGCGGCTGTTCCGGCGCCTGGCCGTCTTCACCGGCGGCTGGACGCTGCCGGTGCTCGAGGCCGTCGAGGGACCCGGCGTGCTGCCCGTGCTGGAGACGCTGGTCGAGCAGTCCCTCGTGCGCGTCGAGCGGACCCCCGACGGCCTGCGCTTCTCCGTGCTGGAGCCGACCCGCCAGCACGCCCAGCGCCTGCTGGGCGACGACGAGCGCGCCGAGGTCTCCGCCGCGCACGCGGCCGCGCACCTCGCGCTCGCGGAGCGCGCGGCCCCGCACTACCAGGGGCCGGACCAGGTGGAGCACCTGCGCCGGGTGGAGCGCGAGCACGCGAACCTGCTGGCCGCCGTCGACGGGCGCGTGGCCGCCGGGGACGGGGAGAGCGCCGGGCGCCTGGTGTGGGCGCTGTGGCTGTTCTGGTGGATGCACGGGCACCTGAGCGCCGGCCGGCGCGCGGCCGCCGCCGTCGCGGCGCTGCCGGACCTGCCCGCGCCGGTGCGCGTGCGGGTGGACCTCGCGCTGGGGGCGATGCTCTTCGCGCAGGGGGAGCACGCGGAGGCCGAGGAGGTCTGGGACCGCGCGCACCGGCTGAGCACCGCCACCGGCGACGCGGCGGGTCTGGCGCACGCCACCGCCGGGCGGGGCATCGCCGCCCTCGCCCGCGGCGAGGCCGCCCTCGCGGTGCAGCGGCTGGAGGCCGCGCTCCCGCTGGCGGCGGCGCTGCCGGCGGACTCGGACGGCCCGTGGCTGGAGTCGCTGGGCCACGTGTGGCTCGGGACCGCCCTGACCGCCCTCGGCGCGGCCGGCGCGCGGGCGCGCGAGCACGTCGAGGAGGGGCTGCGGCTCTCCCGCGCCCGCGGCGACCGGCTCACCACCTTCGTCGCCCTGTTCAACCTCGCCCAGGCCGAGGCGCCGCGCGACCCCCGCGCCGCCGAGCGCGCCCTGCACGAGGGCACGGCGCTGTCCGCGCAGGTGGGGGACCTGGCGAACCTGTCGCACTTCCTCGACGCCCTCGTGGTGCTGGGGGCCGGTGGGGGCGACGGTGGGGGCCACGGTGGGGGCCACGGTGGGGGCGACGGCGCCGACGTGGCCGACGTGGCCGACCCCGAGCGGCTGGCCGTGCTGCTGGGCGCCGCGCGCGCCGCGCGCGAGCGGGTCGGGGCCGACGTGTACGGCTTCTACGTGCGCGACGAGGCGCAGCTGGCGTCGGCCCGCGCCCGCGTGCACGCGCTGCTGGGGCCCGGGCGCGCCGCCGCGGCCGAGGCCCGCGGACGCGCCCTGCCGGTGGCCGAGGTCGTGCGCCTGGCGGTGCGGGACGCCGGCCCGGCCCCCGGTCCCGTCCCCGCCCCCACGGCCGTCCCGGTCACCGGGGCGGGACCGGCGGCCGCCGCCCGGTGAGGTCCCGGCCGCGGAAGCGGGGCGCGGTGAAGGGCCAGTCGCGGCGCACCCAGCGCGGTACCTCGGTCTCCAGGACCGCCTCCAGCTCCGAGCCCACCAGCCGGTCCGCCACCCACCAGCGCACGTCCGCGTCGGCGCCCGGCCGCTGCGGCGGCCGCAGCACGACGTGGCCCAGGACCTCGGCCTCCTCGTCCTCGAACACGCCGTAGTCGCACAGCCCGCCGGAGCGGTCCGGTGCCGGCGGCGGGCACCCGACGTCGACGTCCACGTCGCGCACGGGGCGCAGGTGGTGGCCGGTGAGCAGCTCCAGGCGCCCCGGGCGGCGGAACCAGGCGGGCAGCCACGGGTCGGGGGGTGCGGTGGGCGCGGGCACGGGGACTCCTCGGGGTCGGTGGTGCTGCGACCCTCCCGCCCGGCGCCTGCACCCGCCCCGCACCCGCTCCCGGTCGGCGGTCACCGCGCTGCAAGCGGGCTGCAGGCGCGCCCGGCGAGCCTCGGGACGTGCTCTCGACCACCGCCCACCCGACCGTCCCGCTCCAGGCCGGTCCGCGCCCGCCCGTCCCGCTCCCGCTCGCCAGGCCCCGGACGACCCCGCCGCCGGCCGCCCCGCCCGGCGCCGCGCCGGTGCCCTGCCGCACCGCGCCCGCCGACCTCTTCTTCGCCGAGGAGGGCGAGCCGCTGGAGCGCGCCAGGGCGCTGTGCGCGACGTGCCCGTGCGCGGCCGCGTGCCTGCGCGGTGCCCTCGCGCGGCGCGAGCCCGCGGGCGTGTGGGGAGGGCACCTGTTCGTCGACGGCGTCCCCGTCGCCTACAAGCGGCGCCGCGGCCGCCCGCGCAAGGACGCCCCGCCCGTCACGGTCGTGCTGTGAGGGGCGGGGCGTCCCACCGGGCGCCGCGGCGCCCGGGGCCGTCGCGGTCGCGGGTCAGCGCCCGTCGCGCTCCTGCGCGCGCAGGGCGCGCGCCACGCCGTCGCGGTTCTCCAGCATCAGGCGGCGCAGCGCCGGCGGGGCGTCGCGCTCCTGCTCGAGCCAGGCGTCGGTGCGCTCCAGCAGCGCCCGGTCCGCCAGCACCGCCGGGTACAGCCCGGTGACGACCTGCTGGGCCATCTCGTTGGTGCGCTCGGCCCACACCCGGCGCAGGCAGCCGAAGTACGGCTCCACGAAGGGGCGCAGCAGCTCCGCGTCGTGCACCCGCCCGAACCCGGCGATGACCGAGGCCGCCACCGCGTTGGGCAGCCCGCCCTCGTCGACCACGCGGGTCCACGCCTCCCGCTTGGCCTCCGGCGACGGGCGGGCCGCGCGCGCCGCGGCGGCCGAGCGCTGCCCGGTCGCCGTGCCGTCGCGCTGCAGCTCGGCGTCGAGCTCGGCGTCGCCGGCGGCCCCGCCCGCCACGAGCGAGGTCAGCAGGACCCAGCGCATGTCGGCGTCGACGTCCAGGCCCGCCAGGGGGGCGGAGCCGTCCAGCAGGCCGCCGACGACGGCCAGGTGCTCGGGGGTGCGGGCCGCGGCGGCGAACGCGCGGGCGAACTGCAGCTGGGTGTCGCTGCCCGGCTCGGCCCCGCGCAGCAGCTCCAGCAGGCGCTCGGCGGTGCGCGCGCGCACCGCGTCGCGGTGCTGCGGCGCCGTGTAGAGCTCCACGGTCGTCGTCAGCTGCCGCAGCAGCACCAGCAGGACGGTGGAGTCCTGGCGGGCGCCGTCCCCGCCCAGCAGGGTGCCCAGCAGCAGGTCGACGTAGTCGCGGGCCGCGGCCTCCCCGTCGCGGGTCATGTCCCACCACGCCGCGGCGACCAGCGAGCGCGGCAGGGAGTCCGCGAAGGCGTCCAGGTGCTGCGCGGCCGTGGCCGCCGAGCGCTCGTCCAGCCGGATCTTGGCGTAGGCGAGGTCGTCGTCGTTGACCAGCAGCAGGTCCGGCCGGCGCACGCCCACCAGCTGCGGGACCGGCGTCAGCTCACCCGCCACGTCCAGCTCGACGCGGTGGGTGCGCCGCAGCACGCCGTCGACGAGGTCGTAGCAGCCGACGGCCAGGCGGTGCTCGCGCAGGTGCGGGTGCTCGGCCGGCGCCTCCTGGCGCACGGCGGCCGCGGTGATCGTGCCGTCCTCGCCGACCTCGACCTCCGGGCGCAGCGTCGCCACGCCGGCGGTCTCCAGCCACTGGCGCGACCACGCCTGCAGGTCGCGCCCGGAGGTGGCCTCCAGCTCGCGCAGCAGGTCCACCAGCTCGGTGTTGCCCCACGCGTGGCGGCGGAAGTAGGCGCGCACGCCGGCCAGGAACTCCTCGCGGCCCACGTAGGCGACGAGCTGCTTGAGGACGCTGGCGCCCTTGGCGTAGGTGATGCCGTCGAAGTTCACCTCCACGTCCTCGAGGTCGTTGATCTCGGCGACGATCGGGTGGGTGGTGGGCAGCTGGTCCTGGCGGTAGGCCCAGGACTTCTCCAGGGAGTTGAACGTCGTCCAGGCGCCCTCCCACTCGGTGGCCTCGGCGGCCGCCAGGGTGCTGGCGAACTCCGCGAACGACTCGTTGAGCCACAGGTCGTTCCACCAGCGCATGGTCACCAGGTCGCCGAACCACATGTGCGCCAGCTCGTGCAGGACGGTGACGACGCGGCGCTCGACGGTGGCCCGCGGAACCTTGGAGCGGAAGACGTAGCTCTCCACGAACGTCACCGCGCCGGCGTTCTCCATCGCGCCGGCGTTGAACTCCGGCACGAACACCTGGTCGTACTTGGCGAACGGGTAGGGCGCGTCGAACTCGCGCTCGTAGAACTCGAAACCCGCCTTCGTGGCGGCGACGACGTTGTGGGCGTCCAGGTGCTCCACCAGGGACCGGCGGCAGTACACGCCGAGGGGGACCGTCCGGCCGTCGGAGGAGACCAGGGAGTCCTCCGAGCCCTCGTACGGGCCCGCGATGACGGCGGTGACGTAGCTGGACAGCCGCGGGGTGGGCTCGAACCGCCACCGCTTGCCGGTCCCGACGTCCTCGGTCGCGGCCACCGGTGCGCCGGAGATCACGCGCCAGTGCGCGGGGGCGGTCACGGTGAAGGTGAACGCCGCCTTGAGGTCGGGCTGCTCGAAGACGGCGAAGACGCGGCGGGAGTCGGCGACCTCGAACTGCGTGTACAGGTACACCTCGTCGTCGACGGGGTCGACGAACCGGTGCAGGCCCTCGCCGGTATTCATGTAGCGGCAGTCGGCCACCACGCGCAGCTCGTTGTCGGCGGCCAGGCCGTCCAGCTGCACGCGCACGCCGTCGCTGACCGCGGCCGGGTCCAGGGAGCGCCCGTTGAGCACCACCTCGTGCACCGCGGCGCTGATGAGGTCGACGAACGTCGAGGCGCCGTCGCGGGCGCTGAAGCGCACCGTCGTCACCGAGCGGAACACCTCCGGCCCGGTCGTCAGGTCCAGCTCCACCTCGTAGCCGTCGACCTGCACGAGCTCCGCGCGGGCGCGGGCCTCCTCGCGGGTCAGGTTCTCGCCGGGCACGTCCACGTCCTTCCGTCCACCGGTCGCTGGCGGGCCGTGCCCCGTCCAGCGGTCCGGTCACTCTGCCACGGGGTCCCGACGCGACGGCGGGTGAGGGCGGGGGCAGGATGCGGGCCATGACCGACGCCCCGCAGACCGACGCCCAGCGGACCGGCGCCCCGCAGCCCGCCGGCACCGCGCACGCCGACTTCTGGTTCGACCCCCTCTGCCCGTGGGCCTGGATGACGTCCCGCTGGATGCTCGAGGTGGAGCGCGTGCGCGACGTGCGCGTGCGCTGGCACGTCATGAGCCTGTCCGTCCTCAACGAGGGCCGGGACCTGCCCGAGGAGTACCGCGACCTCATGGACCGCGGCTGGGGCCCGGTGCGCGTGGTGACCGCCGCCCGCCTCCTGCACGGCGAGGAGGTCGTCCTGCCGCTGTACACCGCCATGGGCACCCGCATCCACCCCGGCGGGAACAAGGACTTCGACGACGTGATCGCCGCGTCGCTGGCCGAGGTGGGCCTGCCCGCCGACCTGGCCGCGGCCGCGCGCAGCGACACCTACGACGCCGAGCTGCGCGCCTCGCACACCGAGGGGATCACCCGGGTCGGCGAGGACGTCGGCACGCCCGTGGTGGCGTTCGAGGGCACGGCGTTCTTCGGGCCCGTCGTCACGCCGGCGCCGAAGGGCGAGGACGCCGGGCGGCTGTGGGACGGCTGCCTGCTGGTCGCCGGCACGCCCGGGTTCTTCGAGCTCAAGCGCACCCGTACGCAGGGTCCCGTCTTCGACTGACCGCGCGGCCTCCCCCGGCCCGAGCGGCCGGGGGAGGGGCCGTCTGGGAAGCTGTGCGCCATGCGCGTGCACATCGGGACCGACCACGCCGGCTTCGAGCTCAAGGAGCACCTGGTCGAGCACCTCCGCGGCCTCGGCCACGACGTCGTGGACCACGGCGCCCCCGTCTACGAGGCCACCGACGACTACCCGCCGTACGTGCTGCGCGCGGCCGCGGCCGTCGCGGCCGAGCCGGGCAGCCTCGGGATCGTCCTCGGCGGCTCCGGCAACGGCGAGCAGATCGCCGCGAACGCGGTTCCCGGCATCCGCGCCGCCCTCGCCTGGTCCGTGGAGACCGCGCGCCTGGCGCGCGAGCACAACGACGCCCAGGTCGTCGGCATCGGCGCGCGCATGCACTCGGCCGAGGAGGCCGCCGCCATCGCGGAGGCGTTCGTCGCCACCCCGTTCTCCGGCGAGGACCGGCACCGCCGGCGCATCGAGATGCTGACCGAGTACGCGGCGACGGGGGAGCTCCCGCCGCTGCCCGCCTGAGCCCCGCGTGCCGGAGGGGCACACCGTCCACCGCGGCGCCCGCGACCTCGCCGGGCTGCTCGCCGGCCGCCCGGTCGCGGTGAGCAGCCCGCAGGGCCGCTTCGCCGACGGCGCCGCCCTGCTGGACGGGACGGTGCTGGAGGGCGTGCACGCGCACGGCAAGCACCTGTTCGCCCGCTTCGCCGGGCAGCGGGTGCTGCACGTGCACCTGGGCCTGTACGGGAAGTGGACCCTGGGCCGCGGCGAGCCGGAGCCGGTCCGCGGCGCGGTGCGGGCGCGGCTGGTGGTGCCCGGCGCGTGGGCCGACCTGCGCGGCCCGACCGCCTGCGAGGTGCTGGACCCCGCCGGCGAGGCGGCCCTGCGCGCCCGGCTGGGCCCCGATCCGCTGGTGCCCGGCACCGACCCGTCCCCGGCCCGCGCGCGCCTGGCGCGCTCGCGCACGGCGGTCGGCGCGCTGCTCATGCAGCAGGACGTCGTCGCGGGCGTCGGCAACATCTACCGCGCCGAGGTCCTCTTCCGGCAGGGGATCCACCCGTACCGCCCCGGCCGGGACGTCACCGACGCCGAGTGGGACGCCGTCTGGGCCGACCTCGTGGTGCTCATGCGCGCCGGGGTGCGCGCCGGGCGGATCGTCACCACGCGGGTGGAGGACCGGCCCCGGCGCTCGGGCCGCGTGCGGCGCGAGGACTCCTTCTACGTCTACCACCGCACCGGCGAGCCGTGCCGCCGGTGCGGGACGCCCGTCGCGCACGCGGTGATGGCCGCGCGGAACCTGTACTGGTGCCCCACCTGCCAGCCGAGCTGAACCGCCCGGCCCTCACCGGGCCGGCCGGACCGAACGGCCCGGCCCTCACCGGGCCGGCCGAGCTGAACCGCCCGGCCTTCACCGGGCCGGGCGAGCTGAACCGCCCGGCCCTCACCGGGCCGGCCGGACTGGACGGCCCGGCCCGTCGCGTCAGCCCCGCGCGGCCGCGACGTCGGCGGCCAGCTCCCGGCCCAGGTCGGCGGCCAGGTCGCGCAGGAGCCGCCCGGCGTCCGCGACGCAGCGGGCCGGGTCGGGCTCGCGGTCGGTGAGGGCCCGCGCGTCGAGGAACCCCGCGGCGCGCCACTCCTCCTCCGCGAGCGCGCGCCGGCCGGAGACCACGAGCGCCGGCACGCCCAGCGCGCGGGCGGCGGCGGCCACGCCGACCGGGGTCTTGCCGCCCAGGCTCTGCCGGTCGAAGCTGCCCTCGCCCGTGACGACGAGGTGCGCGCCGCGGCAGCGCTGCGCGAATCCGACGACGTCGAGGACGACCTCCACGCCGGGGCGGCGGCGGGCGCCCAGCATCCCCAGCGCCACCAGGCCGGTGCCGCCGGCGGCGCCCGCACCGGGCTCCTCGCGCGCGTCGGTGCCGGTCGCGGCGGCCAGGACGTCGGCGAAGCGGGCCAGGGCGGCGTCCAGGGCGGCGACGTCCTCCCCGGTCGCGCCCTTCTGCGGCCCGAACACCGCGGCGGCGCCGCGCGGGCCGAGCAGCGGGTTGTCCACGTCGGCGGCCAGCACCACCTCCGTCCCCGCCAGGCGCGGGTCGAGCCCGGACAGGTCCAGGCGCTCCAGGTGCGCCAGGGCCGCACCGCCGCCGGGCAGGTCGCGCCCGTCCGCGTCGAGCAGCCGCGCGCCCAGGGCGGCGAGCAGACCGGCGCCGCCGTCGGTGGAGGCGCTGCCGCCCACGGCCAGGACGAGGCGGCGGGCGCCGTCGTCCAGGGCGGCGCGCACGAGCTCGCCGGTGCCGCGGGTGCCGGCGGTCAGCGGGGCGCGCACCCCGCCGGGCAGCCGGTCCAGCCCGGAGGCCTGCGCCATCTCCACGACGGCGCCGGGGCCGCCGGGCTCGCGGGCCACGACGGCGTCGACGGGCTCGCCCGTGGGGCCGGCGACGCGCACCCGCAGCGGCCGCCAGCCCTCGGACAGGAGGGCGTCCACGGTGCCCTCGCCGCCGTCGGCCACCGGCAGCCGCACCACCTCCAGCGCCCCGGGCGCCCCGCCGCCGGCGGTGAACCCCGCCCGCAGCCCGTCCTCGAGGCGGGCGGCCACCTCGACGGCCGTGAGGGAGCCCTTGAACTTGTCCGGGGCGAGGACGACGTGGACCGGCGGTGTCGGCGGTGTCGGCAGGAGCACGCTGCGAGCTTGCCAGGCGGGCGCGCCGAGGACGTGGTCCCCTGCCCGGGTGGGGCGGACGGCGCGGCTGCAGCGCGGGGACGTGGCGTGCTGGGTCCTGAAGACCCGCACCGACCCGGTCGAGCTGCTGGGCGGCGCGCGGGCCGGGACGCTGGAGCGCTGCCTGCACCGCACCTACCGGGCGGACCTCGTGCGCGCGGGCGACGCGTGCCTGCTGTGGGCCAGCGGCGCCTCGGCCGGGGTGCGCGCGGTGGGGGAGGTCGTGGCCGCGGCCGACGCGGGGCTGCGCGTGCGGGTGGCGGTGCGGGTGCTGGAGGAGCCGGTGCCCCGCGCGCTGCTGCTGGCGGACCCCGCGCTGGCGCGGGCGGAGGTGGTGCGCGTGCCGGTGGGCGGCAACCCGTCGTACCTGGACCACCGGCAGCTGGCCGCGCTGGCCG
Source organism: Kineococcus terrestris (assembly GCF_041020755.1). NCBI lineage: Bacteria > Bacillati > Actinomycetota > Actinomycetes > Kineosporiales > Kineosporiaceae > Kineococcus > Kineococcus terrestris. The sequence goes on along the minus strand of NZ_JBEUEI010000018.1, from coordinate 17,139 downwards.
CCCACCTCGGCGACGGGGCGGACGGCCGGACGGCGTGGAGCGGGCGACGGGAATCGAACCCGCGTAGCTAGTTTGGAAGACTAGGGCTCTACCATTGAGCTACGCCCGCGCGGCGCACCGCAGCGCCCGGGCGGCCCCCGGAGCACGTGCGCCGGTCCCAGCCTATCGGGTCCCCGGGGGTAGCCTCGTGCCCGTGCCCCGGTGAGGTCGCCGGCGCGCGCGGGGTGTGGCGCAGCTTGGTAGCGCGTCCGCTTTGGGAGCGGAAGGCCCCCGGTTCGAATCCGGGTACCCCGACGGACGGCGCGGCACCCGCGAGCTGCGGGCCGCTGCGCCGTGAAGGGTCCCCGGCGCGGACGGCTAGGCTTCTGCGGTGCGCCGGGGCCGTCCCCCGGCGCCCGCACGCCTGACCACGACCTCCGCGAGGCGGAGAGACCCCAGGAGAGCCCCGCTGTGAAGAGCGACGTCGAGACCCTCAACCCGACCCGGGTGAAGCTGACCGTCGAGGTCGGCTACGACGAGCTGAAGCCGGACCTCGACGCGGCCTACAAGACCATCGCGGGTCAGGTGCAGGTGCCGGGCTTCCGCCGGGGCAAGGTGCCCGCGCGCGTCATCGACCAGCGCTTCGGCCGCGCGGCCGTGATCCAGGAGGCCGTCAACGAGGCCCTGCCGAAGTTCTACCAGCAGGCCGTCGAGTCCTCCGACATCCGCCCGCTGGGCCAGCCGACGGTCGACGTCGGCCAGGTCCCCGACCCGAAGGACGGCGGGGACCTGAAGTTCTCCGTCGAGGTCGACGTCCGCCCGGTGCTGGAGCTGCCGGCCCTGGAGGACCTCGAGGTCTCCGTGGACGACCTGCAGATCGCCGACGAGGACGTCGAGGCGCGCCTGACGGCGCTGCGCGAGCGCTTCGGCACCCTGACCGGCGTCGAGCGCGCCGCCGGCGACGGCGACTTCGTCTCGATCGACCTGCGCGCCGAGATCGACGGCGAGGAGATCGAGACCGCCTCCGGCATCTCGTACCAGGTCGGCCAGGGCAACATGATCATCGGCATCGACGAGGCGCTGACGGGCCTGTCGGCGGGGGAGTCGACGACCTTCACCGCCCCGCTGGCCGGTGGTGACCGCAAGGGCCAGGACGCGCAGATCACCGTCACCGTGCAGTCGGTGAAGGAGCGCGTGCTGCCCGAGGCCGACGACGACTTCGCCCAGATGGCCAGCGAGTTCGACACGCTGGAGGAGCTGCGCGCCGACCTGCGCGGGCAGGTGGAGCAGTCCAAGAAGTTCGAGCAGGGCATCCAGGCCCGCGACAAGGTCCTGGCCCGCCTGCTCGAGCTCGTCGAGGTGCCCGTGCCGCAGTCGCTGGTCGAGGCCGAGGTGCACCGCCACCTCGAGCAGGAGAACCGCCTGCAGGACGACGAGCACCGCGCCGAGGTGACCACCAGCACGCAGGAGGCGCTGAAGAGCCAGCTGCTGCTGGACGCCCTCGCCGACCGCGAGGAGGTCGGCGTGGAGCAGGAGGAGCTCATCGAGTACCTCGTGGGCCAGGCCCAGCAGTACGGCATGCAGCCGCAGCAGTTCATCCAGGCGATGGACAGCGCCGGCCAGGTGCCGGCGATGGTCTCCGAGGTCCGCCGCCGCAAGGCGCTGGCCGTGGCGATGGAGAAGGCGACCGTGACCGACGCCTCGGGCGCCGTGGTGGACCTGGAGGAGCTCGTGGGCGGTCAGGACGACGAGGCCGGGGGCGCCGACACCGACGCCGTGACGAGCGACGTCGTCGCCGAGGGCCCCGTGCCCGAGGAGGGCGAGACCGTCGACCCGACCGGCGACGACGCGCAGGAGGCCGCCGACGCCGCGCAGTCCGCGGACGACAGCGCCGAGGGCGAGCAGAAGGCCTGAGCCGCCACCGGGTCCGCTCCCGGGCCCGCCGCTGTGGGCGCACCGCACCGTCGCGGTGCGCCCACAGCGAAACGGCGGTGGTGCGGGGGTGGCCCGTCCGGGCCCCGCGTTAGGGTCGATCGAGATCGGCGGCTCCACCGCCGGCCCCCGAGACCTCGGGGGTGGTCGACACCGGAGAGGGCCAGGGATCGTGAGCGAGTTGGTGAGCGCACCGGGACTGGTGACGCCGCAGCAGGCCCGGGCGAACCAGCCCGGGATGGGCCTGGACGACAACGTCTACCAGCGGCTGCTGCAGCAGCGGATCATCTGGCTGGGTTCCGAGGTCCGCGACGAGATGGCCAACGCCATCTGCGCGCAGCTGCTGCTGCTGGCCGCGGAGGACCCGGACGCGGACATCTACATGTACATCAACTCCCCGGGCGGATCGGTCTCCGCGGGGATGTCGATCTACGACACCATGCAGTACATCAAGCCGGACGTGGCGACCATCGCCACGGGCCTGGCGGCGTCGATGGGGCAGTTCCTGCTCTGCGCCGGCGCCCCCGGCAAGCGCTCGGCGCTGCCGCACGCGAAGATCATGATGCACCAGCCGCTGGGCGGCCTGGGCGGCTCGGCCAGCGACATCAAGATCCTCGCCGAGCAGATCATCATGACCAAGCGGCAGATGGCCGAGCTGATCGCCCAGCACAGCGGTCAGACGTACGACAAGATCACGACCGACTCCGACCGGGACCGCTGGTTCACGGCGGAGGAGGCGCGCGACTACGGCCTCATCGACCACGTCGTCGGCCGCTCCAGCGAGGTCACCGGCGGGGGTGGCACCGGTGCGTGACCCCTTCCAGCGCCCGACCGAGCGACCCGTCACCGCAGGAGGCCCCCCCGTGGACCAGTACAGCCGGTTCGACCCCGCCCTCGCGCCGTCGGCACGCTACGTGCTGCCGCAGTTCGAGGAGCGCACGTCCTACGGGATGAAGCGCTCGGACCCGTACACCAAGCTGTTCGAGGACCGGATCATCTTCCTCGGCGTGCAGGTGGACGACGCGTCGGCGGACGACATCATCGCCCAGCTGATCGTGCTGGAGTCGCAGGACCCCGAGCGCGACATCGTCATGTACATCAACTCGCCGGGCGGCTCCTTCACGGCGCTGACGGCGATCTACGACACGATGATGTACATCCGCCCGCAGATCCAGACGTACTGCATGGGCCAGGCCGCCTCGGCCGCGGCGGTGCTGCTGGCCGCGGGCAGCCCGGGCAAGCGGTTCGCGCTGCCCAACTCCCGCATCCTCATCCACCAGCCGGCGATGGCCGGCGGGGACTACGGCCAGGCCTCCGACCTGGAGATCCAGGCGCGGGAGATCCTGCGGATGCGCGAGTGGCTGGAGGAGACCCTGGCCAAGCACTCGAAGCGGTCCGTGGAGCAGGTGCGCGGCGACATCGAGCGCGACAAGTTCCTCACCGCCCGCGAGGCCGTGGACTACGGCCTCATCGACGGGGTGCTCGAGAGCCGCAAGGGCTGACCTCTCGACGCAGCGTCACCGCACAGCAGCAATCCGTCACTCCGGTGGCGGTACCCCGGGGGGACCGGCCTGGCACCGGCTCCCCCCGGGGCGTCTAATGGGTCAGGCACGCCTCCCCGGCAGGTAGCGTGGAGGGGACGTGACGCTCCGGTGACGGGGCGCCGGGCGCACCGCCCGGACGGCAGCACGAGGAGAGGACGGCGTCGGTGGCACGCATCGGGGACGGTGGCGACCTGCTCAAGTGCTCGTTCTGCGGGAAGAGCCAGAAGCAGGTCAAGAAGCTCATCGCCGGCCCCGGGGTCTACATCTGCGACGAGTGCATCGACCTGTGCAACGAGATCATCGAGGAGGAGCTCGCCGAGGCCAACGACCTGGGCCTGGTGGAGCTGCCCAAGCCCCGCGAGATCTTCGAGTTCCTCGACCAGTACGTCATCGGCCAGTCCTCGGCGAAGAAGTCGCTCGCCGTGGCCGTGTACAACCACTACAAGCGCATCCAGGTGGGCGAGCCCGCCGCCAAGGGCCGCGAGGACGCGGTCGAGATCTCCAAGTCGAACATCCTGCTCATCGGCCCGACCGGCTGCGGCAAGACGTACCTCGCGCAGACGCTGGCGAAGATGCTCAACGTCCCGTTCGCGATCGCCGACGCCACCGCGCTCACCGAGGCCGGCTACGTCGGCGAGGACGTCGAGAACATCCTCCTCAAGCTCATCCAGGCCGCCGACTACGACGTCAAGAAGGCCGAGACGGGCATCATCTACATCGACGAGGTCGACAAGATCGCCCGCAAGTCGGAGAACCCGTCGATCACCCGCGACGTCTCCGGCGAGGGCGTGCAGCAGGCGCTGCTGAAGATCCTGGAGGGCACGACGGCCAGCGTGCCGCCGCAGGGCGGGCGCAAGCACCCGCACCAGGAGTTCATCCAGATCGACACCACGAACGTGCTGTTCATCGTCGGCGGCGCGTTCGCCGGCCTGGACCGCATCATCGAGTCCCGCGCCGGCAAGCAGGGCCTCGGGTTCGGCGCGCAGCTGCGCTCCACCGCCGCCTCGGCCGAGCCGACGTTCGGCGACGTCATGCCCGAGGACCTCATGAAGTTCGGGCTCATCCCCGAGTTCATCGGCCGCCTGCCGGTCATCACCTCGGTGGAGAACCTCGACCGCGACGCGCTCGTGCAGATCCTCACCCAGCCGCGCAACGCGCTCGCCAAGCAGTACCAGCGCATGTTCGAGCTGGACGGCGTGGAGCTGGAGTTCACCCCCGACGCCCTCGAGGCCGTCGCCGACCAGGCGATCCTGCGCGGCACGGGCGCGCGCGGCCTGCGCGCCATCATCGAGGAGGTCCTCCTGCCGGTGATGTTCGACGTGCCCAGCCGCGACGACATCGCCCGCGTCGTGGTCACCCGCGAGGTCGTCCTGAAGAACGTCAACCCGACGCTCGTGCCGCGCGAGGCGCCGCAGCGCAAGAGCACCCGCGAGCGCCGCGACAAGTCCGCCTGAGCCGCGACGCGACGAGGCCCGCCCGGGGAGCGTTCCCCGGGCGGGCCTCGTCGCGTCGCGGCCGCCGTCAGGTCCGCAGGACGGCCTCGACGTCCACGGTGACCTTCAGGGTCGTGCCGAGGACCGCCACGCCCACGCCGACGGCCTGGTTCCAGTTCATCCGGAAGTCCTCCCGCCGCAGCTCGGTGGTCGCGGTGAAGGCCGCGCGGGTGCCGCCCCACGGGTCCGGGCCGCTGCCGGCGTAGGTGAACGCCAGCTCCACCGGCCGGGTCACGTCCAGCAGGGTCAGCCGCCCGGGCAGCGTCCAGCCGTCCGCGCCGCGGCGCGGTCCGGAGCCGGTGAACCGCAGGTGCGGGTGGCGGGCGACGTCGAGGAAGTCGCCCGAGCGAAGGTGCGCGTCGCGCTGGGCGTTGCCCGTGGCGATCGAGGCGGCGGCGATCTCGACCTCCACGCTCGCCGCCGCGTGGTCGGCCGGGACGGTGATGACGCCGGTGAAGTCGTCGAAGCGGCCGTTGACCGCCGCGAACCCCAGGTGCTGGGCGCGCGCGGCGATCGTGGAGTGGGCGGTGTCGACGTCCCAGACGCCCGGGGGCGGCACGTCCCCGCCGCCGGTGCGCGCGAGCACGAGGTCGCCCAGCTGCCAGGACCCGCCGGCGGGCGCGGTGACGGCGCTGGCGCGCGGCTCGTGCGCGGGGGCGGCCACCAGCAGGGTGGCCGCGCCCGCCGGCACGTCCGTCAGGCGGAAGGTGCCGTCGCCGCCGGTGACGCCGCGGGCGGCCTGGTGCCCGTCGGGGCCCAGGAGGGTGACGGCCGCGCCGGCGACCGGCCAGCCCTCCCGGGTCCGCACCCGCCCGGTGCCGGTGGTGGCGGTCACCGCTGCCCCGGCAGGGCGCCCTCGCGCACGTCGACCCCGCCGGTCGCGCCGGTCCCGCCGGTCGCGCCGGTGCCGAGGTGGACCTGGACGGCGCAGACGGCGTCCTCCTCCACGTCCACGCCGGTGGCCACGGGGGCGTAGCCGGCGGCCGTGAGGGTGTAGTGGCCGCCCGCGAGGTCCTCGAAGGCGTACTCGCCGTCCTCGCCGGTGGTGGTGGCGGCGACCACCTGCCCCTCGGCGTCGACGAGGGTGACGGTGGCCTCCTTCAGGCGCCGGCCGTCGCTGGCGGCGACCACGGCGCCGGTCAGGCGCCCCCCGCCGGTCAGCAGCAGGTCGCACGCCAGCGCCCCGGAGTCGGGCACGTCGACGCTGCGGGCCAGCGGGCGGTGCTCCTCGCTGCGGGCGGTGAGGACGTAGCTGCCGCCGCGCAGCTGGTCGAAGGCGTAGCCGCCGCCGCCGTCGGTGCGGGTGGCGCCCACGACCTCGCCGGTCACGTCGGTCAGCGTCACCAGCGCGCCGGGCACGCCGGTGTGGGCGTCGGTGCGGGTGTCGTGGCCCAGGACGCGCCCGGTGATGGCCGAGCGGCCGGCCAGGACGACGTCGCGGACGGCGGGCCGGTCGCCGACGGCCACGAGCTGCGCGGAGGGCGCGACGTGGTCGGCGGCGACGATGAGCAGGTAGGTGCCGCCCGTGGGCACGGGCAGGCGGTAGGTGCCGTCCTGGTCGCTGGTGGTGCGCGCCACCTGGCGGCCGGACTGGTCGGCGAGGGTGACGACGGCCCCGGCCAGGGGGCGGCTGTCGTGGTGGGTGACGGTGCCGCCCACGTGCAGGCCGGTGCCGCCGTCGCCGGCGGTCGCGTCCCGCTCGGCGCGCTCGGCGCGCTCGGCGCGCTCGGCCGGGGAGGTCGACCACTCCTGCGTCTGCCGGGGCTCCTGGGCGGCGTCGCCGCCGGTCGCGGCGTCCCCCGGCTGCGCGGGCCCGCGCAGGGCGACCTCCTTGAAGAACAGCGAGACGACGAGCGCGAGCAGCGCGAAGGGCGCGGCGACGAGGAAGATGTCGGCCACGCCGGAGCCGTAGGCGGCCTGCACGAGGCCGCGCGCCGGCTCGGGGATCGTCGCCAGGTCCGGGATGCCGCGGGTGTCGCCGCCGAGGGCGGCCGGGTCGATCCCGGCGGCGGTGAAGCCGCTGACGAGGTGGTCCTCGACGCGGTGGGCGAGGACGGCGCCCAGGGCCGAGACGCCGATGGCGCCGCCGAGGGTGCGGGCGAAGGCCACGAAGGAGCTCGCGGCGCCCAGGTCGCGCGGCTCGATGACGTTCTGCACGGCCAGCACGAGGTTCTGCATCATCATGCCGACGCCGGTGCCGATGAGGAACATCCACGGCGCCAGCACCCAGTAGCGGGTGTCCCACTCCACGGTGCCCATGAGGCCCAGGCCCGCGGTGAGCAGGACTCCGCCGGTGACGATCCAGCCCTTCCAGCGGCCGGTGCGGGTGATGACCTGCCCGGCGATCGTGGACGACAGGAACAACCCGACGATCATCGGCAGGGTCAGCAGGCCGGACATCGTCGGCGTCTCGCCGCGCGCCAGCTGGAAGTACTGGCTGAGGAAGATGGTGCCGCCGAACATGGCGACGCCGACGAACAGGCTGGCCAGGGCCGACAGCACGACGGTGGGGTTGCGGAAGAAGCGCACGGGGATGACCGGGTCGGCCACGCGGCTCTCCACGAGCACGGCCACGGCCAGGAGCACGACGCCGCCGGCGACCATCGCGGCGGTCTGCCAGGAGGCCCAGTCGAACTGGTGCCCGGCCAGCGAGACCCAGACCAGCAGGGAGGACACGCCGGCGGCGATGAGCAGGGCGCCGGCGTAGTCGATGCGGACCTCGCGGCGCACGACCGGCAGGTCGAGGGTCTTCTGCAGCACGACGAAGGCGGCGACCGCGAAGGGGACGCCGACGTAGAAGCACCAGTGCCAGGACAGGTGCTCGGTGACGACGCCGCCGATGAGCGGGCCGCCGACGGTCGCCAGGGCGAAGGTGGCGCCCAGGTAGCCGGAGTACCGCCCGCGCTCGCGGGGGGAGACCATCGAGGCGAGGATGACCTGGGCCAGGGCGGTCAGGCCGCCGGCGCCGAGGCCCTGGAAGACGCGCATCGTGATGAGCATGGCCATGCTCTGGCTGAGCCCGGCGATGGCGGAGGCCACGACGAAGACCACCAGGGCGACCTGCACGAGCAGCTTCTTGGAGAAGAGGTCGGACAGCTTGCCCCAGATCGGGGTGGAGATCGTCGTGGCCAGCAGGGCCGCGGTGACGACCCACGTGTAGCCGGACTCGGTGCCGTCGAGGTCGCTGACGATGCGGGGCAGGGCGTTGGAGACGACGGTGGAGCTGAGGATCGCCACGAACATGCCGAGCAGGAGGCCGGAGAGCGCCTCCAGCACCTGGCGGTGGGTCATGACGACCCCCGACGGCCCCGCCGTGGCGGGTGCCGCCGCGGGGGCTGCGGACGGGGGTGCGGTGCGGCTCATGCGGTCCTCTGCTGCGTGCGGGTGGTGGGTCGGGGTTCCTCGCCGGCGCCCGGGGGGCCCGCCGGGCGCCCGAAGCGCCCGAGCAGGCCGGTGAGGCGGTCGAGGTCGTCGTCGTCCCAGTCGTCGAGGTGGTCGACGAGGCGGCCGACGAGGCGGCGCCGCTGCTCGCGCAGCTCGGCGAGGCCGGCGGCGCTGGTGGACAGCCGGTGCGAGCGGCCGTCGTCGGGGTCGGGCACGGCCTCCAGCAGGCCGAGGCGGCGCAGGTGGGCGACCTTGCGGCTGACCGTGGACAGGTCGAGGCCGAGGTGGTCGGCGAGCTCGGAGACGCGGGGGCCGCCGAGCTCGTGGACGGCGGCCAGGGCGCTCAGCGCGGCGGCGGCGCCGGGGGGACCGGCCAGCGCCCGGCGGGTGCGGAGCACCCCGGGCAGCACGTCGACGAGCGCTGAGCAGGCGTGCGGTGTGGCCACGGGCACCTCGGGGGTCGAAGTCAGTGCGATGAGGCAACTGTACGACTGGTGGTTGCCGCATGCAACTTCATGGCCGGAGACGGTCCCGCGAGGTGCCGCGCGGGCGCGGCGGGGGTCAGATGATGCTGGCGTTGAAGCGCGCCAGCAGGTCCGCCAGCTGCGCCATGTCCGCGTCGTCCCAGGACGCCAGCCGGTCGTGCAGCCGCTGGCGGCGCGCCTGCCGGGCCGCGTGCACCTGCTCCAGGCCGGTGGGGGACAGGGTCAGCAGGACCGCGCGGCCGTCGTCGGGGTCCGCGGCCCGCTCGAGGAAGCCCAGCCGCTCCAGCAGCTGCACCTGCCGGCTGAGCGTCGGCTTGCCGATGCCGAAGAAGGCGGCCAGGTCCGACGGGCGCGCCGAGCCGACGTCGTCCAGGCGCACCAGCAGGCTGTAGGCCTCGGGCTCCAGCTCCGGGTGCACCGAGCGCGCGGTCTCGCGGGAGATCGCGCGCGACCGGCGCAGCAGGACGGCGAGCTCTCGCTCGAGGTTCTCGGCGGGACCCGTGACCATGCAGGGACCGTACAGGCCCCGCCGGGCCGCCACGCCCGGTGGCGCTTGCCGACCGGTGTGATCCCGTCTACGTTCAGGGCGATGCATCGAACCGATGCATCTGTCGAGGAGGTGCGCGGTGGTCAGGCGGCGGACGGACGCCCTCCAGCTGGCGGTGCTCGCCCTGCTGGCCGACGGTCCGCTGCACGGCTACGAGGTCCGCCGGCGCCTGGACGTGCGCCTCGGCGCCTTCCGCGCGCTCTCCTACGGCACGCTCTACCCCTGCCTGCGCCGGCTGCAGGCCGACGGGTGCGTCACCGAGACGCGGAGCGCCCCGGCCGCCGGCCGCCGCCCCCGCGTCGTCTACGAGGTCACCGGCGCGGGCCGCGAGCGCCTGCGCCGGCTCCTGGAGGACGCCGGGCCGGACGCCTGGGAGGACGACGCCTTCGGCGTGCGGTTCGCCCTGTTCACCCGCGTCGCCCCCCGCACGCGCCTGCGCCTGCTGGAGGGCCGCCGGGCCCGGCTGCTCGAGCGGCTGGACCACCTGTCCCGCACCATCGACCGCACGCAGGCGCAGCTCGACGCCTACGCGCTCGAGGCGCAGCGGCACGGTCTGGAGACCGTGCGCCGCGAGGTCGCCTGGCTCGACCGCCTCATCAGCGCCGAAGCCACCGCACCGGCGGCCCCCGCGCCGCCACCCGCCACCTCTCGTGAGGAGACCCCCTGATGGCAGGACCCATCCGCGTCGCGATCGTCGGCGTCGGCAACTGCGCCGCCTCGCTCGTGCAGGGCGTGCACTACTACCGCGACGCCGACGAGACGGCCACCGTGCCGGGCCTCATGCACGTGCGCTTCGGCGACTACCACGTGCGCGACCTGGAGTTCGTGGCCGCCTTCGACGTCGACGAGAAGAAGGTGGGCACCGACCTGGCCGACGCGATCGGCGCCAGCGAGAACAACACCATCACCATCGCCGAGGTCCCCGAGACCGGCGTGACGGTGCAGCGCGGGCCGACCCTGGACGGCCTGGGCCGCTACTACCGCGAGACCATCACCGAGTCCCCGGCCGAGCCGGTCGACGTCGTCGCCGCGCTGCGCGAGGCGCGCGCCGACGTGCTCGTCTGCTACCTGCCCGTCGGCTCCGAGGACGCCGCGACGCACTACGCGCAGTGCGCGATCGACGCGGGCGTCGCCTTCGTCAACGCCCTGCCCGTGTTCATCGCCGGCACCCCCGAGTGGGCGGACAAGTTCACGCGGGCCGGTGTCCCGATCGTCGGCGACGACATCAAGTCCCAGGTCGGCGCGACCATCACGCACCGCGTGCTGGCCAAGCTGCTGGAGGACCGCGGCATCAAGCTGGACCGCACCTACCAGCTGAACGTCGGCGGCAACATGGACTTCAAGAACATGCTCGAGCGCGACCGGCTGGAGTCCAAGAAGATCTCCAAGACGCAGGCCGTGACGAGCAACGTGCAGGCCGAGTTCGGCACGCGCAACGTCCACATCGGCCCCAGCGACTACGTCCAGTGGCTCGACGACCGCAAGTGGGCGTACGTGCGCCTGGAGGGCCGCGCGTTCGGCGACGTCCCGCTGAACCTGGAGTACAAGCTCGAGGTGTGGGACTCCCCGAACTCCGCGGGCGTCATCATCGACGCGGTGCGCGCGGCGAAGATCGCCCTGGACCGGGGGATCGGCGGCCCGCTGACCAGCCCGTCGGCGTACTTCATGAAGTCCCCGCCGGTGCAGATGCCGGACGACGAGGGCCGCGCGGCGGTCGAGGCGTTCATCCGCGGCGACGTGGAGCGCTGACCTCGCGCTGTCTCGACGGGACCCCGCGGTGCGTGCGCCGCGGGGTCCTGCCGCGTCCGGGGTCGGTCTCGTCGCCGGGAGCCGGGGCGTCCTGGCCGCCGGGCTCTCCGCCCGCGCCGGACCGGGGGGTTCGTCCCGCTCGCCGGAGGGCGCGGGCTCCGGACGCCCGGCGTCCACGACACCCCGTCACCCTCTTCCGGCGGGGCTCACGATGACGGCCCGGAACACCTCGGCACGGTCCGGGGACGGCCGACGACCTTCCCAGGAGGCCCGGGGACGGTCCGGGACGACAGGGCGGTGGCGGGTGCGCAGGCCGGCGTCCGGAGCCCGCCCGTCCCAGCAGCCCGTGGAGACCCGCCCGGTGGCGGGCGGAGAGCCGGCCGGAGCGCCCGCCACCGACCGGCCCACGCCCGGAGCGGGCGCCCCGCGACCTCAGCCCTGCTCGGCGATCTCCGCCTGCGCGGCGAGCGCCGCCGCCTGCTCGCCCTCGACGACCGGCGCCTCCTGCCAGGTGATCGAGGCGGCGCGGCCGGCGGCCTGCACGTCGGCCTCGGCGAGCCGGGCGGCGTGCAGGACGTGCGCCGGGCCGGTGATCGTGGCGGCGGTCAGGGGCGTCTTCTGCGAGACCTTCGCCTCGCTCTTGACCTTGCGCAGGGCGGTGAGCGCCTGCCCGGCCGCGTCGAGGACGCCCGTGGTGGTCGTGTCGGGAGCGCCGAGCTCGTCGACGGTGGGCCAGGGGGCGGTGTGCACCGAGCCGTCCTGCCACCACGACCACACCTCCTCCGCGGCGTACGGCAGGAAGGGGGCCAGCAGGCGCAGCAGGGTGCGCAGCGCGATGGCGGCGGTGGCGCGCGCCGAGGCGGCGGCCTCCTCGCCGCGGGCGCCGTAGGCGCGGTCCTTGACCAGCTCGACCCAGTCGTCGCAGAAGCCCCAGAAGAAGCGCTCGGTGACGTCGAGGGCGGTGGCGTGGTCGTAGTCCTCGAACCGCTCGGTGGCGGTGCGCACCACCTCGGCCAGGCCGGCGAGGACGCTGCGGTCCAGCGGCTCGGTGACGGCGGCCGGGTCGGCCGAGGCGAGCCCGCGCTCGACGCCGAGGCCGAGGACGAACTTGGAGGCGTTGAGCGCCTTCATCGCCAGCCGGCGCCCGATCTTCATCTGGCCGGTGTCGAAGGTGGCGTCGGTGCCCAGGCGCGAGCGCGCGGCCCAGTAGCGCACGGCGTCGGAGCCGTACTCCTCCAGCAGCGCCAGCGGGGTGACGACGTTGCCCTTGGACTTGGACATCTTCTTGCGGTCGGGGTCGAGGATCCAGCCCGACAGCGCGGCGCGGCGCCAGGGCAGCGCGCCGTGCTCCAGGTGCGAGCGCACGACGGTGGAGAACAGCCAGGTGCGGATGATGTCCTGCCCCTGCGGGCGCAGGTCCATCGGGAAGACGCGCGCGAACAGGTCCTCGTCGCGCTCCCAGCCGCCGGCGATCTGCGGGGTCAGCGACGAGGTGGCCCAGGTGTCCATGACGTCGGGGTCGGCGGCGAAACCGCCCGGCGCACCGCGCTGGGACTCCTCGTGGCCGGGGGCGGGCTCGGAGGCCGGGTCCACCGGCAGCGCCGACTCCTCGGGCAGGATCGGCGCGTCGTAGCGGGGCTGCCCGTCGGCGTCCAGCGGGTACCAGACGGGGAAGGGCACGCCGAAGAACCGCTGCCGGGAGATCAGCCAGTCGCCGTTGAGGCCGCCGACCCAGTGGTCGTAGCGGTGGCGCATGTGCTCGGGGTGCCAGTCCAGCTCGGCGCCGCGGGCGAGCAGCGCGTCGCGCAGGTCGCCGTCGCGGCCGCCGTTGCGCAGGTACCACTGGCGGGTGGTGACGATCTCGAGGGGGCGCTCGCCCTTCTCGTAGAACTTCACCGGGTGCACGATCTTCTTCGGCTCGCCGACCATCGCACCGCTGGCGCGCAGCGCGGCGACGACCTTCTCCTGCGCGGTGTGGACCGTCGCGCCGCCGATCTCGGCCCACAGCGCCTCGCCGGGCCCGCCGGCGATCCACTCGGGGACCTCGCGCACGAGGCGGCCGTCCCAGCCGATGACGGCGCGGGTGGGCAGCTGCAGCTCGCGCCACCAGGTGACGTCGGTGGTGTCGCCGAAGGTGCAGATCATCGCGATGCCGGACCCCTTGTCGGGCTCGGCCAGGCGGTGGGCGACGACGGGCACCTCGACGCCGAACAGCGGCGAGCGCACGGTGGAGCCGAACAGCGGCTGGTAGCGCTCGTCGTCCGGGTGCGCCACGAGGGCGACCACGGCGGGGATGAGCACGGGGCGGGTGGTCTCGATGAAGACGGGCTCGCCGCCGCCGGTGCGCTCGAAGGCGACGCGGTGGTAGGCGCCCTCGCGCTCGCGGTCCTCCAGCTCGGCCTGGGCGACGGCGGTGCGGAAGGTGGTGTCCCACAGGGTGGGCGCCTCGGCGGCGTACGCCTCGCCGCGGGCGAGGTTGCGCAGGAACGCGCGCTGCGCGGTGGCGCGGGCGGCGGGGGAGATCGTGGAGTAGGTGTGCGACCAGTCCACGGACAGCCCGAGGCGGCGCCACATGGCCTCGAAGGCCTGCTCGTCCTCGGCGGTCAGCCGCTCGCACAGCTCGACGAAGTTGCGCCGGGAGACCTGGACGAAGTCGCGGTCGCTCTTGGGGGCCTTCTCCGGCGGCACGAAGGAGGGGTCGTACGGCAGCGAGGGGTCGCAGCGCACGCCGAAGTAGTTCTGCACGCGCCGCTCGGTGGGCAGGCCGTTGTCGTCCCAGCCCATCGGGTAGAAGACCGACTTGCCGCGCATGCGCTGGTAGCGGGCGACGACGTCGGTGTGGGTGTAGCTGAAGACGTGCCCGACGTGCAGGGAGCCGGACACCGTGGGCGGCGGGGTGTCGACGGAGTAGACGTCGGCGCGCTCGCGGGTGCGGTCGAAGGCGTAGGTGCCGTCCTCCTGCCAGGCGGCGGCCCAGCGCTCCTCCAGCCCGTCGACCGTCGGGCGGTCCGGGACGACGACGCCGGGGGCGGTCGGCGGGGGACCGGACGGCGCAGGGGCCGTCGACGGGAGGGTCTGGGCGGACGCGTCGGACATGGTCCCCATCATCGCAAGGCCGCCCGCCCGTCCACGACCAGCCGTCGCCCGGTGCCGGTCGGTACTGACGAGTACCTGGTACCGCCGGTGCCGGGAACGTGCGAGACTGGCCGGGCTGTAGCCGACGCCGCCTGCAGGGAGCCGCCATGAGCCACGCCCCGAGCCCCACGAGCCCGCCCCCGGTCTCGCTCGCCCAGTTCGTGCCCCGGCACGCCGCCGAGCGCCCCGACGCCCCCGCCGTCCGCCTGGACGACGCCGTCCTGACGTGGGCCGCCTTCGACGACGCCACCGCCCGCGCGGCCGGCCTGCTGCGCGCCCACGGCGTCGAGCCGGGCGACCGGGTGGCGGTCTCGCTGCCGAACGTCCCGCACTTCTGCGTCCTCTACTACGGCGCCCTGCGCGCCGGTGCCGTCGTCGTCCCGCTCAACCCGCTGCTGCAGGCCCGCGAGGTCGCCCACTGCTTCGCCGACGCCGGGGTGCGCCTGGCGCTGGTCTGGCGCGCGACGGCCGACGCGGCGCACGCCGGGGCCGTCGGCGTCGACACCCGCGTCCTCGTCGTGGACCCGGAGCAGGACCCCGGCGAGGACCTGCTCGCCGGTGCCGAGCCGCTGCGCGACGTCCACCTGCCCGACCCGGAGGACACCGCGGTCGTCCTCTACACCTCGGGGACCACAGGGGCGCCCAAGGGTGCCGAGCTGAGCCACCGCAACCTGCTCACCAACGCCCTGACCAGCCAGGAGACCCTGATCCGCCTGCAGCCGGGCGAGACGGTCCTGGGCGCGCTGCCGCTGTTCCACGCCTTCGGGCAGACGTGCGCGCTCAACACCGCCGTCGTCGCCGGCGCGGCGATCACCCTGCTGCCGCGCTTCGACCCCGCCGCCGCCTTCGCGGCGGTCGAGCGCGACCGCGTCCGCTGCTTCGCCGGCGTGCCCACCATGTACGGGGCGCTGCTGCACCACCCCGGCGCCGAGCGGGCCGACGTCTCCTCGCTGCGGCTGTGCGTCTCCGGCGGCGCCTCGCTGCCCGTGGAGCTCCTGCACGCCTTCGAGGCGCGCTTCGGCTGCACCGTGCTGGAGGGCTACGGGCTGTCGGAGACCTCGCCCGTGGCCTCCTTCAACCACCCCGACGCCGAGCGCCGGCCGGGGTCCATCGGCACCCCGGTGCGCGGCTGCGAGATGGACCTGCGCGCCGCCGACGGCTCGCCCGCCGCACCCGGGGAGGTCGGCGAGGTCGTCGTGCGCGGGGAGAACGTCATGAAGGGCTACTGGGGGAACCCGGCCGCCACGGCGCTCGCGGTCGACGCCGACGGCTGGTTCCGCACCGGCGACCTGGCCACCCGCGACGCCGACGGGTACTACCGGATCGTCGACCGCGCCAAGGACATGATCAACCGCGGCGGGATGAACGTGTACCCGCGCGAGGTCGAGGAGGTCCTCTACGAGCACCCCGCCGTCGCCGAGGCCGCGGTCGTCGCGGTCCCCGACGAGCGGCTGGGCGAGGAGGTCGGCGCCGCCGTCGTCCTCAAGCCCGGCGCCAGCGCCACCCCGCAGGAGCTGCAGGCGCACGTGAAGGCCGTCCTGGCGGCCTACAAGTACCCCCGGCACGTCTGGCTGCAGGAGTCCCTGCCCAAGGGCGCCACCGGGAAGATCCTCAAGCGCGAGATCCGCGCCCCGCGACCGAGCACGACGGGAGAGCACGCGTGAGCACACCCACCGGCGTCGACTACTTCGACCTGGCCGCCGACCTGACCGAGGAGGAGCGGCGCGTGTGGGCCTCGGTCCGCGCGTTCGTCGACGAGCGCCTCGTGCCCGTCGCCGGCGGGTACTGGGAGCGGGCGGAGATGCCCCTGGACCTGCTGAAGGAGTACGCCTCCCTCGAACTGGTCGGGGACGGGCTGGAGGGGCCGGGGATCCCGCGCCTGAGCCACACCGCCGCCGGGCTGGTGACGATGGAGCTGTCCCGCGGCGACGGCAGCTTCGCCACCCTGCTGGGCGTGCAGGCCGGGCTGGCGATGCGCTCCATCGCCTTCCTCGGCTCCGAGGAGCAGAAGCGGCGCTGGCTGCCGGCGATGGCCCGCCTGGAGGTCCTCGGCGCGTTCGCCCTCACCGAGCCCGACCACGGCTCCGACGCCGTCGCGCTGGCCACCACCGCCCGCCGCGACGGCGACGAGTACGTCCTGGACGGCGCCAAGCGCTGGATCGGCCTGGGAACGGCCTGCGACGTGTGCGTGGTGTGGGCGCGCGGGGAGGACGGGCAGGTGCAGGGCTTCCTCGTCGAGCGGGGGACGCCCGGGTACGAGGCCAGCGTCATCGAGGGCAAGGCGTCGCTGCGGGCCATCCACAACGCCGACATCCGCCTGGACGGGGTGCGCGTGCCCGCGGAGAACAAGCTGCCCGGCGCGCGCAGCTTCCGCGACACCGGGCTGGTGCTGTCGGCCACGCGCGCCGGCATCGCCTGGGGCGCGCTCGGGCACGCCACCGCCGCCTACGAGGTGGCGCTGGCGTACTCGCTGGAGCGCACGCAGTTCGGCAAGCCGCTGGCCTCCTTCCAGCTCGTGCAGGACAAGCTGGTGACGATGCTGGCGGAGGTGACCGCGATGCAGCTGTACTGCGTGCGCACCTCCCGGCTGGCCGAGCAGGGCCGGCTGACGGACACGCAGGCCTCGCTGGCGAAGGTGAACGCCACCCGCAAGGCCCGCACCGTCACCGCGATGGCGCGGGACCTGCTGGGCGGCAACGGGATCCTGCTGGAGCACCGGGTGGCGCGGCACATGGCCGACGTCGAGGCGCTGCACACCTACGAGGGCACCGAGTCGATCCAGACCCTCATCGTCGGCCGCCACCTGACGGGGGTCGGCGCCTTCACCTGAGCGGCGCGCGGCCGCACGACGGCGGGCCCGCCGCCCGGGACCTCCCCGGGCGGCGGGCCCG